>DATANR010000289.1:0-9494 GCA_036266155.1 Gemmataceae bacterium | reverse complement strand
GTTGGTGGAATGCCCTTGGGCTGGTGAATCTCGTTCGTCGGTACGAGGCGTTACAACCCAGTTAGGAACCGCCGGATACGCAAGTACGTCCGGTGGTGTGGGAGGACGGCGGGGTAACCCCGCCTCCTACCCGATTACAGGGCGGTCGTGGTACAATCTTTGGTATGCGACGGCACTTCGAGAAGTCTCAATGAATGCCGATCGGTGGCGCTGGCTGCCCTGGCTGCCACCCACTCTATATCTGTTGTCGCTTGCAATGCCCGTAACCGGACCGGTGCTCAAGAGTGGCAGCGACGGCTACCACTTTGGGTATGAGGCCTTTCAGGTCGGGTTCCGAGTCATGACGTTGGATGAGGATGTTTGGGACTTGGAACGAATCGAGTTTTCGCTCGCTTGGTTGGCAAATCCCGCGATGTGGATGTCGTTCGCGTGTTTGGCAATCGGTCGACGACGCGGGGCGATCGTGGCAAGCAGTTCAGGCAGTCTCCTTTCCATGTGTATTCTGCCGATATATGCATCTGCCGTCCTTTGTTTGCCGGGCTATTGGCTGTGGTGGGGAAGTGCAGGCGCAACACTGTTGATCGCAATGTTCATGTTGCCGAGGAATCCGTTGCAACAGGCCGATGATTATCAAGTGCTTACCAGTCCTCTGACCCCTGACCCTTGACATGTTCCGCGGCAAGCTTACCGGCTTCTTCTCCTTCCTCGGCATCGCGGCGCTGTTGCTCGGCGGTCTCGGCTGGGCGACGCGGGCGGCGTTGCGCGTCGAAGATGAACAGCGTCTTGCTGCCGCCAACGCGCGCGCTTCGGAAGAACTTTTTCAAGCAAAAAAGGAACGCACCGACGCTCTGCGCAATGCCCTCTGGCGGCTCGACACGCGGCTTACCGGCGCCCTGGCTCGTGAAGAGTCGCGGCCGTACCCGCAGTACACGGCCTTGCATACGCCGTTCCCGGCGTTGACCGTCGACCGCGTCGCGTTTGCACCGGGGCTCGTTTTCCTGCCGTCGCCGCTGTTGACGTGCGAAATCCCCGAATGGATGACCCTCCATTTTCAGGTTGACCCGAACGGCTGGACGTCGCCGCAGGTGATCGCGGACGACCTGCAACACGCACTGCGTAAGCAACCGCTGGAGCTGGCGCTCAACAATGTGACTCCGGAGCGGACGGCCGTTCTGAAGAATTTGGAACTGCGTTTTCCGGCTGCGTCGATCATGACCACGTTCCGTGAGATAGGCGTAACGGCCACGGAAAGCGATCACGACGCGCAAAAGTGGGCCGAGCTGGTGGCCACGGTGAATACTTCGCGGCTCAATGGCCGAGCCGGGAACTATCTTGGGAACACTGCTGGGAACAATGACGTTAAGCAAGATGGGGCCAACAAAGGCGCGGCAGCGCCGACCCCGGGGCCGCCGCAGGAGCAGGTGAATCAGAATCCCCGAGCAGTCAGCACAAATCCACTCACGCCCGAGCAACTGGACTACGCATATCGTGTTGTCTTCTCCGTCACGAATCGCGGCGAGGGACGCTGGGCGTACATCTATGACGACAATCGAGCGAACATGCCGCTCGCTCCCGGCGGCGGCTTCGGCGGAGGGACGACGGCCGAAAAGAAAACCAAAGAATACCAGACGGTCGACGTGCAACTCGGGACTTTGCGCCCGGTCTGGCTGCCGTCGGCCGAACAACCCGAGGCACTGCTGATGGTTCGTGCCGCCAAGGTTGGCGGCAAACCCGTCTTCCAGGGCTTTGCCATCGACTGGCCCAAGCTGCAGACGCTGCTGAAGGCAGAAGTGGTCGACCTTTTCCCGGACGCTCAGCTGGTGCCCTTGTCGCCCGGGGAGCCACCGCATCCAGATCGAGCGATGGCGGCGCTGCCGGTCGAGTTTGATCCGGTGGTGGAAGCAATCGCTGATCAACCGGCGTCGATTGATCCGGCGACGCTGCCGCCCGCGGGCTGGACGCCGTTGCGGATCGGCCTCGCGTGTGCGTGGTCGGCGGTGCTGGTAGCTTTGATCGCGATCGGCCTCGGCGGCTGGACACTGCTCGATTTATCGGAACGCCGTATCCGCTTCGTCTCCGCCGTCACGCACGAGCTGCGCACGCCTTTGACAACACTCCGACTCTACCTCGACCTGTTGTCCAGCGGATTGGTGACTGAAGAAAAGCAAAAGGCTGAGTACCTGACGACACTGAACGGGGAAGCCGATCGGCTGCACCGTCTCATCGGCAACGTGCTCGACTTCGCCCGCCTCGAAAAGTCGCGGCCAGCGGTTGAGAAAAGAACGACGCCGGTTGCCGATTTGCTCGACCAGCTTGTGCGCAATTGGCGCGAGCGCTGTGCGGCTGCCGGCAAGGAGTTGGTGATCGACAATCGTCTCGGCGCGGCGGTGCAAGTCACGACCGACCCCGGACTGGTGGAACAAGTGGTCGGCAATCTGATCGACAACGCGCAAAAATACTCGCGCGACGCCAGCGATCCACGGATTATCCTGCGGGCCGTCGAGGCGAATGGTCGGCTGGCAATCGAAGTGGAGGACCGCGGGCCGGGCGTCAACAAGGGTGAGAAGTGCCGCATCTTCCGGCCCTTCCGCCGTGGGCATGATGCGGATGTCAAGGCCGGCGGTGTCGGTCTCGGACTGGCGCTGGCGACGCGCTGGGCACACTACCTCGGCGGGCGACTCAGTGTCGGCGTCGGCGGCGAAGGCGTCGGCGCGTGCTTCCGGCTGGAGCTGCCGGGCCTGGATTCCGCCTGATGCACCGGCAGCGCAATTATTAAAATCGATATCGTGCGAATTTTCGCGCGTCATTGCAACTCGACGCCTTTTTGCGGGTATAACACCCCGGACCAATCTCTTTCCCTTTCTGGGAGTTCGCACCATGCGTCGTATTTTGCTGGCCACCGCCCTGTTCGCGGCGATGACCGCACTGAGTATGCAGTCGTCGGCTCAGCAGTTCGATCCGGAAATGATCAAGGTCTTCAAGGCCGCGATGCCGGTTCTGATGAACAACCCGGCCCTGATCGTGAACAACAAGGGCGTGCAAAAAGAACTGAAGATGGATGAAGACCAGATCAAGGCCTGCAGCGAGAAGGTCGTGGGCGGGTTCGGCGGCGGGCTCTTTGGCGGGTTCGGCAAGGGCGGCAAGGGTAAGGAGCTGACCGACGAGCAGAAAGAAAAGGGCATGAAGATGCTCGAGAAGATTGGGACGCTCAAGGATGTGCCCGAGGACAAACTCGAGGAGAAGATTCGCGAAGTCTTCAAGGAAGAGCTTGAAGGTCCAATGAAGGAAGTCGAGAAGATCCTCAAGCCGGAACAAATGACCCGCCTGAAACAGATCTCGCGGCAACAAGGTGGACCGGCCGCCTATCTTAAGTCCGAAAACGTCGCTGACCTGAAGATCACGGACGAGCAGAAGAAGAAACTGAAGGAAATCAACGACGAGTTGCAGAAGGACGTGCAGGAATTGCGGGCCGGCGCTGGCGGCGGCAAGGGCGGCTTCGGTCCGCTGCCTCCGGAGACGCGCGAGAAGATCACTGCCTTGACAAAAGAAGCGACGGAGAAGGCTGTCGACGTCCTGACCGCGGAACAGAAGTCGAAGTGGAAGACGCTGATTGGCGAGCCGTTCACGGTCACGTTCGAGCGTCCGACTCGGCCGAAGAAGGACGACTGAGTGCTTGCGGGTGAATGAGAGCGAGGGCGGCCGATCGGCCGCCCTCGTGGCATTTTCGGTTGCCGTAACACCTCGTCTTGAGTGACCGGACTGCCGTTCGTAGCATGGCCGAAGAGCGACGCGAGTTCCCGTCCCGCCCGTCCCAGGTTTGCCGCATGTCCAATTCCGTCGTCTGTCCCGAATGCCACGCGAGCACCGAACTCGCCGCGGATGCCCCTGCGACCGGCACGATTCCGTGTCAACAATGTGGCATTCAGATCCCGGTGCCAACGGCCACGCCAGCTTCACCCGCACCGCCGGCGCCGGCCAAGGCGGGTCCGCCGCCGCTGCCGACGCCTCCGCCGTTACCGCCGCGCGCGGCCGACACAGGTTTTGAAGTTCTGGACGATGACGAAGATGAAGAACCCGACGACCGGCCGCCGGTTGGCCGCCGGAGTTCGGCGCGTAATGACGAGGACGAACGGCCGCGCGTCTCGCGGAGCCGCGGTCGCGATGACGATGACGATGAGGACGAACGGCCCCGGCCGTCGCGGTCGCGCGGTCGCGACGATGATGATGACGAGGACGATCGGCCGCGATCACGATCTCGCGACGATGAGGACGAGGACGAGGATGAACGACCTCGGCCGGCACGTTCACGTGCCCGCGACGACGATGAAGATGAGGACGAGCGACCCAAGCCCGCGCGATCGCGGGGTCGCGACGACGATGAGGACGAAGACGATCCGCGACCTACGTACGCACGCGCGCGCGGACGCGGCGACGATGAGGACGAGGAAGACGACCGGCCGCTGCCATCACGTTCGCGGCCTCGAGATGACGATGAGGACGAGGAAGACGACGCACAACCCAAGTCGGCACGGGCACGTAGTCGCGATGAAGACGATGAGGAGGACGAAGAAGACGATCCACCACCCAAGTCCGCACGGGCTCGCCGGCGCGATGACGACGAAGACGATGACGAGGCTCCTCGCAAGCCTGGCCGGGCGGAGAGCGACGATGATGAGGAAGAGGACGACGAACGTCCCCGTCGTGTAGCCGCAAGTGCGCGAGCGACGGACGACGACGACGAGCCTCGCAAGCCGGCCGCTACGTCAGACGATGATGACGAAGAAGACGAATCCCCGCGGCGATCGGCACGGGCGACGGACGTTGACGACGACGATGACGAGGAGTCACCCCGACGACCCAAACCGCGTGCGGTGTTCGACGAGGACGGCCAGATCGTCCCGAACAAGCGGCGATCAAGTCGCGACGATGACGACGAGGATGATGATGATTACGACGACCAACCGCGCAAGAAGTCCGGCAAGGGACTTCTCCTGGTGGTCGGCCTGCTTGTATTTCTGATGCTCGGGGCCGGCGGCGCCGTGGCCGCCTATGTCATGTGGTTCCAGGAGCCGGACAAGACTGTCGCGGTCAATAATCCGCCGCCAGACGATCCGCGGCTGAAACAGGGGCCGCAGAATCCTGATGCGAAGGGGCCGGAGGCCAAGGTCCCCGAAGCCAAGAAAGCCGCGGAACCCAAAAAGGACCCGGACGCACTGCTCCCGATCAAGCCGGTGCAATTCGACGGCGATCGCAAAACCATCGCCCTACCCGGCAAAGTGACGGATATGTGTGCCGGCGGCGATGGCCGATTCTTGTTCCTGTGTTGTCCAGAAGAGAAAAAACTGCTCGTGTTCGACGTCTCGGCCGCGGATGTGGTCAAGGCGTTGCCGATCGCCGGCACGGAAACGATTTTCACGGCCGGCGCCCGCAAGCTGTTGATAATCGAGCCGGCCACCAAGGTCGTGCATCGGTTCGATCTCGTCACGATGGAAAAGGACAAAGACGGGCCAATTCCCTTTGAAGGCAACCTCCGTGACATTGCGCTCGGCTCGGGCTCGAATGGGCCGGCACTGGTAATCACCGACGCCGCGGCTGGTCCCTGGCCCGCGCAGTTTCTGGATGTCGACTCACTGACGCCAGCCGACGTCGGCTGGCAAAGCCAGCCGCCCGCCGATTTGCCGCGTGACATTTACCTGGTCGCGGCGGCCAACGGTTCACGTTGGATCGGGTTGCCGAAAGGCAAGGATGCACGCGGCGCCGTCATTGTGGCTCGTGACGGCAAGCAAGCTTCCGCCTACAAAGCGCCGACCGACAGTCGCCTCAGTTACGCCGCCTTCACATTTGACGGGAACTTTGTTTATTCCCAATTGGGGTTTCAACCGGCTCGCCCAGGTGTCCAGTGGGCAAGCAAGAGCGTCGTGAATCCAAACGTCGTACGCCTTCCCTCCGTTACGGGATCATTTGAAATTGACGTGGAGGCTGCCAATGGAATCGCTGATGCTGTTAAGGTGTCAGCGATGCGCCGGATCAAGACAGCGACCGTGGTTTCCTTTCACGGGCTGCCTCAGCCATTCAAGCCAACGGAGCCGGAGAACGCTCAACGCTTCATCCACTATGTGCCGGACGCTCAGGCCGTGTACGCGGTGCCCGCGAGCCGAGACAAGGTCGAAGTTGCCAAACTCGATTCGTTGGAGGGCAGCCCGAAGCCGACGCTTGCCATCACAAGCACACCGCCCGATTCGTTTACCCCAGGGAAGCCGTTCGAGTACCGTGTGCGCGTGCTTTCCAACAGCCCGGTCAACCTTTGGTCCGTCTCGGGGCTCGTCGGTGCGACTGCGGATCAAGACGGCATAGTGCGCTGGACGCCGCCGGCCGACGAGAAACGGGATCGATTGACGTTCCTGGTGTCGGCCGGGTCAGAAGGACGCCGCGTCAATCAAAACGTCACCGTGTTCAACACGGCGGCTCCGGGTCTCAAAACGCCGGAACCCAAGAAGGACCCGAAGAAAGACCCTGTTGAACCGAAGAAGTCGCCGGCCCCCAATATTCCCGTGATCGCGGCCGGAGCCAAGCTCGTTCAACCATCAACCACAAAGAGCACGCTGGCCGCGCCGGAGATGATGGGCGCGCACGTTGAGGTTGCGCTTCCCGGCAAGATCCGCGACGCATGCGTAGGCGGCGGCGGCCGTTACCTAGTGTTCCACGTGCCGACTGCACGCAAGCTGGTGCTGTTCGACACCAACACGCTCAAGGTCATCAAGACGCTGCCGGTCACCACCGATGACCTGCTGTTCGCGGCCGGCATGGACAAGCTCGTTGTCGTTTACCCGACCGAGAAGGTTGTCATCCGCTACGATCTCGCGACGCTCAAGCTCGAAATGGACCAGACGCTCGAAGTGCGTCAGAAGCCGACCTTGGCGGCGATGGGAAGCGCGACGGCCGGACCGTTGATTCTCGGCGGATTGCCGGCGCAAAACAATGCGAGCAAGATGTCGCTGACATTCCTCGAATTGCAATCGTTGAACGAGGTCAAGATCGACAAGGTTGAGGGGGAATTCAAAGTCACGACGGGAGCAGCCGCGTTCCTGCGTGCGTCGGCCGACGGGCGAACGCTCGGCGTCTCATTCCAGCAATTGCAGCCGAGCGGGCTGCAAATTGCCAAACTCGAAGGGAACGCAATCAAGGGCGCCTACCTCGGCGAATCGGTCGGCCAAGTGCTCCCGGCGGCCAACGGCCAAAGGATGTACACCGACAAGGGCGCTTTCGATTTGGACGCTAAGCCCGTCGGCCCACGCGAGACGATGGTGCCTGCCATCGAAGGCGCCGGTTATCTGTCGGTCGCGGGCCCGGCGGGTGGTAAGCGATCCGTCAGCGTCTGGGGCAGTGCGGCCGACAAGGCGTTGGCCACGCTTGAAGACTTGCCGGGCTTCGACGGCAAGACTGATCCCTTCGAGCGCGACAATCCGAATCTGGCGCTTGATAAACGCCTGTTTTGGGCGCCGAACGCGCGGGTACTGATCGTCGTTCCGCCGGCCGCCGATCGTCTACACGTGTATCAGGTGGGTGCCGCGAAGAAATGAACGAGCGGTGACCAGCAGCCATGTCCGCTTTCCTCTTCGTCCCGTTGCTGGCTGCCACCTGGATACTCGGGGCCTTCGTGGCAGCGCAGGCCGCGCACTTTTTCTTGACGGTGGTGGAAAGCTCGGCCACCGCGACCGCCGACGGCCCGTCGTGGCAGGGTTCATCGTTCAAGAAATGGATGCGTGACGGCATCGATTGGCCGGACGATGCCTTCGCCGATCATATTGGGAAGGCCGTGTATCTCGGTTTCTTGATCGCGATCTGGGCAGGGCCGTCGATCGTCGTGGCTCGTCTAGTCGCTGGTCACACGGCGGCCGCGACCGTCATCGCCGGCGCCGCGTTTTGGCTGCTCTTTCCGATCGGTCTGCTGTCGTCGATGTCCGCGGAAACACGCTGGACGCCATTTCGGCCCCGCTTGCTCGTTGCGTTCGCTCAGCGGCCGATCAAGACCTTTGGCTTCTACCTGTTCAGCGCTCCGGCGCTCGCCGTCGTGATCCTCACGTTCGATCTTGTCATGATTCACACATCGAAGGCAACCGTGGCCTGGGCGGCTGCACTGGCGCCGATCGCGGCAATCAGCTTCTTCTTTTACGCACGTCTGCTCGGTCGCTTGGGGATGATCGTCTCCTTTGTGTTCGATCCGGAGGAGGAAGTTGAACCAGCCCGGCCGCGGCGGCGCCGCAAGCCGAAACGCCCGTTGAATGCTTACGACCCGCGGACACGCATGTTCGGACCGACGGAAGAAGTCCCCGATGACGCGCCCATCGACGCCCAACCGCCGGAAATGCGCGGCCTGCTAACGCCGAACGGTGGCGAGGTAACCGGCTATGCCGTCGACTATGCGGGCACGGCCCCGGTCATCGAAGACCCCAAGCCAGCACGCATCATCCACAAGTTCGATGACGAGGACGACGAACCGATCATCGTCGCGCCGCCGCCCGAGATTTCAGCCGACCGTCATCAGATCGCGGAGAGGATCGCCAATCCGCCGGAACGTGAGATGGCGCTCTTCACCAAGGACCGATTGATTGAACCGACCAGTCCCTACGGTTCCGATACGGTCATGTTCTTGTTCGACGTAAAGACGATGGGGCCCTGGCTGACGCTCACGTTAGGCCTGATCTTGCTCGCCCTGTTTCAGCGCGCGCTCGACGTCTTGCGACCGGATCTTTCCTGATGAACATTCTCGTCACCGCCGGCAACACGCAAACGCCCGTCGACCGGGTGCGCTGCATTACCAATGTGTTCACGGGACGAACCGGCACTGGTATCGCGCTCGAAGCCCATCGTCGCGGGCACGCGGTCACGCTGCTCACCTCGCATCCCGAAGTCGTTCGCGACCTGGCCCAGGCGTTCAACGCCGATACCCGTTGGATCATTCGCCGGTATCGGACATTCGACGACCTGCACCATGCAATGGCCGAGTTGGTTCGCGGCAACCAATTCGACGGGCTGATCCACGCGGCCGCGGTGAGCGATTATCATCTGGCAGGCACCTATGCTCCGGTCACGGGAGCGCACTTTGACCCGATGACCGCGGCATGGACGAACGGCAAGTTAGTCGACGTGTCGGCGGGGAAGGTCAAGAGCCATCATCCGGAGCTGTGGTTGCGGCTCACCCCGACGCCCAAACTCGCGGACATGGTGCGAACGACTTGGGCCTTTCGCGGCAGGTTCGTGAAGTTCAAGCTGGAAGTAGGTGTAACGGACGTGGAATTGAAAGGACTCGCCCAAAGATCTCGGGCGCAATCGGACGCCGACCTGATGGTGGCGAACACGCTGGAAGGCAAGAACCGACTGGCATGGATTGGCGACCGAAATAATGGATGGGAGCAAGTCGAACGGTCACATTTGGCGGAACGCCTGGTGCAGCGTGTCGAGGCGACCTAACGCGCCTCGCATTTCAAAGGGCG
>DATANR010000288.1:0-50446 GCA_036266155.1 Gemmataceae bacterium | reverse complement strand
CAATTGACGCCGCTGGTCGAAGCGCTGCTCAGCGTCATTGAGCAACTTCAAGAAGAAGTCCGGCGGCTCAAGGGAGTGCCGGAGGAACCAAAGCATCGGCCGCAGCCCAGTTCACTCAACGACCCCAGTGGCCCGCCCTCGAGCTCGCCGGAAAGGGGCGGTCTGATCGTCCGTCCGTGACCCTCCCCGTTCATCCGAACTTGCCATGGACCGTACATGCGATCGCGCCATCGGATTTCGCCGCGGATTGTTTGCCTCGAAGCGCGAATCACGCCGGCAAATGTCTTGCAAGTCGAGACGCTGTGGATCAACCCGACCAACTTCCGTGAGTTCACGCCCGCAGGAACGCTGGTCGGCGAGGTCACCCGCCGGTAGTCGACTACCCACGCGACGTGGTGGTTTCGCCCAAAGGCGACATTCAGGTTTTCGACGGCACTTTCTCGCCGTAGCTCGAAACCTATCATCCGGCAACTGCCACCCGCATCCGTCTGGGCGGATGGACCGTCGGATGTCGGAAGCATGTTGACTGCGGCCGGTCCCGGAGTTGCGCTGGATGCGCATTGACGTTCTGCTCGTCAAACCTCCCAACTGAGATTCAATAGCGGATTCTGCAGATGCGCGCTTATTTGCGAGGCTTGATCCCTTCGCCTCGGCTCGGCGGCACGACGCCGGCCAGGATCACGGTATCGTCCTTCAGGATGGCCAGATAGGCAGCATCAATCGGCCTATCATCCACGTTCACGAGGATCACGCTGCCAGGCTTGAGGCACTTGGCTACCTCGTCGGGGGTCAGTTTCTTTCCTTTCGGGTTCGTGGCATCCATTCCTTTGAATGCTGGCCCGTACACGATCTTCTCTGGGTACACTTCTTTGGTCGGCAAGGGGACTGGTTCGACGACGAGGCCGTCAGAGTTGACGGCGGTGACGATGAAGAAGAGGGGCGCCGGCCCTTTCGGCCGCACCGTGTTCTCCTGCGCCGGTAAGGACGTAAGCGCGATAATCGCGACCGACGCGGCCGCCAAAGAACGATGAATCATCGATTGTCTCCTCTTGCCGCCCAGACTGCTTGTTTCCTGTCAAAGGCCAATTTTCCACCGCATGTTCGCGCCCGTTGACACCCAGCGGTGGCATGAGCGTCAGCAAACGAGCCAATGGGAATGGTTGCTTTCAAGCAGATCCAGTTTGCCCATCATCAGCAAATTGCCCGGCGTTCTCGCTACGGTGGCCGTTAGCATTCTGCCATCCATCCTATGCACGTTGACCGTCACTTTCTGAGATCAGCCGTAACCGTTGCCAACCAAACACGCAATTCGAGTCATTATGCTTGCGAACCTTGTCAGCGCTGAACGGCCACGACGCGAAAGCCGATGTGGTCGTACGCCCGTTCCGGCTCGAATCGAACCCGACATGCCGACCGGCACGGCCACCCATCGTCGGTCCAGGCGCCGCCCCGGCGGACACGCGAGAAAGTGCCGTCGCGATTCACTGCCGCCGATACCTTGGCGGCATATAGGTCTGGATCTACCCCACCGGGAAGTTTGACATGATACCAGTCCCGGCACCACTCGAATGTGTTGCCGTGCATGTCTTGCAGCCCCCACGGGTTGGCCGGGTAACTGCCGACCTTGGCCGCCTTCCCAAGTGACGGACCAGGCTCGCCCCCGTTGTAAGGCTTGCCCTTGAAGTTTGCCTGCTTGCTGCTCAATTGGTCGCCGAAGGAAGTTGCCGTCGTTGTACCAGCCCGGCAGGCATACTCCCACTGGGCTTCGGTCGGCAGCCGAATCTCCCATTCGGCGGGCAACTCGCTCGCTTTGTGCCCTTGTTCGGTGTGCCTCCGGCAGAACTCTTCCGCCTGAGCAAAGTTGACATTCCCCACCGGCAAATTATCGTCCTCCGGCAATTCGATCGTGAACGCGCCCGGCAACTTTCCGACGAGCCGCTTCCACTGGCCTTGTGTCGTCTCGAACTTGGCCATCCAAAAGCCCTTCGTCAACGTGACCTCGACTTGTTCTTCATCGGGTCGGCGATCAGATTCACCGGGCGGGCTTCCCATCGTGAACTTGCCGGGAGGGCACCAACAGAGTTTGATACTGACCACCTCACGCTCATCACCGGGCTTGATTCCACGAAAATGTTCGGCTCCGCTGGCACCCGGTCGCTCGTCACTGGTAGGCAGAAGATTGGTAACGGCCGGGCGATGGCAACCAAACAGGCCGGCCACCAGAAAAATAACAGCCCGCCGACCCCACATGATCGTCATAATTGGGTATCCTCTCGGCACCTTCTCCTGCCGCTGAACGTTGTGGATTCGTGCGGTGCGCGTTGCGACGAGTTGTTGGCAGCCTTCCTGCCATTTAATCAATCTTGTAATCACGCGGACGGGATTGCCAGCTTGCGCCTCATCGGCAACGCCTCGTTTGACGTAACGGCCGTGTCTTCACGAGGCGACCTTCACGTACATTACTTGTTGCTGAAGGCGCATTGTTCCATCACGAGGCGCCATTCTCCAAGATGGTTCGCTGCCAATTGGTTTGATTCAGGTTCGCGTCTCCGGCAATCAAGAGCTTTCTGATCATTACGCGAACCCGGGCTACCTTTTGGTTAACACCGACAGCCGAGTGAGAGTGCGCTCGGCTGTTGGCGTTTTTTGGGGTTAGCTTTCAGCGATTTCGGCTAACGGTGCCAACCCGCTGCGCTCTCGGGCTCGAGGAGTTGCTGCACACGCTACCTCGAGTGCGACCCCAGCGGTCTCGATCGGCGTGGCGAGAAATCTGACTTACGTCCCATGATCCAAATTCAATCGGTAACTACTTGTGCAAGAAGAAGTGGTTAGATGTGTCACCATCTATTTCGTAGATGCCCTAGCGCTTGCGGCGCATGCAGGCACAGGCTCTTGCCAGCCAGACTGCTTAACAAAGATTTGAAGCGGCTGCGCACGAGCTGCCTGTGGCACAACCTCATCTATGCGGAAAGTCGATGTTTTTTTGATCCGGTGCTTTGCAAGACCGAATCGCTCCCCAAGCCCCTGCCAGCGACTCGGGGAGCGTGTTGCATTCGAAGGGCCAGTTATTACAAGCCCTCACTCTCGAGCTTGATTGTGTTTCCC
This sequence comes from Gemmataceae bacterium, assembly GCA_036266155.1. GTDB lineage: Bacteria > Planctomycetota > Planctomycetia > Gemmatales > Gemmataceae > SIAJ01. Next base: position 47,341 of record DATANR010000288.1, on the reverse strand, counting down.
TGCGAATCAAACTTGGCCTCCGCGTTGTCGCCCACCTGAAAATCGGCGAGCGTGGCGAAGTGGTCGTTGCGTTCGATCTGCGTGCTGGGCGTGACAGCCACGACGACCGTGTTGCCGGACTGGGTCCGGAGGCTGGCCGTGGAGGCGTTGACGTCGATCGCAGTCACAACGCCCTCGACGCTGGTCATGCCGTTGTTGTCGCCGCCCGGATTATTGTCGCCCTCAACGTTCGACTCCAACTTCGTGGCCACGCCGGCGGCCGTGAACTTCGCTTCGACCCAATCGCCGACCTGGAAGTCGGCGAGCGTGGCGTCCGCACTACTCCGCTCCATTCGCGTGTTGGCGTCGACTGTCAAAGTGACCGAGCTGCCGGACTCCGTCTGAATCGTGACCTGGGAAGCGTTGAGGTCGATCGCGGTGATCGCCCCGTGGGCCTCTGTGGCGGAGTGGTGGTCGTTCACGTCGCCGACGGAGTCGTCGCCGCCGCCACCTTGGTTGTGGTCGCGACCCTGGCCGCCCTGGACGCGGTCGTTGCCGGCGCCCCCGTCATCGTTGTCGTCGCCGATTCCACCGTTGAGGTCGTCGTTGCCGTCGCCGCCCTGGAGAGAATCGTCGCCGGCCTCGCCGCGGAGCACGTCGTCGTCAGCCCCACCGTCCATGTCGTCATTGCCGGACTGACCATTCAGGCGGTCGTCGCCGGCTTCGCCGAACAGCGAGTCGTTCCCCGCCCCGCCATTGAGCGAGTCATCACCGCTGCCGCCGAGTTCGTCGTTATTGCCCTGTCCGCCGTTGATGCGGTCGTTCCCTGCGCCCCCGTCGATCACGTCGTCGCTCGTGCCGCCGAAGACGGTGTCGTTCCCGTCGCCGGCGTCAACCGACGTCGGCACATGAACGCCGGACAGATTGATCGTGTCGTTACCCGCCCCTGCAGCCACGTTTACCTGGTGGACACTCGACGCGGCGACGCTCTTCACCAGCGTGCCATTCACGTCGATCATCTGGCCCTTGACGATGAGCCGGGCGCCAGACTGCCGGACCACGATTACATCGCGGCCAGCGGTGCCGTCAACGGTGAGCACGCCGTTCAGCAGGGTCGCGGACGGCAGGGCACGGTCATTCAACGATTCGAGGCTGAGTATTTTTCGCGGCTTGGCCATGGCTTGGCTCCGTGTGCAGGTGTTTGTTTGGGCTTCTGCCATTGGGAGTCGTTTCGGTCGGCCGCGTCCGCCAAAAATATCCGGGATCATAAGAGCACCCAAAGGAACGGGATCAGGGTCGGCGTTCCGTTCGGATAGAGGTAGCCGCCCGGGTTGTTGGGGTCGGGATAAAGTGGAGCAAGCTTGGTGTTATCCGGTCGTGGGCCCATGGGATCGGACACGACATCGCCTTTCAGGGCAAACGTGACCGGGTCGGCGGCGCCGACGGAGGTAACCGCGACGGTGTACTCGCCCGGCGCGAGAAACGCGCTCAGGCCGGAGATGGTTTGGCCGGCCAGGGCGGTCAAGGTGAAAACGCTCACGCCCTGGCTGTCCTTGATCGTCACGTTTACCGCAGCGCCCGCTGGGCCGGTGGCAGCGAGCGTGAAACCAAAGAGCTGTGTCCGGGCGACGTACAGCTTGTAGCTGGCAGGTTGGCCACTCGAGACGGAGCCCGAAGCGAACGTCTGCAAGACCACCGGCTGGCCCCGGAACGCGGCGTCGAGCGCGTAGTTGCCGGTACTGCCGCCGGAGACCTTGAGCAAGTACTCGGTCTCGGGCTGAATACCTTTCGCTTGAACCGTGTAGGTGCCGTTGCCGTTGGCCAGGATCTCGATCGGCAGCACGTTGCCGTTCTGGTCCTGGACCTCGACGATCGGGGCGACTCCGTTGGGACCGAGCGTTCGCACGGTGGCCACGAGCGTGACGGCGAGTCCGGAACTGGCTTGCCCAGAGCGGATGCGGTAGAAGTCGACGTCGGTCGCGTTGGTCAAGCTGCCCGTGGCGGTGAAGCGCGCAAGGGCGAGCGGCCCGGTGCGGCCGGGCAGGTCGTCGGCCCCTCCGCCGTGATCGTCCGAGCCGTCGTCTTGATTGTAAAGAGCGAGGTCCGGGTGCTCGAACAGGTCGAGCAGGTCCGAGGACTTGATCGCGTCGTACGGCCCTGCCAGGATCTGGGCGAGGGTCAGGCCGCCCGAATCATCCTGCTTGATACCGTCGAACGTGATCGCCACGCCGTAACGGCCAATACGAGCAACCGCCTTCGGAGCGGCATCGATGCGGAGGAAGTAGGTCGCCCCGTCCACGGTTTGCGGGATGGTGAACTGGATCGAGTCGCCTTCCGGGTTCGTCCCGAGGACCTCACCGACCAGCTTGTGTTGGGCGTCGTAGACTTTCAGCCGCGGAGTCATCAAGCTCACGCCGGCCGTCTGCACACGCAATGTGACCTGCCCGGCATACCCCACAAGATTCTTGAAAGCGATGTAGTCGACGTCGGTGCGGGAATAGAGTTCGCCGTAGGTGATGAGCGGGGTCTTGCCCTTGAAGCTGGATGGCACTTCGACCGGCGTGGCCCGCGTGAAGGCGCCGTTGCCGCGTGGCCCTTCGGCTGCGTCCGGACCGCGATAGCCGTAGAGAGAGCGCAAGGCGACGAGGTCACCGCCCGAGAGGTGGTTGTTGCCGCGAAACTGATTGAACATCACAGAGTTGCGTTTGACACTCGGCGCCATGCCGAGTGCGTGGCCGATCTCATGCAGGGCGACGGAGTACAGCTCTTTTGACGTAAACGTGTGGGAGGTGTTGAAGAAGACATCGCCGGAGAGTGTGCCCGACAAGACGGGATCAGGCGGCACGCCCTCACCGAGCGCGTCGCCGGCCATCGCCAGGCCGCCAACACGGATGTCGCCGAACCGGCCATCGCCCTGGTTGGCGCCGGCGACGCCGAAGTCCTGGCCGCCATCGCCGACGAGGCCGAAGTTGATGTTCGCCCCCTGTGCCCACGCCTGCGCGGCGCGCAGAATCGTGGAACGCCAGACGTTGCGCGGCATCATGGCGTCGAGCTTGGTCGTGAGGTCGCTGACCTCGCCGTAAGCGTTGGTCCCGTCCGGCACGAAGCTGAGGGTCAGATGGCGCGAGTCGGTCCACGCCACGCCGAACGACGCCGGTACGTCTCGGCCTTCGAGGAGTTCGATACCTAGTCGCTTCTTCTGCGGTTTCATTGTCGATCTCGAAAAATCACTTCCCGCCGTTCAACACCTTTGCCCCTTCGAGCAATGCCTTGAAGTCCGATTCGCTCTGGACCGACTTCAAGTCTGAGTCGCCAGCCATGTCTTTGGCCCACGCCGCGTCGCCCTGGATGACGCGGCGAAGGATGGCAATGACTTCGGCTCGCTCGTGCGCTGTCGCAGCCAGAACCGCCAGGGCGCTGGCTGCCTGATAGAGCGCGAGCGGCCGCGTTTCGGGAGCAAGGCAGGCCCGTGCCTGTTTGCGCGCCTCGTCCTTGCGGCCCAGCCGAGCAAGCAAGACCGCATAGCCAGCTCGGTCCTCCGCGGTCGCGGCCTCGCCGGCCACGAGGCGATCGAGTACTGTCGCCGCGTCTGCCGGGCGATTCAGCTTTTCGCTCAGAGCACTGGCTTTCCCGCGAAGGGCGGCCGGCGCTTCGGGATCGATCGCCAGCGCCTCGTCAAAGTCCTTGAGTGCGCCCGCGGCGTCGCTAATCAACCGCTCCTCGCCGCGGATGGTCCAGTCGTCCACGCTCGCCGGGGTCGACGAGAGCATCAAGCGGTGCTGCTCGGCGGCCTCCTGCGCCTGACCAGTGAGCCGGAACGCCATTTCCCGGAGGGCGTAGAGCCGGGTGGTCGCCCCGCCGAGGCGCTCTGCCGCCGGGAGGTTGTCAAGCGCTGCCTTACCGTCCTTGAGACGGATGCGGACCAGTGCCCGGTTCAACCACGCCTCGGCCTCATTTGGCTGGCGGTCGAGGTAGCGATCAAGCAACTCCACGGCACGATCGAATCGTCCCGCGGAAAGCAAAGCCAGGCCGCGATAGTAGAGCGGCCGCGGCTCCTCAGGCTCAAGGGCAGCGGCTGCGAGGAAGGCTTCGGCGGCCGGCTCGTACTTGTGAAGCCGCAGACGAGCGACACCCAACTCCATCCAGGCCGTGTAATTCGCTCGGCCGCGTGAAACGATTTGCTCGAGCGCCGTCGCGGCTTCGCGATAGCGGCCGGCGGCCTGATCGAAATGCGCTTGCAAGAACTCCGTGGCTGCCGACGGATTCGTCGCCGATTCGATTCTCTTCGTCAGCGCTTTCGCCTCCTCGGTTCGGCCGGCGCGATCGAGCAGCACTTGCCGTTGCTGAAGGAACAGGCGAATGGGCTGCTCGGACGGGTACGCCTCGCCTGCCCGAGCGTTCAAGAATAGCGCCTCGTCGAACAATTGCGTTCGACGACCGGCATCGGTCGCGCGCGCACCGAGTTCGCCTGCCGACTCCGCGGCACAGAAAAGAACAAAGGCCACATCGCGGCGTAATGCTTCCGCGTCCGGTGCCGGCAGCCGACGGGCATTGGTGTTCGCGTTCCAGTTCTCGTCGGCGGGCAGCCCGTAGGACGCTAGAGCGACGAGCGCCTTATCGTGCGCCTCACGGATCGGTTCGACGGGGCCGCGGAGGTCGATTTCCAGGCGGTGCACCTGGTCACGGGTGCGCGCCATGGTCGCGTGCGCCTCGCGTGCTTGGATGTCGCGGACGCGATTCCACTGCCAATAGGCGGTCAGCGCGACGGCCGTGACCAGAACTAGCGCGGCTGTTCCAACAGTCGTCGCCGAAGAGAGACGCGGGTGTCGTCGCCGCCATTTGCGGAAGCGCTCCCGCGAGAGTGGTTCGTGGGCAACCTTGAGAGTCTGATTGTTTCGCTGGCGGACAAGGTCGTCACGCAGATCGGCGGCGGACTGGTAACGGTTGGCCGGATTTGGTTCCAGGCACTTGCGCAGGATCGCGGTGATGGCAGGCGATGCAAGTCGTACTTGCGGTTGTTGGCGATTCGTGAGCATCGCGGGCGCAATACTTTCCCAGGGCCCACTTCGCTCCGGGAACGGCAATTCGGCGGCGATCAACTCGTGGAGCACGAGGCCGAGCGAGTAGACGTCGCTGCGTGCGTCGGGCTTGACGATTGAGTTGGTCATCGCCTCGATCTGCTCGGGCGACATGTAGCGCGGCGTGCCGCCGGCAGAAGCCGCTCGCTCGGTTTCGTCGGCGGCGAGGTTGAAGTCGAGCAGCATCGGCGCGCCGTCGTCCGTCAGCAGAATGTTCGCGGGCTTCACGTCGCGGTGGAGGATGCCGCGACCGTGTGCGTGCGCCAAAGCATCCGCGATGGCGACGCCGATCGGAAGGGCATCGCAGTCAGTCTGTGCGTTCTGATCTTGGCGCACGATTTGGGGAGCAGGCGGCTTCTTTAGGGCAGCAGCGCTGTCCCGACTCTCCTTTGAACCTTCCTCGTCCCATTTGGGAGTAGCGGAGCTAGACCGCGGCGCAACGACGGTCCGAACGGACCGCTCCGTCAACCGTCCCGATTGACCATCGCGGCGGGCGGCGATGACGTCCGCGAGGGTGGCCGCGCCGAGGTACGGCATCACCAGCACCTGATACTTACCGACGCGATGCACGCCATAAATCGGCACGATGTGCGTGTGTTGCAGTTTCGCCAGCGTCTGCGCCTCGCCGATCAATCGGGAGGAAACCTTGACCGCCACTTTGCGATTCGCCAGGTCTGCCTGCTCCGCCAGATAGACGCGTCCGAACGCGCCGCGCCCGAGTTCTGACAGTAGCCGGTAGCCCGGTGCGATGATGCCGCCCACCCGTGGGAATCCCTCACCGTCCCAAGTCGGCCCGTCGGGAGCCGGCTTCTTCTTAACGGGAAGCTCGACTCCAAGCCTGCGTTGGTACTCAGCCGGGTCTGGGTCCTCACCGGCGGCGCGGCGCAGGCGGTACTCCTCAACGGCAACTTCCGCGAGGGCGTTGGGATCCTTGAACAGTTGGGGGAAGCGCGTGGCATAGTCCTCGACCTGCCGTTCTTCGCCGCGCGACCAGGCGAACTCGAGGTCGAGGCGGAGCATCTCGCGCAACGCGGAACCGTACTTCGGGTGGGATGGGTCCGGCAGGAAGTCGGCAGGGTTGGGCGCGTGGCCGCTCGCCGCCTCATCCTCGAAGCGTTCGAGCCACCCGTCCAATTCCAGGTCGGGGGCAACGGCGAGAGCGCTACGGGCGATCATTCAGCACACCTTGGAGGTTGGTTCGGAACTCTTGCAGAATGCGCTCGACGGAACGCTTCGCCCGTCCGGTTTTCGCGGCGATGTCGGCAACCTCATGGCCTTCAATTCGCAGCGTGATGATCTCGCGGTGCTTCGGCGGCAACGGGGCGAGTAACTCGTCGATAGTCATCTGCAAGATCCGCAAGTCCTCTTCTCGTGTGGGAGCCGCGGCATCGCTCCCCGCCGCCTCGCCGGTCGTCTGCCGCACATTGCGCTTGGCGGCCTTGTGGTGCGCGGCCAGGCCCCGCACTTTGTTCAGGCCGATGACCAGGAAGAGTTTCCACAATTCGTCCCCAGCTGGAACTTCGTACTCGCCCGCAGCGGCCCGGCGAAAGAACGTGCGGAAGACGGACTGAACGACGTCCTCCGGGTCAAAACGCCGGCCCAGTTCCGGCGCCGTCTGGGCCTTCGCCATCTTCCGAAGTCGCTCGGCATAGCGGAGATACAACTGCGTGGCGGCATCATCGTCGCCGCCGCGAAATCGCCGCAGCAGCGAGCCATCCGGAATCGATACGAGTTTGTTGGCAGACATCATTCGTATCAGTCAGAGTGGGGAAGGGGCACGTGATCCGCCAAAATCGGATGTACTTGTCCGATTATGATATGCTCGCGGTCCAGTTTCGGTTCGCGAAAATCTGCCGACGGCCGGCCGTGCAATGCGAATCGGCGACTGAGACCGAAATCCCCAGCCTTCGACCACTTTTTCAAATTGCTCTGGCGCCACTTTTCTGTTGGCCGGTCGAATCGTAACCTGTTTTAGTTACAAGAGATTCGTCAAAACTCGGTTCAAAGAGCGCCAACCCGATACACCCCTGGCGCTCTTCGTGGCGCTCTTTGATTGGCACCCTTTACCGAACGCTCGACACGCTGCCATTTCGGCAGTGCAATTCAATACTCCAAGTGTCGGACATTTCGAAAAAAGCTCCCCTATTTGGCGGACGGCACGGTCGGTTCCGAATCTCATTCCCGTCCGACGACATTCTCAATCCGTCATAAGGGGAACTCGAAATAAACCTGTTCTGGTGGAAGCACCTCACGACTCGTCAGTCAGCTCGTCGCACACGCCGGGCCTCGCTCAGCTTCGATTCGCTCGAAAGCCGCGATGTGCCGACCTTCCTTGCACCCGTGAGCTACTCGGCGACCGCCGGCGCGTCCAACATCACGGTCGGCGACTTTAACGGCGACCACAAGGACGACCTGGCCGTAGTCAACTATGGCGTCTCCGGCGTCATCGGCATCCTGATCGGAAACGGCGACGGCACATTCCAACCGGAGGTCGATTACCCGGCCGGCGCGTACCCCGGCGACGCCAAAGCTGCGGACCTGAACGGCGATGGCGTTCTCGACCTCGCCGTTTCAAGCACCACGGGGACGGTGAACGTCCTGCTCAGCAACGGAAACGGCACTTTTGGTTCGCCGACTTCCTACGCGGCCAACTTTGGCGCCCATTCCATTCAAGTCGGCGACTTCAATAACGACGGCAAGTTAGATCTGACCACCATGAACTCCGGCACGGCCAGCGTCCTGCTCGGCAACGGCGACGGCACGTTCCAGAACCACCTGGACGCCAGCTTCCCCGGCAACACGAACATGATCGTCGGCGATTTCAATCGCGACGGCAACCTGGATTTGGCGACCTCGAACACGGTCAGCGTGGGCACGATCACCCTTCTCAAGGGCCGTGGCGACGACTCGTTCGATCCGGCCATCAACATCGCCGCCTATTCCGCTCCGGTTTATCTTGCCGCCGGCGATTTCAACAACGACGGCTACGTCGACTTCGCGGTCGCCAACTCCTATGCCGCCACGTCGATGAGCATCGTGATGAATAACGGCGACGGCACGTACGCTCCGCCGGCCACTTACAATATCGCCCAGACCGGTTACGAGATCGAGGTCGCCGACTTCAACAACGACGGCTACCAGGATTACGCGGTCCGCGGCGTTACCCAGTATCAGGTCGGCTACGGCAAGGGTGACGGCAGCTTCTACGCGGCCCAGAACTTCGCCACTCCCTCGGGCCAGTTCGAGAAGGGTTCGCAGCACGCCGACTTCAACGGCGACGGTGCGATTGATCTTGCCTACATCAGCTCGGCCGGCCTCACCGTGGTGATGAATGCAAACGACAGTGCTGCCAACCTCGCCGGCGCTGTCGGCTTCCAGGTCAGCACGCCGGCCTCCACCACATCGGGCTCGGCCATGCCGATGACCATCGACTGCCTCCAGGTCGAATGGAGCGGATTCCACTTCAGGCGCTCGGTCAACGGCAATGCCGCCGACCATGTTGTCTGGCAGATCATCGACTGTAATCACGGTGCCTTCGGCCAAGATCTGCGCGCGCTCAAGCACGTTGGCTAACTCTCGAACATTGCCCGGCCAGTTGTATCCCACGAATCGACTCATCGCTTCGGGGCTGACAGTGAACGGGACCTTTCCGACCTGTCGCGTCGTCAACAAGTGCTCGATGAGTAGCGGAATGTCTTCACGTCGCTTCTGGAGGGGCGCCAGGTTGATGGTGATGACGTTCAATCGGTAGTAGAGGTCCTCGCGAAACCGCCCGGCCTTTTGCTCGTCCTCGAGCGGCTTGTTCGTTGCCGCCACGATGCGTACGTTTGCCGTTCGCTCGGTGGTGCCACCGACGCGGCGATAGTGTCCATTCTCCAGAACGCGCAACAGCTTCGCTTGCAATCCCGGCGACATTTCGGCCACTTCATCGACGAACAGGGTCCCGCCTTCGGCGACCTCGAACAGCCCTGCCTTGGCCTTGTCGGCGCCCGTGAATGCGCCCTTCTCGTGGCCAAACAATTCGCTTTCGAGCAGGTTCTCCTGCAAGGTGGCGCAGTTCACGGTGACGAGGGGATGATCGCGTCGCGAGCTGTTGCCGTGGATGGCGCGCGCGACCAGTTCCTTGCCGGCCCCGCTCGGACCCCGGACCAAGACAGTCGCTTCAGTCGGGGCCACTTTCTCGATCATTGCCACGACCTTCCTCGTCGCCGGCGACGTACCAATGATTCGGTAGCAGGCCGATTCGAAGGTCAATACCTCCAAGCACTGCTTGAGGCGAACATTTTCCATCTTGAGCCGACGAACGCCCATCGCCCGGTCAAGGATCGGCAAGACGGCATGCAGTCGAAACGGCTTGAGGATGTAGTCGAACGCTCCCGCTTTCATCGCCTCGACGGCGGTGGCGATTGTCCCCTGGCCGGTCATGATGATGCCAATCAGGTTGGGGTCGATCTCCAGGGCGCGCTTGAGGACTTGAATGCCGTCCATCTCCGGCATCATTAGGTCGCTGAGCATCAAATCGAAGTCACTGGAGCGCAACGCTTCGATCGCCTCGGCAGGATTGTTGAACCCGCTCACCGCGAAGCCCTGTTCGCCGAGCGACTCGCGTAGCGCCCGCATCAGTTCGATTTCGTCGTCGACGATCAACAGGTTTCCGCGCTTCACCTCGGACATGACTACTCCCTGCTCCGGCCGCGCAGGCCGTTGACGTTGGTCTCGTTCGTGACGGGCAAGGTGATGCGCACCGTCGTCCCCTGGTTCACCACACTATCGATCTCGAAAGTGCCGCGATGCTCAACGACGATGCGCTTGCAGATCGCGAGCCCCAGCCCGGTGCCCTTGCCTTCTTCCTTGGTGGTGAAGAACGGGTCGGTCACGCGCGCGAGATGTTCGGTTGGAATGCCGACGCCGGTGTCGGTCACTTCGATCACGATGGCGGGCCTCGGGCCGGGCAGTTCGCCGCGACGGACGCGCAGCGTGAGCCGCCCGCCCTTGGGCATGGCGTCCCCCGCATTCGTGATGAGGTTCAGCAACACTTGGCGGAGCTGTTGACGGTCGGCGATGATTGAGGGAACATCGGGCGCCGACTCGTGAGCGACCTCCACTCGCAGCCGGCGCAGGTGCGGTTCGGTCAATTCGATCGTCTTGCGCACTTCGTCGGACACATGAACCGTGGACACCTGTTCGCGACCGGCCCGACTGAAGTTGAGCAGGTTGCCCACCAATTTGGCCATCCGTTCGACTTCCTGTTCGACGATCTCAAGTGGCCGGCGCCGCGGGTCATCCGTCGGCGTCCTGGCCAGCACGCCTTCGAGCCGGAGGCTCACCGTCGCCAGCGGGTTGTTCAGTTCGTGGGCAATGCTGGCGGCCAACTCGCCGATTCCAGCGAGCCGCGCGGCTTGCCACAGTTGCTGGGTCGTCGAACGAAGTTCGTCCGTCTTGTCCTGGAGGTCGCGCAGCGCTTGTTCACGCTCTCGGGCTGTCTCCGCGAGCGCCCGTTTGGTCCGCTCCTGATCGAGGATGCGGCGAACGGCCTCTGGCAGGTAATCCAAATACTCGACCGACTTGAACACGTAATCGCGGACGCCGGCCCGCAAGGCACTGATGACCGTAGCGTCATCCGAATAACCGGTGACCAGGATGGTCGGCAGGTCCAGGCCATTCGCCTTGAGTCGCACGTAAAACGACAGGCCGTCTTCGGAGCCAGCCAGTCGGTTGTCGAGTACGAGGAGGTCGATTCCACCCTGCCGGAGACATTCCATCCCATCGGTTGGGGTCGCCGTGGCGACGACCGCATATCCGGCTCGCTCGAGCCGTAGCCGCTGGAGCCGGGCAACGCCGGGATCATCCTCCAGGAGCAAGATTGTCTCAACGAGGGCCGCGCTCATGACAATTCCCAATGAACGTCACTTCTTGGCATTAGGCACCTTGATGATTTCCAAAAACATGCCCAGGCGCGTGAGCGCGTCTACGAAGTCCTGGTACTGGACTGGCTTGGTGATGTACACGCTGCACCCGAGTTGATAGCAGCGTTCCACTTCACGGGCGTCGTCCGTGGTCGTCAGCATGATGACCGGCACCTGGGCGGTGGCAGGGTCCGACTTGAGCGCCTGAAGCACCCCAATCCCATCGACTCGCGGCATGTTGATATCGAGCAGGAGCAGCAACGAAGCATCAGTCACGCGGCCGATGAACGCACCCTCGCCGCGCACGTAGTCGAGGGCTTCCTGCCCATCACGGACGCGGACGACCTCGTTGATGAAACCAGCCCGCTTCAGGTTGCGCTGAACGAGGTTGGCGTGCCCGTCGTCGTCCTCGGCAAGCAGAATCATCAGGCGCTTCTGAATCATGTTGACACTTCCGAACTACTCCGGGGTATCAGCCCGGCGGGATTTCCGCGGCGGTCGTTGGCGCCGTCGGTAGGGTAAAGAAGAACGTTGTTCCGACTCCTAGATTCGATTCGGCGCGGACGGTTCCGCCGAGACGCTCCAGGATCCGTCGGACAATGGCGAGGCCCATTCCCTCTCCAGGAGCAGAATCCGGATGCAGCCGCTGAAACACCTGAAACAGCTTCGGCAAATACGCCGGTCCGATTCCCAGGCCATTGTCCCGAATCGAATACGTGTTTTGCAGCGAGCCCTCTCCACCCTCTAAGCCGGGCCCAGTTTCGCCCGCCACTTCCACGCGCCCCGGGCGACCGGGATCCAGGTAGTTCAGAGCATTCCCAATTAGGTTGGCGAACACTTGCTCGACCGCGGTTGGGTCACCCCAGGCCGGCGGCAATGCCTCGACAACAATTTCTGCATGTCGCTCCGCACGGGTGACCTGCAACGCCCCAACCACACGCCGCACGACGCCGGCCACATCAACAACTTGGGGCCGATACTCAACCCGTCCAGCCCGGCTCAGGCGCAACAAAGCGTCAATGATGCGACTGAGTCGGGTAACGGCTGTTCGAATAAACCCAACCGACTCCACCATCCCGTTGTCGATGAGATCGGTTGCAGGCTCTCGCACTTCAACAGGAATCCGATCATCGGCCAGGACCTGGTTGAGTTCCCGCAGCGACGTCGCCAGTTCTTCGCTGAACCCTTCGAGATTGACCAGCGGGCTCCGCAGGTCGTGGGAGACGCTATATACGAACAGTTCATTTTCCTCGTTCTTCTGCCCAAGCTGAAGATTGCGTTCAGCAAGCTCGACTGTCCGAACGCGCACTCGCTCTTCTAACTCTTGATTGAGTCGCTTGAGAGCGTCTTCGTATTTTTTCCGAGTCGTCGCATCACGAACGATGGCGGTCAGCAGCGTGCCGTCTTTGTGCTCAAGCTTAGAGATCGTCACTTCCGCGGGAAACTCGCTCCCGTCTCGGCGCCGGCCAACCACCACGCGCCGTTCGCCCATCACTCGAGAGATGTCTGGCCCGCTCGCGAACCCGGCCACTTGAGCCGGATGGGCGGGTCGGTAACGCTCCGGTAGGAGGTCCTCGATCGGGCGCCCCAACACCTCGGCCGGGCGATATCCGAACACCTTGGCCGCACCCCGATTGAACAGGACGATCTCACGCAGAAGATTGACCGTGATGATCGCGTCTTCGGCGATGTCTAGAATCTCGGCCAATCGCTCAGGTGCCACGACAATCGGGGCAGACGCGGCCGCAGGGCGCGGGGGCATGATGGGACCCGAATTCAATGGACGATTTTGAGATTGTCGCCCGCCATGCCTCGTCAGTCCACATCTTTCAAACTCTCGTCGTGTTCTCAGAAACGTGCCGCAGTTGCTTCTTGCCGGAGAACGCGGGGGAGTTGTGTTCCAATTCGGTGCTGAAATTCTTCCGATCGGTTGGCGAAGTGGTTTGCGAGACCCAGGAGCAGCGAATCGAGCAGCCAGAGGATAGCAACCAGTGCGACACCAATGCCGACGTAACCCAGAACCATAAGAGTGTCGTTGCTCACGTTAGAACTCCTCAATTGAAACTTTTTCCAAGGCCGACTCATTCGACCTTGTTCAGGGAATAGCAGCCGGCGCGCCAGCATGGTATTGTTGGCCGCGAAATACATGCGGGACGCATGAAAACAGCAGGAAACGCTTCAAAGAACAAGACAAATTGCTCGGAGATTCGAGCACTGCCGTTTTGGCGCCGTGTGCGTTTCCGTCCACGGGACGCTCATCGCGGGACGTGATCGCACACTCGTCGCGTCATTGCCTGACAAACTGGAGGAAATGCAACTACGATTCGCCGCGGTTTCCAAGAAGGAGTTGCGGATTTGCCAGACCGGTATCCGGGTTGCAATGTGGCTCGCGTCTGCAATCCCAAACCTGACAGGACTCAAATGAAGAAGCTCCGCACCATCCTCCATCCCACCGACTTCTCCTCCAGTTCGGCCGCGGCATTTGACTATGCTTGTCAACTTGCTGGCGACTGCAAGGCCCGCCTGGTCGTTGTCTACGTGATGGGCCCGATTGTGCCGATTGCCTCCGAAGGCGTGATCATTTCGAGCAACATTGACGAACTCCGTGCACTGGCTCGGAAGGAACTCGATGCTGTTCGCCCCTCGGATCCGGCGATCCGACTCGAACATGTGCTCCGGGAAGGGCCGGCCGCGGCCACAATTTTGGCAGCCGTCCAGGAATTCAACGCCGACCTGATTGTGATGGGCACGCACGGACGGACTGGATTCCGTCGGCTCGTGCTTGGAAGTGTCGCGGAAGAGATTCTTCGCAAGGCAACGTGTCCGGTATTGACGGTCAAGGCGCCAAGTGCCAAGGCCGCGGCAACCAAGACCGAAAACGATTCGTTGGTTGGCGCTGGGATTTGATCCGACGCACACCTGAATGCCTGGGCCGCCGTCAACGCGACCCAGGCATTCTTGTTGCGCTACTGCTTCTTCGGCGTGTCGAGCCTGATCGTTGGCCCGCTGCTTGCCGGCGGCGGCAACAGCGTTTCGCCCGACCAGTCGCCAAGTCGGGCACGCAGAATGGCGGAATCCTTGGGCGAGTCGACCTTGCCGCCGACAATGTCGGCCACGGTCACTTTGCGCTTGCCGTAGTAGCGGTCGTTCGCCGAATGATCGACCATGATCGTGTCACCATCCAGAGCGACGCCGCCAAACAGCCCGCGGCTGCGAGAGTATGCCAGGATTTCGGCCTTCAGTTGCGCGTCCGTTGCTGCGGAGGCTTCGCGGCCGATCGGGCCGGCGGCGACAGAGGCGTCAGCGCCGAGGGCCAGCTTTCCACCGCCTTGGAGAATGCGTTCGAGGCTCCGAGCGTTGCGGATCACGAGGAACAGGTCCGTGGCCGAGACACCCGCCTGGAACCCGACGCTGCCGCCGGTCAAGGTCACGAAGATCGGGTCGCTCCAGCCGCCCTTTTGCCGAACGAGCAACACGCCGTGGCCATGTCGCGCACCGACGATGAAGCCGCCCTTGACCACATCGGGAGCGACGATGACGGCGCTGGCATCCTGCAACAACTTGGGCGGAATCCGCTTCTCCGGGGCGGTGGCGAAATCCTTCAGGACTTCGATCGCATCCTCGACGGTGGCAGGTTCACGTGGCTCAGCGTTCACCGCGGCGGGCAGGGCGGTCAATAGAGAGAGAACGAACATCGGGAAACGGCGCGTCATGCTGGTCTCCAATTTGTTTGTGACGGGCGAGTCGGAGTTGGACAAAGCAAACCCGGTTCCAAGTCTCGGAATATGCTGCTCCGCAGGACGACATCTGGTACGTTGGGTCGGTATAACCCGCAAGGCCGGGTGTTCTCGGTAAACTTGGGACTTTGGGTCTGTTAATTTGCGTTGTCGGCACAATCCAGAGGAGTCCGTTGTCGCGCTGTGAGTAGTTAAGAAGCTCGACGCGACCGCACACCTCGTTGCAAAAGTGCACACGTCGACGAGGTTCGAGACTTGTAGTAATGACTTCGATGAACGCGCCCAGCGAACCACCGGGCCTGAGCGCTGACGCCGTCCGCGAACGGCGCGAGCGCTTCGGTCCGAACGAACCGGCAACGAAAGCTCGCTCGTCGGTTCCGCTTCAGATCTTGCTCCTCTTTGTCAATCCGCTGGCGATCATTCTCCTCCTGGCGGCCGCCGCCTCGATCGCTGTCGGCGAGGCGACCAGCGCCGGCGTCATCATCTTCATCGTGTTGGGTGGCGCGGGCATCAATTTTTGGCAGTCGTTCCGCACGCAACGCGCCGTGGATGAACTGCGGGCCGCGGTGGTCACGACGGCCACGGTCAAACGCGACGGCCAGTGGCGTGAAATCCCCCGTCGCGATTTGGTGCCGGGTGACGTGATCCGCTTGAGTGCCGGCGACTTCGTGCCGGCCGACGCGCGGCTCATCAGCGCTCGCGACTTGCACGTGCAACAAGCCGCTATGACCGGCGAAGCGCTTCCGGTTGAAAAGGAAGTTTCGCCGTTGCCGACCGGCCCGGCGCGGCCCAATGATCTCGGGGCCGTATTCCTCGGCACGTCCGTGGTCAGCGGCATGGCCGTCGCTGAGGTGACCGTGACGGGCCGGGCCACTGCGTTTGGCGACATTGTCGCTCGGCTTCAAGAAAAGTCACCCGAGAACGAGTTTGAGCGCGGTGCCCGGCGCTTTGGCGTGTTCATCACGCAGATGGTGGTGATCCTGGCATTCATCGTTTTGGTCATCTGCGCTTGCCTCGGCCGCGATCCACTCGAATCGCTCTTGTTCGCGGTCGCCCTGGCCGTGGGGTTGACGCCAGAATTTCTGCCGATGATCGTGGCCGTCACTCTGGCGCGCGGGGCGGTGCGGATGGCCCGGCAGAAGGTGATTGTCAAGCATCTGGCGGCCATCCAAAACCTTGGCAGCATGGATGTGTTGTGCAGCGACAAGACCGGCACGCTCACGCTTGGCGAAATGGAACTCGTACGCGCCGCCGGCCCGCTCGGTGGTGAATCAGCTCGCGTTTTCGAGCTAGCTTACTTGAATGCTGCCCACGAGACGGGAATCAAGAGCCCGCTCGACGCCGCGATTCTCAAACGGCCAGCCCCACCGGCATTTGCAGACTGGCAAAAACACGATGAAGTGCCGTTCGACTTCGAACGTCGTCGACTATCTGTTGTCGTCGACGGGCCGAGTGGAGCAATCCTCATCTGCAAGGGCGCCCCCGAAGGTGTGCTGGCTTGCTGTACGGCGATTGAGCAAGAGGGCCGACAAGAGCCCCTCACGACCGAGGCACGCACTCGGATCGATGCGCAACTGCATGAGTTTGGTTCTTGTGGATTTCGTGTGCTCGGCGTTGCGTTTCGTCGGCTCGCGGAACTGGCGCCGCTTCGTACCAGCGATGAGCGTGATCTCGTCTTCGTTGGCGCCCTCGCGTTCCTTGACCCACCGCGACCGGACGCGGCCGAGATGATCGCGACCCTTCAACGGGACGGCGTTCAGGTCAAGGTTCTATCCGGAGACAGTGATCTGGTCGCCCGGCATGTGTGCGGACAGGTGGGACTCGACAACGCCGGGGTCGTGACCGGCGACGACGTCGATCGCTTGAGCGATCCGGCCCTTGGTGCAGTTGCAGAGAAGTCATGCGTTTTCGCCCGACTCGCACCGGCACAGAAGACGCGCGTCTTGCTGGCACTTAAGCGACGCGGACATGTGGTCGGCTATCTGGGCGATGGAATCAATGACGCTCCCTGTTTGCACGTCGCCGACGTCGGCATCTCCGTCGCCGGGGCCGCCGACGTGGCCCGCGACGCGGCCGAGGTCATCCTTCTGGAGTCGGGGCTCGGACCAATCCGTGACGGAGTCCAATTCGGGCGCGAGGCGTTTGGCAATGTGATGAAGTACTTGCTCATGGGCACCAGCTCCAACTTTGGCAACATGATCAGCATGGCCGCGGCAACGGCGTTCCTGCCGTTTCTGCCGATGCTTCCTTCACAGATTCTGTTGAACGGCCTACTTTACGATCTAGCGCAATTGACGATCCCAACAGACCGTGTTGACCCAAGCTATATTCAAAAACCGCGACGGTGGGATCTCGGCGTCATTCGCCGATTCATGCTGATGATCGGGCCGGTCAGTTCATTGTTCGATTTCCTGACCTTTGGCGTTCTGTACTACATCTTCCGCGCGACCGAGATAACGTTTCACACCGGATGGTTTGTCGAATCGTTGGCGACACAGACGCTGGTGCTGTTCGTGATTCGCACCGGTGGCAACCCGTTCCGAAGTCGGCCGAGTCGTCCCTTGACGGTCACGGCGATCGCGGTCGTCTTAATTGGTTTAGCACTCCCGTACATCCCCTCGATCCCACGGCTGCTCGGGTTTACGCCACTCCCGGCGATGTATCTGCTATTCGTCGCCGTCGCGACTGCGGCGTACCTGGTTCTTGTCGAATGCGTCAAGCGCTTGGTCCTTCGACGTGCCCTGAGGTAGGACCAGCGGCCTAGGGAGTCGACGAATCATGCCGCGTGCGGGAACGCACGCTGAGTGTGACAAGATCGCACGCCGCACATCGATCGTCGTGATTTCACAACTTGTGTCCGGATCAGGCGACTTCGTGAAATACCGCCTGAACATAGGCACGAATCAACAATTTAGCATTGTGGCACGCCGGGTGCTTTTCGCTCCGCAACAACCAACGGCTCGGCCCGAAAGGGTGTCATCCCATGCAAACTCATCCGCGGATGAAAGGCCCCTCCCATATGACTTCGAAGGAACTCAAGGGCTATCGAACGAAACTTCAGCGCCTGGCCGATCAGGTGAGTCGGTCGCTGGCCCACGATCAACATGAGCTTCGACGTGAGGATGATCCGGACATACCGGGCGGCCCAATCGCTTCGACTGAAGACCGCGTCAACAGCGGCTCTCAAGAAGTCGAGTTAGGGCTCATCGCCAACGAGGAAAGCCTCCTGGCGGAAACGAAGGCGGCCGTCGCACGCATCGATACCGGGACTTTCGGCGTGTGCGAATCCTGCGGCAAAGCAATCGCTCGTGTTCGGCTGAATGCGCTGCCGTACGTTCGCAACTGCATCCGTTGTGCCCGCAGCGTCTGATCGATCACACACGGATTCACTCCACAAACCAAGGCCGAGGATATCATGAGTCGTTTCATCTATGTCGCCCTACTGCTTCCGTTGCTGGCGATCCCGTCTTCGTCCCAAGACAAGAAGAAGCGCGAGTCCGACCCGTTGATGGTCGCGAAGTTGAAAGAGGCCCAAACTCTCCTAGAAGGGCTCGCGTTAACGATCCGGCCAAAGTTCAGAAGAGCGCCGAAGAATTGCTCCGGATCAGCAAGGAGGCCCAGTTCCGCAAGGCCCTTAAGACTGCCAAGTATGAGTTGCACGCCAACAGCTTCCAGCGGTCCGCGGAAGCCGTGATGGAAAAAGCAAAGGCCAAGAACATCGACGGCGCCACGCTCGCCTATTTGGACATGACCATGACGTGCGTGCGCTGCCATCAGCACGCGCGAAGAAGGAATCGGGCAACTGCCGTCGATCCGCGACACGGGCATTGGTCGCTAGCGATTGAAAATCCACATGCGCCAAGTCCGCGATCCACCCATGGACTTGGTCGGCCATCAAGTAGGTGGAGCATTGAGGTGCCCCATGGTCCGCGTCAATCCCGATCCCCATGCTGACGGTTACGAGTTCTTTCCGACGCACGCCGTCACGGGCTTCTTTAGCCCCGGTCAGGAAACTGCGTCGGTGCTTAGTGGTCTCTCAAAGGCCGGCTTCGACGGCGAGCGGGTCGACGTCTTCAGCGGCGACGAGGGCGCTGAGCGGCTGGACCCCGAAGGCAGACATCACGGCTGGTGGGTCCGATTTCGCCGCACTTTGGAAGGGAAGTTCGCGGATGATGCGGACGTCTTCCATAGGGCCGAAGAAACACTGCGCACCGGTGGCACCGTCATCGAGGCATTCACGCACGGCGACAAGAACAAACGAGTGCGGGCCACGGAGATCTTGAAGTCCTCCGGCGCCCACGACGTGATCTATTGGGGTCGATTGATTAACGAGTACATGTAATTTCGCGATCCAATGTTGAACGCGGTTGAATAGGCAATGGAATGGCAAACCCTGCTATCCCGACCGGCCGGGCGAGGCTCGCATCGCGATCCTCGCTCTGGCCGGGATCGTTCTTCATCTCGCCATGTGCTATGTCGCGGAAGTAACCACCACTTTCCTTGGCCTTCCCACAGATCAATTCCCTCTATACGTCGTGGTGGTGTTCGGTGGTATTCCGCTCGTGCTCACTCTCGCGACAAAACTGATCCACGCCCAGTTTGGTTCAGACCTCCTTGCCGGCATTTCGATTGTCACCGCGGTTGTCCTTGAGCAGTATCTGGCCGGCAGCCTGGTGGTCCTCATGCTGTCTGGCGGTACGGCAATTGAGGCTTATGCCATTGGCAGGGCCTCGTCGGCATTGGCGGCCTTGGCCCGTCGGATGCCGTCGTCAGTTCACAAGCGCGTTGAGACGGCGGTTGAAGACATTGCGCTCGATCGTGTTCAATGCGGCGACATGATCGTCGTCTTTCCGCATGAGATTTGTCCGGCGGATGGGATCGTTGTCGAAGGTCGCGGGCGCATGGACGAGTCGTACTTGACCGGGGAGCCGTACGAGTTGTCGAAGGCGCCCGGCTCTGCTGTTTTGTCCGGAGCCGTCAATGGCGAAACGGCCTTGACCATTCAGGTCGAGAAACTGCCGAACGACTCGCGGTACGCTCGCATCATGCGTGTCATGCGTGAATCCGAGCAGCGCCGGCCGCGGCTCCGTCGGCTCGGCGACCAACTGGGCGCCATCTACACACCAGTCGCCCTCAGTCTGGCTCTGCTCACATGGATAGCAAGCGGTGATCCCGTTCGGTTTCTCGCGGTGCTTGTCGTCGCAACCCCTTGTCCGCTCTTGATCGCCATCCCCGTCGCCGTGATCGGATCGGTATCGCTTGCGGCCAGGCGCGGCATCATCATCAAGGATCCGGCCGTGCTGGAAGTCGTGGTCACCTGTCGCACCGCAATCTTCGACAAGACCGGCACGTTGACTTACGGCGAACCGGAGCTGGCGGAGATCCTCGTTGCAGCCCGATTCGCGGAATCCGAGGTATTGCGCCTCGTGGGGAGCTTAGAGCGCTATTCTCGCCATCCGTTGGCCGGCGCGGTCCTCCGAGCGACTAAGGCTCGAGGACTCCATCTGTCCGATCCGATCGAGGTCAAAGAGGCTCCAGGCCAGGGGCTTACTGGGAATGTCGATGGTCACGTGATTCAAGTCACCGGCCGCGCCAAGCTCCTTGCCCAGCACCCGGAGTTTGCAGTCGAGTTGCCGTCGGCTGTCGACGGTCTCGAGTGCATCGCTCTTATCGATGGCAGGCGTGCAGGTACGTTTCGATTTCACGATCGGCCGCGCATCGGCGGAAGGTCGTTCATCGACCACCTGGGCGCCCGGCATGGTTTCGATCGCGTAATGCTGGTGTCCGGAGACCGCCAGTCGGAGGTGCAACATCTGGCCGATTGCGTGGGAATCAAAGAAGTTTACGCGAGCCAAAGCCCGGAACAGAAACTCGCCCTGGTTCGGGCCGAGACATTGCGCACGAGGACCGTGTTCGTGGGCGACGGCATCAACGACGCGTCGGCTTTGACGGTGGCCACGGTCGGCATCGCGTTCGGTCAGAATTCGGATGTGACCGCAGAGGCGGCCGGGGCGGTGGTGCTGGACAACAGCCTGGAAAAAGTGGACGAGGTATTCCACATCGGCGCCCGCATGCGCCGGATCGCCTTGCAAAGTGCGGTGGGCGGCATGGCCTCGAGTCTGGCCGGCATGGCCGTCGCGGCGTTCGGTTACCTTCCCCCCGTTGCCGGTGCGGTCGTCCAGGAAATCATCGATGTCGTCGCTGTGTTGAATGCGCTGCGAGCAGCCCTTCCGCCGCGCTCCTTGACAGATTTTCAGTCGGATTGACTAGTGCTTAATCACACGCCAAAGTTAGGGTAGCACTGGGCGTGGGGATCGATCAAAATGGCGGCGACCAAGGAGGGTCGCTGTCATGCCGAAGAAGTATGTCGTCCGGCTTGCGGATGAGGAACGTCAAACGTTGGCCAGGATCGTCGCGAAGTTCAAAGGGTCGTCGCAAAAAGTTCGTCGCGCTCAAGTCCTATTGAAAGCCGATGCCGACGGTCCAGGCTGGACCGACGCGCGCATCGCCGATGCTTTCGGATGCCGTACCAAGACGGTGGAGAACATCCGCGAGCGGTTCGTGGTTGAGGGGTTCGAGGTGACGCTCCACGGCAAGGCGCGGAGCGTTCCGGTTCCCAAGCTGCTGGACGACAAACAGGAAGCCAAAGTGATTGCGCTGCGTCTGGGGCCGCCACCGGCAGGGTTCTCGAACTGGACGTTGCGGTTGCTGGCGGAGCAAGTGGTGGCGTTGGAGATCGTCGCGTCGATCAGCTATGAGACGGTGCGCCGGACGCTTAAAAAAACGGCATGACGAAGCGCAAGATCGAATACTGGGTGATACCGCCGGAAGCGGACGGCGAGTTCGTCGCGAACATGGAGGACGTGCTGGAAGTCTACAGCCGGGCGTACGATCCGAAGTTCCCGGTACTGTGTATGGACGAGCAACCGATGCAGTTGCTCAAGGAGACGCGGACGCCGATCGCCGCGACGGCGGCCCATCCGAAGCGCGTGGATTACGAATACGAACGAGCGGGGACGGCGAGCATTTTCATGTTCTGCGAGCCACTGTCGGGCTGGCGTGAGGTGGCCGTGCAAATGCGGCGGACCAAAGTGGAATGGGCATGCGAAATCGCGGCGTTGTTGCGTACACGTTTCGCGGATGCCGAGAAGGTGCTGCTGGTCTGCGACAATTTGAACACGCACACCAAGGGGGCGTTCTACGAAGCGTTTGAGCCGAGCAAGGCACGGGCGATCGTGGAGCGTTTGGAATTTCACTACACGCCCAAGCACGGCAGTTGGCTGAACATCGCGGAGAACGAGTTAAGCTGCATGACGCGGCAATGTGTGAAAAACCGCCGCTTCGCGGACATCGAAGAACTGCGGAAAGAAACACAGGCATGGGCGAACCGGATCAACGATCGCCAACGTGGTGTCGATTGGCAGTTCCGCATTGACGACGCACGCCGAAAGCTGAGATCCGTCTACCCTAAAATCATCATGTGACGGTGCACTAGTGTGCGACATTGGGAAGTGTGCGACCTGGCTCTCTCATGTGCGGATAAGGCTCGTGTCGGACGCCAACGCACACTTTCTGCGGACCTTGCCAATGGTTTAGTTGTCCGAACGAATCGATGGTTTTCGGATCGCAAACTCATACTTCGCAATGAATTAGCCAGTGAGATGTGACAGGTGAATTGGAAGAAAATGTGGCACCCAACCAGCGTCCGCTCTCCACCGGTAACAAATTTGTTAACCGAGTGTGTAGTCTATCCACCATCCGAACGGAATCGGCACGAGGACACGGAATGGACACCACTTTCAAACGCCACACCTTGACCACACGCCTCCGGTGCGAACAACTGGAGCATCGGGACACGCCGGCAGCGGTCACGGTTATCAACTATGCCGACGGGTTCGCGGGCGGGAACCCGTTCCCCGGTATACCGATCGGTTACAACAGCCCCGATCTACTGCTGACGGACGGACCATTCCAGGCTCGAGCCGCGTGGGCCGCGAATCAAGTTCATGTTGGGGCGTTTGAGACTTCGTTCGTCTTCCGGGTCGAAGGCGAGCCCGGCCGGCTGGGGGATGGATTCACGTTCGCCTTCAATGGCGACCGCAATCATCTATGGATGCCAGGGACCGCCGGGGCAGGAGTCGGGTACCAGGGACTCACGGACAGCGTGGCAATCAAGTTCGACCTGGTGGACAACGCCGGCGAGGGCGGGCACTCGGTTTCTTCGAGCAGCCGTTCGCCTGCAAGCGCTGCCACGTCGCCAAGGCCCAAGCGTTGTATCGCAAGGCGCACCACGCGCATTCCACCAGGGCCGCCCGCAGCAGCTTCGGGCCGCGCTTGGTGAACCGACAGGACAGCGTGCTGAGCCGCCTGGACACGCCGGGACTGACGTCCAGGGTCCAAGGACACTTCTCCGTGCCCACGATGATCGACCGGCACCACCAGCAAGTCGACGTGGACCTTGTCAAGCGGCAGGGCGTCTCCGTCGCCGATCAACGGCAATTCGTTCCAACGCCGGCCGGTCTCCATCTCGTCCAACCAGCGGGGGATCGCCAAGTCGATCACGCGGTGCGCCGCTTCCATCTGCCCAGTTGTGACCTGCATCGGCGCGCCGTCTCGGCGACAGGCGAGCGCGGGGCCAGCGCGCTGCCGCGCGTCACGCATGTTGGATGAGGCTCCGGGGCCATCGACTAACTGCCCGGCGAGACGTCGCAGCGCCTTGACGTCCAACGTGGTTCCCGCCTGATGGGCCGCATGCCACGCCGAAACGATCGCCGGAAGCCGAGGAAGCCCCTCCTGCGGAACAACGCCCAAGGAAATTGCCAGGAATCGCACTCGGCGCTGGAGGTCTAAGACATCTGCAGGCCCCGGCTAAAGTGGCACGGCGGACGTCGGGGCCGGCTGCCACTCCAACGTTTTCATCAGCTGGAATGCGACACGCCACGATTCTTCGGTTGGCTCGTCGTCCGACGTGATGGACGGGTCAGTGCCGCCCGGCTGCGGGTCTCGTGCCCTGGCGCGACGTGATTGATGCCTCGGTCGGGTCGCAGAGCTTGCCGGCGGGTCGCCCCCGCGGGGTCCCGGGCCTGCGTCCGGTGACGTTTGACGCTTCTCCAGGCCGTGGAGCGCGGTGGGTGACGACAGCACGTGGTGTCCCAGCGAAGTGGCGGCGGCGGCGGCCAGCGGTTGGAACTTCTTGTGCTTCTTGCCGTCCCCCCAGTCGCAAATCGCCTTCACCAGGATCCACGGTACGTGGCAACGAATCGCGGTGGCGCAGAGGCCGGAGCCCTCCATCTCACCGCCGATCGCCTGCGGAAACCGGTGGAAGAGAGCGGCCTTGAAGTCCGCCTCGTCCACGAGCTTTTCGCCGGAAAGTATCGGGCCCGGTTGGCACTTACACAACGTTCCGTCTGCACGGGCGAATTCCCAGCCGATGACGTTGTCGAAGCGATTCAGCAACGTCGGATCACTCGGGGGAATACTGCCCTGGGGAATGATGTCACGACCGACGCGCTGGGATTCCTAGTCGATGATTTGCGTCGCCACGAGAACGTCGGCAATGGACTGCTTCCCTTCCTCCTTTCCGAACGCGATGCCAACCATGATGATGGCCCGCGGACGCCAGTGTCGTTCGGCATCAGAAGTGGCGAGAATGGCAGAACCGGGCTGTCGTGTACCCATCCGACACTTGGTCACGACAGACGTGAACGCCCCAAATGTCCCAATGAAGTAGGTCTCCGGTCCCAAGTGCATGCGCAACACCTTCCGACGGGGTCGTAGGGGCTTGAGCAACTTCAGCACCGCGTTGCGTTCGATGTCCGTCGCTGTCATGATGACGAGGTCAATGTCGTTGGCGAGCGCCTCACGCTCGGCAGGATCGGCCTCCTTCGCGGCAGGGATGGGTGCGTCAAACCACGCCTGTCCTGCGAATTCGTCGAGTGCTGCAGGCCGGACTGGTGAGCCGGGCGTACCGGCCTGACCCGGCGAAGCAGCTATGGGGGAAGGAACTGGAACAGGTTCAATCGAGGCGACCGCCGGCCGCGACGGGCGTGCGATCGCACTCCGGATGGAAGTGAGGAGGCGGGCGATACCAGCCTCCCAATTGGGAAAAAGGTCAACCCACTGGATGTCACGCAGCGTTTCCCCGGCACCGATGGGCCGATCGGGAATCGGGCACTCCGAAAGCCGGACCGGGATGAACCACGCCTGCTCGGTCGGACGCTGCCGTAGCTCCTCGATCGCCACCGTGAGTTCTTCGTTCATGAACGCCCGCTCGCGCTCGGCGTACTCGCTCGAGAAGCACGCGATGAAATAGCCACCTTCCTGGATCGCGGCACGGATAGCCGACTTCCACCGCTGTCCCGGTTTCAGTCGGTCCCGGTCCAGCCAAATGTGAATGCCGTGAGCGCCGAGAGCGGCGCAAATCTGATCCACCGCAGCCTTGTTTTCGCGGAGATACGACACGAAGACGTGGGGCTGGTCACTTTCCGGTCGGGTCCCGATCTGGGCGGGGGCGTCAAACAGAACCTCGGTCACAGGCGGGCTCCCTTCCAACGGCCTGCCGCGCGAATCCGCGATCGCATTTTGGTAGACCAGACAACCGGTCCGCAGAGAGAAGTCCGCGAGCGCGCGCTCGGCTGCTGGCGTCGCTTCGCCGAGCAACGCGAGCGGGTCAATCTCGGTCAACGCCGCGGCGGCGGCGGCGGCGACACGGGCCGGCGGCGGGAAGCGTTGCATTTCGACGAGCGACTCCACCGCCCCCGAGTACCGAAGTTTGCCCAGCGATTGGCACGCGGCCTCTCGCACACTGGTCGGCTGGGACTGGTCCCGACAGACGCCGAGCAGCAGCGGGCAGGCGTCCTCACCCAGGGAGTGGCCGAACTGCGCGGCTGCCAGTTTCAAGTCCTCGTCGTCGGAGGCCAACACTTCGCGAACGATGCGGTTGGTCAATGTTGCCAACCGCGTGGCGAAACTGCTCTCGCGGCAACGCAACCCCGCAGCCAGGATGGCCTCCAGAGCGGCCGCCCGCCAAGCGACGGGCGCGCTCGCGTCCCGAACATACGCGGCCAACCAATCGATGTCACTTGCCCGCGCGTGGCGACGCAGCGCGACTAGCGCGCCGTGACGGACCTCGGCCGTTTCCTCTTCCCGCTGCGCTGCGGCGGCTAAGGCGGCCGACACCCCCTTGGACGGGGTGCTGTGCTGCAGCGCCCACGCGGCGTATTCGCGCGCTGCCGGCAGCGGGCTGTGCAGCAAGATGTCCACGACGATGTCGCTGTCCTTGCTGATCGGGTTCTTCATGATCGCTTGCAAAACCGGCAGACATGCCGGATCGTCCAGTCGATAGCCTGCCAGCACGTCCATCAATCGGTCCCGCGAAAGCGGCTCGCGCATGTCCCCCAGCGCCTTGTAGATGAGGCCGCGGCTCGCTGCGTCGTCGGCATTACCCAGCAGTTGGTCCAAGACTTCGAACGACCTCAGTCCGCCGATGCTCGCTAGGGCCTCCAAGGCGGAGGCGCGCAGGATGCCGTGGTCTTGTCTCGCGATGTCTCGCAGCAGGGGGATACTCGCGTGATCCCGCGAACACCCAAGAGCCCGGATGACGTGTCGGAGGACCTGGGTGGGCCTATGTGCCGCGGCAAGTTCTTGTCGTAGCGTCCGCATGCCTTCGGCCGACAGCCCTTTGCCGGCATAGCTGGCCACCGTTCCCTCCTGTGTCTCGCTCAGCAACTCTTGGACGAGCAACCGTGAGGACTCCGGCGTCCTCAGTTCATTGCAACTGCGGACAAGGTCGGCACGCAGCCCGCGATCACCGGCCGAGTCCGGCGAGGCCAGAAGCCTCGCTGCCCGCGCCACGAACCAAGGAAGATCAAGCTCGCTGGAGCGGCGAATGAACCAACTGCGCTGGACGCCTCGCTCAATTTGCGTCCAAAGCTCATCCCGCAGATCGATGTCCTCGCATGCTGCATGGACGTCGCTCCCGTCGAACACGTACCGTGGCGCGTCCGGGGCGTCCCTGAACAGCCACAACGCCAACCGCTCAGTCTGTCGCTGCCGTTGTTCGTCGAACGGCGATCCAGGATAAAGACCAGTCGCCCCTGAGGCTTCAATACGCGAGCGACTTGCCGGAAACAGTCGCTGAGTGAATCGCGGAAAGTATCGATCGCATGTCCCCTCCGGATGCCAGCCGCCAAGTTCATTCGCAGTCCGACATTTCCCAACCGCGAACTTGGGGCCAAGCCCAAGAGCTGCAACCAAGGCAGAAAGAAATCTGACAACTCCGAGTATGCAATGTTGTCGAAGTAGGGCGGGTCCGTGAGGACGAGGTCGACGGACTCGTCGGCCACACCCGAGACCTTCCGCGAATCCGCATGGAGGATCCGGGCGGATGCCGTGCCCTCTGGCCCGATGCCTCCCGATGCAGAGGGAGCGAAGCCGCCGTCGCAAAGTGCCTCGGTAGGATGCCGGGCATATTCGGCTGCACGCTGAACCTGCCGGACGGTATTCGGAAACGTCCCTCGACCCGATCCGTCGGCCCAGGGATTGATCTCCACAGGACGGGTAACGTGCCGGAACGCCCGGATCGAGAACAGGGGGCAAGCCTCCGCCAGCCGAAGGCGTAGTTGGTCATCATGCAGTTGGTCGTCAGATGGTCACTGAACGCGAGCGCCATCGCTTCCCTGGCTTTCATCTGGTCGATCGCCTCCGCAAGGAGCGACAGATGCAAGAGTTGCCGCGGATTAAAAAGCTGCTTGTACTGCGTGTACCCGTAGTCGATCAGTCGATTGTCCGCCCAGTCTTTGGCTGGAATGAGGCGTTCGGGGATGTGAAAAGCTCCCCCTTCAGGATTCTTCCGGCGACCGAGAGCCCGGCCGGCCGCGGCCAATAACGTACGGTCATCCTCGGTTGCGCGGTAGAAGCGACGCTGGGCCATCTGTACCGGTCGATTGTTCTCGGATGGCTCCCAAGTTTCCAGGGCGAAGAGCCGCCATTCCGGCGGGCAACCGATTCGCCGACCCGCGTCGATCAGTTGCTCTTCCTCCCCGCAGTGGGGGCACACCAACCTTCCTCCGGCCGCGGGCCCGTCCGCGATGGGCGCTCGAATGCGACAACCTTGGCACTGCAATACCTTCGCTTTTCGAGACAATTCTTGAATCTCGTGGCAGGTCGGGCAGAACGCCCATTGCCGGTCGCCTTCGGCCTCGTAGGCCAGTTGATGGTGCGGATGCGCCTCGACCTTCCGCTTGCAGCGCCGGCATCGAACGACTTGCACATAGAAGTAGTGAAGCACCTGGCGCACCTTGCCATCGGGCGTTCGGGTGCGGCAGTAGCGGGCCATCCGCCGCCCGACGTCCAGACTGAGCCGTTCCAAGGTCGGTCCCAGGTCGGGTGTACGCCCGGCTCGCGACTCAAAGCGCGTGATGGCGCAGGCGACGGCGTCCACATCGACGCCAATGACGTCAGCCCCCAACCGGAGTGCTTCGACAACCGACGTGCCGCCGACGACGAAGGGATCGAGGACAACCTTCCCTGTGTAGTCGACGCCCTCGTAATACGCCTTCCAGAAGTCTGCAGTGCGATCGAGTTGCGCCGCGACGAGGAGCGATCGGAACGCGGAGCCGAAACGACGGACGAACCACCGGTGAGCCTGATAAATCGGTCGGGGTCGCCAGCCCTCGCGCTCGCCGAGGGTTGCCAGCTCTTCGACCGGGAGAAGTCCGTGGTCGAGAAGCGATCCCCCGTCGGCCGCCTTCGCGCGCTGGCGTTTGCGGCTTGTGCGTGGTCGTGCGGTCGGTGATGGTCTAATTGCCGGCATGGGCGGTGCGAGGGCCTTTCCCCGGAGCCAGACCGAAGTGACCAGGCGAAATCGACTAAAAAGTCATTCTCGTTTACAGAGTACGTCTGGAGTTGTGGGCCTGGAACCGAGCGGAAGAAGAACTGGTCGATCGCAGTGCATCGCCGTGGGATGCCGAGTGGCGCCGACCATAGCACGCGGACCGACGAAAAGCCATGACGCGTGAGATGTTGCGTGAGGAAATTCAGGCCGCTAGCCAAGGACCTGGGCAAACCGCGCCAAATTGAAAGCCCTCGCCGAACGCCTATTTGCTCCTGGCCGCGTAACTGTGAGAAGTTCGCGGAAAGTGCAGAGGAAAGCGAGTCCTCGGTTAACTTCGCTTTCCGTATGTTCTGAAAATGCGCACGCGCAAATGACTCAGTTTGATCCGGAAACGATCCTGCCTAAAGTACCTTTGCCCCGAGGTCAATCGCATCAGTCGAACGTGTGACCGTCATGCCCGTAACCCAGCAGCTCGACCGCTGCCTGGTAATCGCAATTCTGCTCGAACTGCTCTCGAACTTCTCGCTGAACCGGATGCAATACCCGCGTACCGATCGGGCGAGGAAAGCGACGTGTTTCCACACAACCAGTAATTGACTGATAGCTCATCCACCTGTTTGCAAAAACCTCTTCGAACGGAAGGTGCAAACATGAGCACAATTGCTTTAGGAACGAGACCGGCTCTATGCAGAAGTCCTCATAGCGAAACCGTGGCATTCCTTGACTTTGTTCGGCAAATCGCCGGCACCCATGCGCATATCGATCCACAGACAGCGCATCCCGCACAATGGCCAGTTTCATCATGCTGCAGTACTGCTGCAAGGGATGCCGGATCAGGGCGGCGCGGGCAACAGGTACGTCTGTTGGCAGTGCCTGGACGATGGAGAACTTGTAATTTGATTCGCTGACGAGAGGGTGCGACAGAAAATCCAGATACGACCAGTCTCGCAGCACCAGATTGAACCGTCGCTGCCGAGCCCGGTCGTGAATCAGTTTGATTGACTCGGCAAAGGACAGTTGGCACTGGGAAAGGTGATCGTACTCCATGCGGTTGAACAGGCCAAACCACGTGTGCGCTTGCCAAAGCGGCTCGTGCGTGCCGTCGTACATGCCTGCAGAATGAGGGTGGATTTCGCTCAATAACACGCAATTCTTCATCGTGGCCAGGCACTGAGAAATCACCGTTCCGCCATTTCTCCCCAACTGGTGCAATACCCGGATGCCATCGTCTAACGTCGATGACTGCGCTTCCATGATCCTGACCTTACAAACTAGACGACGACGTGAAAGGTGGAAGCACTTTGCAAAAGCCAGATTTTCCGCGCGTGGGCTTTTAACCTCCACATCGCTCGGTACCATTATATGGATCGCAGAATTCGCAGCAACCGTCACCACCGGTCGATGCACAGTGCTCCGCTTGGCGCTAGTAAGTAATTGCACGAGACTGAGATCGTCTATCGCAAGTGTCTTTCCTGCTTCTCGGGGCCATTGGGAGAGTGCCATGAGTCAGATTTCACTCGACGTGCTTCCGCTCGACGACCAGTTTTCTCCGTGGAAGATCCTCACCTATCCCGCTGTCCTGCAGGCCATCCGCGATGATGCGCAGCTCAGCCCCATCAACCTGGAAATCAACCCGACAAACGTGTGCAACCAGAGCTGCCATTGGTGTACCTACGGCTACCTCCACGACCGCAAGGAGTTCCTGCCTCTGGAGGTCGTGCTGGCGCTGCTACGAGATGCTCGAGCCCTCGGCATCGAGTCAGTGACCTGGACAGGTGGCGGTGAGCCCACCGTCTATCAACCGCTGCCCGACGTCATCGTGGCTGCTGCCGAGCTCGGTTTTCGTCAGGGACTCAACTCCAACGGCGCACTTTTCACTCCTTACCTCATGGACCTGGTTACCGCCCACCTCACGTACGTGCGTTTCAGCGTCGATGCCGGCACCCCCGCCACTTACAGCCGCACTCACCGCATCAGTCCCGAGGTTTTCTCTCGCGTGACAGGCCACATCGCCGAGCTCACGCGCCGCCGAGACGCTGGCTTGTCGAGGACCGCAATCGGCTTTTCCTTCCTCGTTGATGCCTCCAACGTCGATGACCTGCTCGCCGCTGCTCGGTTGGCACGTGAACTCGGCGTCGATTACTTCCAGATCAAGCCCATCGTCCACTATGTCGTCTCCAACTTCCAGTTCGCCGAGCACTCCGAGCTGTGGCATCGCATGGAGGCCCAGCTCGACGACGTGTTCGCCCTGCAAACCGACCGCTTCGCCATCCGCTTCCTCGGCTTCAAGTTCCACGACATCAAGCAGCAAGAGCAGCATTACGGTCGAACCTACGACCAATGCCGCGGCAACGAACTCCTTGCCAATGTCGGCGCCGACGGCAACGTAGACGTCTGCTGCGCCTACAAGGGACACCCCGACTGGTCGTTCGGCAACCTGCACGAGCAGTCGTTCCGCGAGGTCTGGCAGAGCGAGCGCCGCCAGCAGATCCTTGGCCGCATCAACGTGAAGAAGTGCCCGCCGCTGTGCAAGGCACACGAGATGAACAAAGTCTTCCACTACGTCCGCCACTTCGACACTCATCGGGAGTTCATCTGATCATGGGCATTGGCGTGGTTGGAGTCGGCGGGGTGGGGCGGTACGCGCATCTGCCTGCCTATCGAGCGGCCGGTCTGGATGTCCGGGCCGTATGCGACCGTGACCCGGCCATCCTTCATGAGGTCGGCGAGCAGTTCAATGTCGCCGTGCGCACCACCGACCCTGCCCGACTCGCCGCCGACCCAGGTGTCTCCGTGATTGACCTGGCCACGCCGCCAGCCACTCATCTGTCCCTGCTCGAACAGCTCGTGCCCTTCGGCAAGCCCATCGTGGTTCAGAAACCCCTGTGCTGCTCGCGCGATGAGTTCGCGGTCATCCGCCGCCTAAGCCGTGGTTGCCGGCTTCGACTGAACCTCACGGGCCGGCACGTGTCGGCGTGGCAGAAAGTCCATGAACTGGTTGGCGGCGACCTGGGACGGGCCGGCCTGGTGACCATAATCAATCGCGACTGGTGGGACCGGCCGCCGGGGCGCTGGGAGCACGGGCTGGATCAGTACATCGTCTTCGAGATGGTAATCCATCACCTTGATCTGGCACTATTCTGGTTCGGTCGGCCGGACCGCGTGGCAGCACGAACCGGCAGCCACCCGCGGCAACGACTGCGGCAAGCCAACTGGGCCACCGTCACCCTCGAGTACTCCAACGGACTGGCCGTGCAGATCGTCGACGACTGGACCATGAGTGAGTACGGTTTCGGCACCGGCCATCCGTACGAGCAGGTGCTCATCAGCGGTGAAAAGGGTGCGATTCGTGCCACCAGCGAGCGCGTCGAATTCGCTCGGCGTGATGGGCCGCAGAGTGTCTGGCACCTGGCCAGGCCCGGGCAACACCTGCCCGGCGAGTCGCTTGACGTGCGTTGGTTTCCGGATAGTTTCGCGGCGGCCATGCGGATATTCCTCGACGACCTAGCCGCCGGCCGCGGCGCCCTTGATGATCACCGCCACCTGATCGAGCTAACCGAGTTAACGTTCACCGTTGCCGAGGCCGCCCGCTCCGAGCGCTGGTTGCCGTTGCGTACCACTGGACCCGACGAGGACTTTACATGAGTCAGCCACACCGTGTTCCGATGGGCAAGGGAGTGCTCGTCCTCACCTATGCCTGCAACCTGCGCTGCTCGTTCTGCTACGCGGCTGCCGAGGTGTTCACCCGGCCGAAAACCATGTCACCCGGGGAGGCCAGACGGTCCGTCGATTTTTTGGCGGCGCTGGGTATCACCTCCTTCACCTTGCTGGGCGGCGAACCAACTGTGTACCGCCACCTGAAGGAGCTGGTCGCCTATAGCCGGTCGTTGGGCCTGGGGCCGTGGCTAGTGACCAATGGCACGCGGACGTGTGATCCAGACTTTTGTCGTGCGTTGCTCGACGCTGGGCTCAAGGGCGGCTGCGTCAGCCTGCACGGCGCCTCGGCCGAAGACCACGACCGTCAGGTGGGAATACCGGGCAGTCATGCCCAGGCGTTGCAAACCATCGCTCATGCGGTCGAGAATGGCTGGCCGCTTTTTCCCATGCTGACGATCATGAACGGCAACCTGCTCGCCGTTCGCCGGCTGATCGACACGTTGGTGGGCCTAGGTTGCCGGACGATCTATATCAATTACGGTCTGCCCAACATCGTGCCGGAGTGGGACACGGGCGTCGATGCCGGGCCGCCGGCTCTGGCGCAGATGACCGAACGGCTCTTCAGCTTGCAGGAGGAATTGAACGTCCGCTTCCGCTTCAACCGCGAAAAGAACAAGGTCCCTCTGTGTCACTTCGACCAGGACACCCTGCGCCAGATGCTGACCGACGAGGCGATTGGGACGGGTTGCGAGGCGGTCCAGGGCAACTCGGTCATCATCGAGCCGGGAGGCTCGGTGCTGGGCTGCTCGCATTGGGTCGACCACCCGGTGCTGAACATCTATCGCAACTTCGAGACGCTCGAGTTGATTTCGGTCGAGGAATTCTGGGAGAGCTGGCTGACCGGCAAGGCCGCCCAGTTCCGCCACGAGCTGGGTTGGTTTCCCTACGAACAGTGCGGCGACTGCGACTGGCGCAAGCAGGGGCTGTGTTACGGTGGGTGCAAGGTCTGGCAGTCCGCCGGTGTCCTTCCTCGCCTGGCGCGCCACGACGACACTCCCGCCGGCCCCGCGGACAATCCCATCCTGACACGTCTCTCGCTCTCCGTGTTGAGCGAGCTGAGGTAGGATACAATACCTGATCGATGCCAAAGACTGCACTGTTCGAGAACTTCTCACAGTTTTCCGGCCAGTGCAACAGGCGTTAAGCGAGGGCTTTCAATTTGGCCATTTGCCCAGGTTCCTGGCTGGCGGCCCGAATTGCCTCGCCCAACATCTCGCGTGACAGGAAAGTACCCCGCGACCCGACGCGTCGGCCGACCGAGGCCAGCAAGTCATAGGCGCGGCGAAAGTCCGTGCCGATGCCGGCCGTGCGAAACCAAACGGGTGCCGTGCGCCGCTTCTCCCGGCACCACAACACCCCAAAGAGCACCTACGAGAAGCGCGGCCGGTTGCGCCGAGTAAAGCGTGCTGCGAAATCGCCGACGCCTGCGGACACCATTGCGGGCATTGACCATAATGACACGGCCGAGCCTCCTGCCAATGACGTTGAAGGAGCACCATCGTGCAGTCCGGCCCGGCACCTTTCCAGGTTTACTGCCGGCATCGAACACTCAGGATCTCCGGAAAAATTCGGCCAAGACAGAGGAACTGAAAACATGATCAATGAACTGACCGCCGACGACCTTCGTTCCCGCTACGTCAAGTACTTCCAGGAACGCGGACATGCTATCGTCCCCAGCGCGTCGCTGATCCCGGAAAACGACCCGAGCGTGCTGTTTACGACGGCCGGCATGCACCCGCTCATCCCTTATCTACTGGGGCGGCCGCATCCTGCCGGCAAGCGCCTGGTCGACTACCAGAAGTGCGTTCGCACTGGCGACATCGAGGAAGTCGGCGACCTCACTCATCTGACCTTCTTCGAAATGCTGGGCAACTGGTCGCTTGGCGACTACTTCAAGCAGGAATCGATCTCCTGGAGCCACGGCTTCTTGACCCGGCCCGACTGCTTGGCCATCCCCGCCGAGCGCATCTACGTGAGCGTCTTCGCCGGCAACGAGATTGCCCCGCGCGACAACGAAGCGTCGGACATCTGGCAGTCACTCGGCATTCCGCTGTCCCGTATCAACTTCCTTTCCGCGGAGCACAACTGGTGGGCGGTCGGGCCCGAAGGTCCCTGCGGTCCCGACACGGAGATCTTTATTGACACCTCGCGCAAGCCTTGCAGCCGCGGCAACGAATGCCTCGCCGGGCTGTGCAGGTGCGGGCGCTGGTTCGAGATCTGGAACAACGTGTTCATGTCCTACAACCGCAAGGGAAACGACATCACGCGTTTGAAGGTGAACAACGTCGATACTGGAATGGGGATGGAGCGAACGCTCGCCGTGCTCAACAGCGTCGAGAGCGTCTACGAAACGTCCACGTTCCGCGGCACCGTGGATCGACTCCTTCGAGATTCCGGCCGATCCCGCGAAGAAGTCTATGCCAAACCTGGCCTGAATCGCGCGCTCCGTGTGCTCACCGACCATTTGCGCGCGGCCGTGTTCATCCTCGGTGACGAAAGGTCCGTTACCCCGTCTAACCATGGACAGGGCTATGTGTTGCGCCGCCTGATTCGCCGCGCCATCCGTTTTTGCGAGCAGTTTGGCTTGAGTGCCGAGAGGTGGGTCGAGGCAAGTGATACGGTCCTGGCGGCCTACGGTGAGGCCTATCCCGAGTTGCTGACCAACACCGAGCGCATCCACGAGGAGCTGCGTCTGGAGTTCCAGCGCTTCCAAAAAACCCTGTCGCGCGGCACCGCCTTGCTCGAGGAGCAGTTTGCCTCGCTGCGGGCCGCCGGCTGCAATATCCTGCCTGGGGACGTTGCGTTCAGGCTGTTCGACACTTATGGCTTCCCCATCGAGTTCACCCAGGAACTGGCCCAGGAGGGCGGCGTGAGCGTCGACCTGGACGGCTACCGTGCCCGGTTCGAGAATCACCGCGAGAAATCGCGATCCGCTGCCGCCAAAAGCGGCCTGGCCGATGAGAGCCAGGAGAGCATCCGCTATCACACGGCCACGCACCTCCTCCACGCAGGGCTGCGGAAGGTCTTGGGCGAACACGTGCAGCAGAAGGGATCGAACATCACGCGCGACCGCCTTCGCTTCGACTTTAATCATCCCCGACCAATGACGCGGGACGAAATCGCTGAGGTGGAAGCTTTCGTGCAGGCGGCCATCGACCGAGCCTTGCCCGTCACCCACGAGATGCTACCTTGCGAGAAAGCAAAAATGTCGGGAGCGATTGGCCTGTTCGAAGACCGCTACGGCAACGACGTGACGGTCTACACAATCGGCGACGTGTCCAAGGAAGTGTGTGCCGGCCCGCACGTGTCGAACACGCGTGAAATTGGCAAGTTCGAGATCGAGAAGGAGCAATCGTCGTCGTCCGGGGTGCGCCGCATTCGCGCGATCATACGTTAGACGAATCGACGAAGGAGTCCCAATGCCCCGCCCCACGATCCTGGAAGGTGGCGAACCTCGCCCTTTGATTGTCGACCCGTCGCTGTCCCTGCTCGGTACCGACGAGCGGAGCAGCCTGTTGCAAGTGTTCGATGCCTGTGCCCGTCGCGGCGGGAAGGAGGCCGACGAGGTCGAGCAGTTCGAGCAGAGATTCGCCGCCCGGCATGGCAGTCCGCAGGCGGTAGCCGTTGCCAGCGCAACCAGCGGGCTTCAGGTCGCCTTGCAGGCACTCGGTGTTGGCCAGGGCGACGAGGTGCTGGTGCCGCCTTACACATTTCCCGCCAGTTGCCACGCCGTCCTACACGCGGGCGCCAGGCCAGTCTTCGTCGATGTGGACCGCGAAACACTGTGCCTCGATCCTGACCTGATCACCCGGCGGCTCACTCCGCGCACCAAGGCGGTCATGGTAGTCCACATCGGCGGTAAGCCAGCGCGCATGGGACCGCTGCTGGAGGCGGCGCGGCGGCATGGGCTCGTCGTAGTGGAGGATGCGGCCCAGGCTCACGGCGCCACGTATGCCGGACGGCCTGTAGGCACTTTGGGCGATGCCGGGGTATTCAGCTTCTCGCCCAAGCTGATGACCAGCCTGCGCGGCGGGGTGATCTTGACCAGCGACGCCCAGGTGGCTGAGCGCTGCCGACAATTCCGCTTCCATGGGCTGCCCGGCATCCGCAACCGCGTTCGCCAGCAACGTCAACTCGCTACCTCGGTCGCGCCCCACTTCGTCCACCATGTGGCCGGCTATAGCCTCATGATGACCGCGCTTCAGGCCGCCGTGCTCATGCCCCAACTCGATAAGCTCCATGAGCGGTTTGCGCGGCGACACGCCAACGGAGCCTACCTGGCCCAGGGGCTGGGCCGCCTATCGGGGCTGCAACCGGTGCTCGGCTGCGTGGAGGGCAAGAGCAATTTTTACATGCTGGAAGTAATGTATGATCCAGCCGGCTTCGCCGGCCTGGATCGCGACCAGCTCGTCACTGCTCTGAGCTGGGAAGGCGTCCCCATCAGCCCGACCGCGGTCACCCACACACCCGTCTACGACAACCCGTCGCTCGCCGCGTTCTGCGATCTGCCCTGCCCTGTCGCCGAGGATGTCCTTCCCAGGCTGCTGGTGTTCGGGCACCCGCTGCAATCGCTGGTGCTGGACGGCGGTCACGATGACCTGGATCGCATCCTTGATCGGGTAGCGCTGGTTCACCGCCACGCCGCTCAACTTGTGGAGTTCTTCCAGGCGGAGGGCCGGCCATGACCGCCGCGCCCGCAAGGCTGTGCCAGCGCGACTGGATCAGGCAGCTCGCTACGGGGGCCGAAGCACTGTTCGTCCCATTGGGACACGTCGTCCGACCGCCCGGGCCAGTTATTGCTCCCGACGACCCCAGCACCCTGTTCGCGACCGCCGGGATTCAGCTCTGGCGTTCCTGGGTACTGGCCAACGACTCGGCTAGCGAGGCGGGCCGGATTGGTGTGCAGTGGTGCGTGCGGATGAACAGCCTGGACCGGATCGGCAAGACCAACTTCCTGACCGGCTTTTGCATGCTGTCAATCCTGACTCGCGGCAAGCAACCGCGCGAGCAGGCCATCAGCCGGTGGCTGACCGTGCTCACGGAGCACTGGGGCCTACCGCTGGACCGCCTGGGCTTCGTGGCCACCGGCACCGGTCCGTTGGCCCCGGAGGACACCGCGTCGCTCGACGCGCTTGGTCGGCTCGGCATCAAGCCGGACCACGTCGCAGTCCGGCCGCGCAAATGGGTGTTCCCCTTCAAACCGGATGGCCCGACCGGCCCCGAACTGTTTGTTCTCGTCGACCACCGCGGCTCGGTGTGCGGGCCGGGCTGCGGTCCACTATGCGCCTGCGGCCGTTACCTGCACTTTTGGAACCTGGAGTTCCTCGACCACCGCCGACTGCCGGCTTCTCAAGGCAGCGAGGCCGTGCCTGCCGACGAGCCGTACCTCGACTCCGCCGGTTCGCTGGAGTGGGCGGCGGCGGCTGTTTCTGGCAGCACCGATGTATACGCGGCGGCGCTGGCAGACATCGTGGAGCTGTGGCGCGCCGAGATCGCCGTCAAGGAAGCGGCACAGCTGCTGGCTGACCACACTCGGACGCTAGCCTTGCTGCTTGGCTCCGGCGTGCTACCCGGGCCTCGGCGGCATGGTCACGTTGTCCGCCGACTGGTCCGCCGGGCTCTCGCCCTGCTACTTCGTCACGACCGCAGCCCGTCAGCTTTGGGGCGAGCCATCCGCACGGTCGGAGATGCCTATCAATATCATCCCGGCTTTACACCGCCCCGGGCAGACACCGAGGAAATCATCGACCGCGAGGCTGAAGCTTTGATGGCGCTGATTAGCGTTACACGGCGGCGCTTCGAGCGGCTGCTGAACGGGGGCAAGGAGTTGTCACCGGTAGCCCTGTTCGAACTGCACGCGGTCCACGGTCTGCCGTGGGAGTTGGTCGAGTTGTGGGTGAAACAGGCTGGGGCTAGCGTGGACAACGAGCAGCTCGGCCTTCTGCGCAAGCAGGATCGGGCCACGGCGCGAGGCCGCTATGAAGGATGAATCTGTGCTGCGCGTGGCGATGATTGGCTGCGGCGTACGAGGAGCGCAGACTTATCTGCCCGTGCTTTTGCTCATGAAACGACATTTCCATGTCATCGCCGTCTGTGACGTGGATTCGCGGCGAGCGAGCGCGGCGGGCGAACTGGCCGGCGCGGCCGTTTTCACCGACCTGGACGATTTGCTGGAGCAAGCCCGCCCGGACTTGGCGGTCGTGGTGGTTTCGCCCCCGCCAAGTGACCAGAACGGGGTGGTAGCACTGCGTTGCCTCAACGCGGGAGTAGCCATAATTGCAGAGACGCCCATTGCCCGCACCTTGGAGCAGGCCAACCGGCTCCTCGTGGCTGCCGAGGCCACGTCCGTGCCTGCCGAGATCGCCGAGAACTACTGCCGCACTCCGTTCGAGCGGTTCAAACGACTGCTCCTCGATGGCGGAGTATTTGGCCCGGTCCACGTCGTTTATTCCGATTTCGTTGGCCACGGCTACCACGGGATTAGCTTGCTCCGCGCACACATCGGGCAGAAGGTGGCGGTGACGCGAGTTTTGGGACTCTCGCAGCATTTCG
Source organism: Gemmataceae bacterium (assembly GCA_036266155.1). GTDB lineage: Bacteria > Planctomycetota > Planctomycetia > Gemmatales > Gemmataceae > SIAJ01. The sequence goes on along the minus strand of DATANR010000288.1, from coordinate 8,538 downwards.
GGGTCGAACGACACCAGTATCGGCCCGGAGAGTGGCGCGACGAGGAAACCTGGCAGATGGGTGTCCTGGAATTTGCCAACGGTTCCCGTGGAATTTTGAGCTTTAGCACCCTTGCGTACGGGTCGCCGTTGCGATGGGGGCGCGCCCGCTGTGCTGTCCGCTTTCACGCTGCGCGTGGAATGGGGATCGGTCCGGACTTGGCGATACTCGCCGGCAGCGAGCAAATCCGCCCAATTAGGACCACAATTCGAACTTCAACCGTCTCCGGAATAGCCACACTCGACGCCATCGTCTCCGACCTCCCCGATGGGACCGGTCTAACGTGGGCGTGGGAGAACCCGTTGCGTGACTATCCGCTCACCTTCAGTGACCAGTATGACCAGGTCACTATCGGTCTGGAACTCTTGAGCATTTACCGCGCGCTCACCGGAGCCGCGTTGCCGGAATATCCGTTGCCCGAGGCATTCGCAGATCGGCAGATCGATCTGGCCTTAGAAGCGTCACGGCGGCGCAGCGAGCCAATAACAATCGCAACGTTCCGTGAGAACTCCGATTGCCATTTCATTCCATGATCATATGCCGTATCTGGATTAGCCTATTCTTTCACGGAATTCTGACATCGTGTGTCAAGTGCCCTCGTGGCCTTAGCTGGACATCGATAGCTATGGCGCCCGAGTCAGCCTCTGCTTTCAGATGAGGCAGTTCCGCAAGTAGCGCCACAGCGATGGCCTCTTCCGATCGCTTCTTCCAGATTGGGCCACAAATTGTATAGCATTCGACATCGATATGGATCAGGGCCTTTTTCCCGGTGTGATGCAAATTCCAACGAAATTGCGGGAGGGGGATCTTGGGGATCCAATCGAATTGATCCAACGTATTGAGAATGGCCGGTGACGAGAGGAAAAGGGTCACACCGTCCGAATTCTCGACAGCCAGCACATCCCGCTCGCGCCCCAAGTGCTCGATCGTTCGTGCCTCTCGACCGCACTCGCAGGCCACGCTGCCTAGCCAGCGTGCCCAGTCGCCCACGGCGTAGCGCAGGAATATGCAGGCCCGGTGGAAAGGATAGACTCCGGTCAGTACCAATCTGCCTTCTCCACCAACAGGAACGGGCCTGTGCGAATAGCGGTCGACAACCTCAGGATAGACAAGGTGGCTGAAGTGGTATCTGCCCTTGTGGATCTGACATTCGGCGGCTGTACCGTTCAACTCGGAGCAGCTGAAGTTGGTATGTACGCGTGCGTTCCAGAATTGTTCCAGCATCGACCGCGAGTGCTTGCCAATCCAGGAACCAGTGACCAGGAGTGAGTGAACCCCTGTCTCACGCGGATCCACGCCCCTTGCCTTCATGAATTTTGTAAGGGCAATCAGCCCAAATGGCGGCGTGGCATGAATGCTGCCGATCCGCTGGTTGCCTTCTGGCCCTGGGAACTGGCCGAAGAGTTGCGCGATAATGTAATCCCAGTTGTCTGCTGTTGTCTCCCTCGCGGCGTTCGAATCGAATGCAGCGAGGAACTCTCGACCTGCAATCCCTGACCCACCACCGATCGATCGTCCGCAGGGGACTAGCCGCAAGATGAGATTTTTGGTGCCCGTGAAACCGAAGACCAGGCGGTGATAACGCGAAACCGCCTCGTCCTCAGGAGAGGAGTGGGGCACAAAAAGAGAGTGGCCAGTTGTTGTGGCAGATGTAGTCGAATACCGGCAGACCTTTTCGCCTCTGACACAGATAGGACTAATGTCTTCGTCGATTTCTCGACGTGTGAGGATAGGAAGTGATTCCAATTGCGAGAAGGCTTCCAATTTGGGGGGGCAGACCGTGCTATAGCGTATACACTGCGACCTTGCATAGGTGATGGTGTCTGCGAGGCAAACCAGCGAGAACGCTTCTGCGTCCAGGCCGGAAAGAGAGAGCGCAGGCCGCAATGCTTCATTGGGGCTGCTCGATACCAAATCCAGGAATTCGTCTGAGGAAAATCGCTCTTTGGTTAAATGCATTGTCGGTAATGATCTCGGTCCGCGATTAACAGACCGTGGTCAACCACCCTCATCTGGTTGACCACGTTCCAGTTAGCAAGACGCCCATCATGTGGTGGGCGATGTGCCACTGCCTTCACTCGCGACGAGGCTCAGGATGAATCCCGGGTCATCTCCAGGTCGCGTGCTGACATTGCCCTGTCCCGAGGCCGCGCTGGTCACATTCAGGAAACTGTCGATGTTACCCACACGATCTCGCAGTTTCTGCAACATCGAGATCGCGTCGTTCAGAGACAACTCCTGATGAATACTGGGACTGGGTTTTTTTTGCGCCATTTCATTCGTTCCTTTTTCGCTGTGGATTAGACACCAACCTGTTTTGAGTATAGTCCGGCCACCAACTAACGGAAAGACCTGTGGACCTGTCACCTGGCCTGCCCGTGGCCGAATCAAGGAGGGCGACCTATGTGAGGCTTGTAGAAGGGGAGAAAACGAGAAGTGACACTTCATTTCCTCACCAGGCAGGCGCAATACGGCCCGCCGCAATCGACCACTTGATCGACGCGCCAGCCACTGGGCGCGGCTAACGCCTCCAACTCGGCAGGGGTGACGAAAAGCCAGTCGATCCAACCACCGAGTTGCCCGGCATACTCGGCGCGCATGCGGATTTGCCCGGAGAATCGGCCGGCAGCGACGTTTGCCGCCTGATAGGCCCGATCGGCAGCTGTTCCACTGCGCGTGACGTCGAGGTTCGTCAGCACCACTCGACCGCCCCGGCGCAACACCGCAGCCAGTCCACGGAGCAAGCGCGTCACCCCCTCGGGAGTTCCGCCCAGCGAAAGGTTATTGGTGAATAGCGTTATGCAATCGAAGCAGTCCGGCGGGAACTCGAGAGCAAACAGGTCCATGAGAAGGATGTCGCGGCCGCCACGGGCCCGACTGACCCGCAGCGCGCCGGGTGACACTTCAATGCCTACCGTTTCCAGTCCACGGCACTGGAACTCGAGCACGTGCTTGCCCGCGCCGCAGCCGGCGTCCAGGACGCGGCCGGCGACCATTTCCAGTGCCGACAGCTCCTGCACCCGCCACTGCTCCAGAGACGCGAAGTAGAAAGCGATAGGTTCCTCGCACGCGGTGTTGTCGTCGCGCCGCCACAGGTACGGCGCGCAGGCGCCACGTTCGTGAAACGCTTCCAGGGCTTGGCCGAACAAATCCCACATTAGCACTCCTCCAGAATCAGATCTCCGGCCGTCGCTAGGTCAGGAGCGGTTCGCACCGGCCCGACGGCTTCGAGGTCTGCGGCCGTCAGCGGATGCCCTCCGGTGAGCAGGATCTCGCCACGGCAGTGGGCGTTGCGACCAGCCAAGACGTCGCTGACCATGTCGCCGACTATCCACGAGGCATCCAGACGTAAATGAAGGTCGCGGGCTGCCTGGATAAGCATCCCCGGACCCGGCTTGCGATCGGGGTGATTGATCTGGGCGCGGTCGCTCGAGGTCGGCGCAACGGGACAGAAATACAACCCGTCCAGCACGACACCGGCGGCGGCAAGTTGCCGCCGCATCTCCTCGTGAATCGCGGTGAGTCTCTCCAGGCTCAGTAGTCCGCGGCCAATTTGAGCCTGGTTCGTGACCACCACGCAGGCGAACCCCCGAGCGCGAAGCCGTCGGACGGCAGCGACAGCACCCGCGGCCAGCCGAACCTGGGCCGGGTCGGACAGGTAGGGCACGTATTCCAGCAGCGTGCCATCCCGATCGAGGAAGACAGCGCGGCGCATGCTGTCGGAAAAGTAGCCGGCGGCCGGCAGTACCGCCGCCGCGTCGGTGCAGGCACGCTCATAGGCGGGAAGTGACCCGATGTCGCGGTGATAGCCTGCAGCGCGCAGCCCGCGCATTTCCCCCACAAGCCGTGGCAAGACGTCGAAGCCGATGTCGAAGGCGCCCATCCGCGCCACCTGGCGATAAAGGTCCGGGCTCAACACATAGACCCCGGCGTTGGCCCACTCGCCGGGCGGCTCGACCGGTTTCTCGACGAACGCAGTGATCCGGTCGTCTCCGTTCAGCACTGCGATACCGCACTGCCTCGGCTCGTCTGGACGGTATAGCAACATGGTGAAGCCGTCGCCGTGGCAGCGGTGGAACGCCAGCAATTGCTCCAGCCTGACGGTGGAGAAGTTGTCGGCGTAAATGATGAGGACAGCGTCAGTCCTGTCAGCCAGATCGGCGTTGGCGGACATCGCTCCGGCGGAACCGAGCAGTTCGGGCTCGTGGCTTTCGCTTAACCGGAGCCCACCGCGACGGTTAATTCGCTCGATGAAGCTGGTCATCTGGCTTCGATGAGCATGGGTGTTCACCCGCGCCTCGGCGACGCCGCAGGCCACCAGTTCGTCCACCCAGTAATCGAGCAGCGGCCGCCCGAGAATAGGGAGCAGGCACTTGGGCGTGCGGTCCGTGAGTGGGCGGAGGCGCTGGCCATTGCCGGCCGCCAGCAGCAGTGCGCGGGGCATAATGAATCACCGTTCGATCTTGATGGGCTTGCGTGGCATCAGCCCGATGCTGCCCAGCATCGGGCCGATGCCACGCAAGAAGAAGGTCACGCTGGCAACAACGGCAACAAGGAACAGTCGCGGCCAGGATAGCGATGGTAGCCCAACGCGATGCGCCGCCCCGGGCAAGCGCCGCAGGACGGTCAGCGTGTGGACCAGACCCACCTGGACGTAGAGCAGATGAGCGGCTAGGAGTACGCCGAGGAGGAGCCAGGCCTGGGTGAAGACGGCGAACAGCACGGCGGCCAGCCAGAACGCCGGCCGCCACGCCCAACAAAAGTTGCGGAGCCGTCCATCAACGAGCAGTACCAACATCTGCAGCAGCCCGGGACGGAAACCGAACGCTTGGCGATAAATGGCCAGGTCGGTCTGGAATCGCGCCGAGCCGAGAAACCAGAAACGCGACTGACGAATCGTCGCCAATGGATCGGGGGCAACGTCGCAATAATCCAGCGCGCGCAGTGGATAGACCTCTTCGGCGGAAAGCGAGGCCAGGTAACCCAGCGCCAGGTCGTCGTTGGGGCTCTGCATGGGAAAACCACCAATGCGGTCCAGCCAGGCCAGCAACACGAAGCAGCCGTGCCCGACGCAGTAGACCAAGCGGCGCAATCTGCCAGCCCGCACTGCGGCGCTGTAGTCGGCGTACAGCGGCAGCTCGAAGCCCAAGGCCCAGCGTGTCTGGGCGAGGCCGTCGGCAATACTCAGGGCTCCGGCCAGTCCCGGCAGGGTGTTCAGGTTCTGACAGTAACACGACACCTGCTGAAGAACCGCCGGAGCCCGCCCCCCTGCCGCTTCCCGCTCACCCACCACCTGGTCGATTACCTGGAAGACACGGGCGTCGGGTTGCGAGTCGGCATCGTAGACGCCGACGTAGGTGTCCCGGCCATCGGCCAAGAATCGATGCTCTTTCCACCAGGCGAGCCCCGCGTTCATCTGGCCAACCTTGCCGGCGGCGGTCGCGGGGGCCTCGACCACGAAGAAGGCGTTGCGGCCGCACTTACTGTTCAGTTCCCCAGCCACGGTGCGCGCCACCTCGACGGTCAACGGACGCGGGCTTGCGCGGAGCAATTCTGCCGCCGCGACGCGATCGGCCGGCGATCCCCACGCCAGACTCAGGAATTTCTCGACCGCTGAGCGGTTCAGGGCAAGCTGCGCGAGCGGTCTGAGGTCGTCGGACGCGGAGCCGACGATCAGGCCGGTCTCCAGGCGATTGCGGGCTTCGTCTCGCTGCACCTCCTCTCTGGCGGTGCTGATCACCACGACTTCTACCGACGCCCTGGCCCGCACCTCGTCGAGGAGTTGGCCCAGTGCCCGGCTGACCAGCGCATCCTCACGCAGCATTGGCCAGATCAGCACGAGTTGGGGAGAGCGTGACGGCGCCGTGCGAGCGCTCTCGCCTCCGCGCAGCCAACGAAACGAGCGCTCGCACCTGTGCGCCAACTGGGCCGCACTGAGCAGAAAGTACACGGCAGTCAACCAGCCGGCGCAGAGACCGAGCCCCAGCATCACGTCCCAGACGCTCATCCAATCTTCTCCGTGGTTGGCAATGGATGTTCCTCGGAGACCGTGACGCCGATCTCGTCGATAGTTGCGACCTGGACCTGCTTGGCCCCCTCGGCGCTGTAGATACCGTAGAAGCGGAGCACACGCCAGGCCACGAGAACCCACATCGTCCCGACGACGACCAAGGCGGCGAACCACAGCCACAGGCCCCAGCGCGAAGCAGCGAGCAGTAGGAGCGAGCCACACACAGAACCGGCTCGCGGCGCGAGAAAGGCGAACACGGACTTGAAATGCACTTTCACCGTCAGCGGCAGCGACATGTAGAGCGACTCGCGCATGCAGTTATTCACTGTGTAGTCGAGCGCGGTATACGTGGCGACAATAGGAATCGCCGCCGCCGCCGGCACGCCAAGCCCGACGGCTGTGACCACGAGCATACCTGCGGTCGGAAGAACCAACAGGCCGTACCTCGGGGTGAGCACGTGAAAGAAGAATGGCACGGCAACCAGCTGTGACAGTAGGGCCCCCCAGCTCACGTATTCCCCGTAGCGGTTCAGAAGTAAGGCCACGTCCTCGACGGCATGTTCCTGGGCAGCGAGTCGAAACACGCGCCATGCCACCATGGATCCAAAGGCCACATCAAGGATGATGACAAGAAATAGTCCGCGAAGGTACGGGCGCGAAAACGCGCCGGCGATGGCCCGCAGCGGTTGCTGGGCCGCCTTATCCTCGATTTCGGCAAAGTCCGCGAGTCGACCGCCTACTCCGCTGTACCGAAGCATGGCAATGCCGACAAGGGAATAAGCAACGGCATACCCCGATGCACCATAACGAAGTAGCTCGCTGATGTTGTGAGTGGCGAGCAGGTAGCGAATGAGATAGACGGCGGCGACTGCGGCAACCTGGAGAAAAACAGAGAACAGGGTGAAATGTTTGGTTTTGGCCCCGGGCACGACTGTAGTGAACAGCATCCACACACTGTAGATCCCCGAGGTGATGAGGGCGCTCCCGTTCAGAGCGAGTGCAAGCACGAGCGTCTGGCGAAGCCCGGGCAGCAGGTGCTGTAACAGGGGAAAGATCAACAGATAGACCATGGCCAAACTGTTAAGGCCGATCACCACACGGGACAGCTTTACACGGAGCTTGCGCTGATACAGCACAATCGCGCAGAACAGAGTCGCCGTCCCCGCCTTGAACAGGTCGGCCAGGGGAATGCCTTCAGGACCGAATGTATTGAGGACCAGCGAGTTGATCGCCGTTTGTGTGATGTTGAACGACCCGATCAGGAAGAAACCCGCTAGGCCAAGGGTGACGGTGCGGAGCAGCATGTGGTCGTTTGATCGTGTCGAAGGTTCCCACTGTTGGCAAGCACCACCGTTGCCGCAAAGATCATGGCGCTGCTCGAGAACCTGTTTCGGTGAGAAGTGCTTGCGCGAGGCGGTATGTTATTCTCCGATGGTACGAGAGGCAAGCCCGGAAATTTGCAGCGCCTGGCCGGCGGGCCGGAATGAGGACTTGCCGTCGCGGGCTGATCAGGGGCTAGGCGAGGGTCGCCGTGCCAATGCCAAATCGCGCTGGGCTCGGTTGTTTGGCCCCCTCTCGGGGTTCGGCTATCATCACTATTCTCACTGAATCGATCCCTTCCTGATTCTGCCCCCGTGGTGAAGCGTCCCACTGAACACAAACGGGGTTTTGAGGTGTTCAAAGCCGATGTTAACCCAGCCCCAAGGCGAATGCGGTTTGGTAAGCGGCAGGTTTACCATTGCGGCTTACTGCTACGCGCTGCTCCGGCAGATCGAATTCGCGTGCGCCTGGCTTGCAAGCGTGCGAGACAGTGACTTCAAAATCCTTCTGGGATGCAAGCTCGGCCACGATGCCGGGTTTCTGGGACAATTCCAGCAGCGTTTGCGAGAGATGTTGACCGAGAGTTCGGTCGTCGCCCCGAGTCGGGCCTATACCGACAATTTCGACCGGGCCATCCGCCTCGGCGACGAGCACGAAGTCGCCGGCTTCTTTCTGGCCCTCACAGAAGATCTGATCCAGGATGTCAACCAGTACTTTTGCAAATACGATAGGCTGGCCGACGAACCCTCCATGCTCCTCCTCGGGGCTTGGCGGGTCAAACTGACGGAGCATGCTGAGGTCCTCGGGAAGTGGGGCCCGAAGCCATTTCCAATCGCTTCCATCGCTACTCCCGACGGGGGGCCAGGGGTCGCCTACAGTGGGACGGAGCCGTTACCGGACCTAGTCGCCTTCCCTGCGAGGTCAGCGGTTTTGAAGTCCGCCGACACGTCGATCTTCCGGGACTATGACAAACCGATCGGGGAGTTGGTCTGCGACCGGGAGTTTGTGCGCCGGTTTTGCCATTCCATCTACCTGGACATCGAGATCCAGGCCATGGAGGTCTGTGGGAGAAACATTATTGGGTACAGGCAAATGCCCGTGGATTTCAAGCTGGATATGGCTCGTCAAATCTGGGACGAGGGCAGGCACGCTATGATGCTGAAACGCCG
>DATANR010000287.1:0-6787 GCA_036266155.1 Gemmataceae bacterium | reverse complement strand
TTCGTTTTCGTAAGATAAAGAGCAGCAAGACTCTTACGACCGACTGGCCGCCACCCCGAGATAATCCCCCATGCACACGACTCTGCCTGTAGCACCCCTCTTTGCGGCGAACAAAGAGCTGGATAGCGGTCAGATCTGGATTTTTGTTGTAGCAGGCATTGCCCTGCTCATCTTCCTGTTCATGCTGATTCTGTTCTTTTCGTTTGTCCGGCTTTACATTCAGAGCTTGCTGACCGGGGCGAAGATCGGCATCTTCGACCTGATCGGCATGAAGCTGCGAAACGTCGATTATGCGATGATTGTGCGGCAAAAGATCGCACTAGTGCAAGCCGGCGTGAAAGTGTCGACCGAAGATTTGGAAAGCCACTTTCTGGCCCGCGGCAACGTGCCGAAGACGGCCACTGCAGTTATCGCGGCGCACAAGGCAGGCCTCGACCTTCCGTGGAAGACCGCCGCGGCGATCGACCTCGCCGGCCGCGATATCTTGGACGCCGTTCGCACCTCCGTGAATCCCAAGGTCATTGATTGCCCCGATGCCAGCAAGGGCCGGTCGTTCCTCGACGCGGTCTGCCGCAATGGTATTCAGCTGCGGTGCAAAGCCCGCGTAACCGTGCGAACCAAGCTCGAACGGCTCGTCGGTGGCGCCACGGAAGAGACGATCATCGCCCGCGTCGGCGAAGGTATCGTCAAGGCGATCGGCTCGGCGGACGACCACAAGCAGGTGCTTGCCAACCCGAACCTGATCTCGCAGACGGTGTTGCACAACTCACTCGATAGCCAGACTGCGTTCGAAATCGTGTCGATCGACATCGCGGACATCGAAGTGGGCGAGAATATTGGCGCTAAGCTCTCGGCTGATCAGGCGGCCGCCGATCTTCGCGTCGCCCAAGCCGAGGCCGAGAAGCGCCGCGCGGCCGCCGTCGCTCGCGAACAGGAAATGACCGCCGAAGTGCAAGAGAACCGCGCCAAGGTTGTGCTCGCCGAGGCCGAAGTGCCGCAGGCCATCGCTCAGGCGTTCCGTGAAGGGCGCATTGGCGTGATGGACTACTACAACCTCAAGAACGTGCAGGCCGATACGAACATGCGGTCGAGCATCGCGGGGCCGGGCAATACTGAAGGTCAGCCGGGGCGTTGATTTGGATTTCTCATTGCACGGGTGATCCATGGGCGGGATGGCGCTAGTCTTTATCGGCCTGTTCGTGCTGGTCTGGGTGATCAGCGCGATCTACAAGGCGTCACAAGACTCGAGCGGCAAGAAGCCGCCGGCGTCGCGCCAACGTCCGTACAACGAATCGCGGCCCATCGAAAAGACCTCCAATAGCGACATCGATCGTTTCATGGCTGAAATAGATCGTCTGCGACGCAAGGGCGAAGGCGCTCCGGCCGGCCGAAAAGTCGAGCAGCCACGGCCGGTAACACAGCGGCCCGCGCTGGACCGGCCCAAAACCGAACCGCGAGCCAGGCCGAAAGAGCCCAAACGTGAGCCGGACCGCGAACGACGCACCCGCCAATCACGGCCGGCACCGCCGGTGCCACCCCCGCTTCCGCGGGTTGAAGCGCTCCCGGTACTGCGGCCGGTCACCCCCGACGCACCGTCGACGGTAGCGTCCGCTCCAATCAAGCCAGCGCGAACCCGGGTGACGACGGCGACGACCGTCGCGGGTTCCGCGAAGATTTCACCCGTCATGGAAACGCTGCAAACGGTGCTGCGCGGTAAACAAGGCCCGGCCGCGGCAGTGATCCTGGCTGAAATTTTCGGTGAGCCTCGGGCTCGGCAGCCGATCAAGCCGAGAATCAGCAGTTCCGAGTCATAGTTCGACCTGTTATCCGCCGAACGCGCGAAGCCAGGCTTCCTGCTCGTCAGTAGTCGGCAACACATCCTTTTCTTCAACCGGACTTACTGAGACGGACGGGATATGTCGTTGACGTACCAACAATTCGTCGACGAAGTGTTGGCACTGGAAGATGGTCGCCCCGCACCGATTTGCCGCATCGCGGATCCGCGTGTCGTTCGACACCACGGCGAGCGACTCCGGTTCGCGCTCCTGCCGCAGAAGATCTTCGATCAGATCGTCGGCCGATCGGCCGCGATCGCGAATAATGTGAAGCCCTCGATGTCGCTCTTCAATAATCCCGCCAACGGCCCCTTGCGCATCAAGCACGACCGTCACGCTGCTCGCCATGTTGCCAAATTGATCGGCCAGCCAGTCGAGGAGTTGTCGCCGAGCCCGAGCCCAATCGCCGCGCCCGCCGGACTTCCGGGCCAGACCAAGCGCGTGTAGCAGGTTGTAGCCGTCGATGAAGTAACGCACGTTCCCGCTCCGCGTCACAAGCAGGTGAATCAATCTTCGACTTGCTGTCCGTCATCCGGCTTCGATTGATCGTCACTCGGAATCGTGTATTTTTCATCCAGCCAGCGGCCCAGATCGATCTTGCGGCATCTGGGTGAGCAAAAGGGATAGTCAGGCCACTCGGTCGCCATGCCCGGCATCACTGTACCGCAGATTGGACACTTCGCCTTCTTCATCGTCCGCTCAACTCGATTTGGCGGGCCCGTCGGATTTCGCCGGCGTCGATGCGGCCGGAGTTGTAGCGGGACTCGTCGACGGAGTCGACTCCGCCGGCTTCGACGCCGTCGCGTCCGCCTTTTCCGCCGACTTGTAGCCTTCGCTGCGGTAATCGGTCTCGTAAAACCCGCCGCCCTTGAATAGGATTGCTGCACCGGTTCCGAAGAGCCGACGGAGCGTGTCCTTGCCACACTTCGGACACGTCTTCAATAGGTCAGCCGTGAACGACTGCATCTCTTCGAATTGATGTCCGCAGGCGTCGCACTTGTAGTCGTAGGTCGGCATATTTGTTTAAAACTCATTGAGCGACGATGACCGCCGCAGGCCGGAGCACGCGGTCGTGGATCATGAACCCTTGTTGCACGACGTCGGCAACCGTGTCCGGCTTCTGACCCTTGTCGGCGGGCCGACTCTGAATCGCCTGATGCTTGTTCGGATCGAACGGCTGACCGAGGGCGTCAATCGGCGTGATGCCGTAACGCTTGAGCACATCGAGAATCTGCGCTTGCGTCGCCGCAACACCAATGGTTAACGGGCCCTTCTCGCCAGCCTTCTTCGCCGCGTCGACCGCACGATCGAGGTTGTCAAGCGCCATCAGCAGGTCGACGGCTAGCTTTTCATGCGCGAATTTCAGCTTTTGATCCAGCTCCTGCTCCTTACGGCGCATGACCTGGAGCAGCTCGTTGTTCCGGTTTTGGAACTCGGCCAGGTGACGCAGGAAGTCGCCGTTCTGCTGTTCCAGCTTCGCGATGCGCTCTTGCAATGCGACCGCGTCCGCAGCCGGCGGCGCATCGGATGGATCGATGGTGGTGGTTTCGTCAGCCATGCTAGTTGAACCGCTCCGTTATCGGGCGGCGTCTGTCTCCGAGGTCGTGAACAGGTCCTTGATCTTGTCGAAGAAGCCCTTCCGCTTGGTCGACACGTGCTTGTGCTCGATGTCCGCCAACTCGCGGAACAGTTCTTCCTGTCGTTTGGTCAAGCTCGTCGGCGTTTCCACGACGACCGTGACCCGGAGGTCGCCCTTGCGGGTGTTGTCGACCGGCGTGCCTTGCCGCGTCACTCTGAGTTCTGGCATGCCCTCGTTGCGAATGCGGAACTCGGTCCCGGTCTGCGTGCCGGCCGGCACATTGAACTTCACTTTGCCATTCAGCGTCGGCACGTCGATGGTCGCGCCGAGCGCCGCCTGACTAAAGGTGACCGGAAACTCTTCGATGAAGAGATCGGCCGCCTCGCGTTTGAACAGCTTGTGCGCAGCGACGCGGATGACCATCTCCAGGTCGCCGCGCGGCGCGCCCGGCTCACCGGCGTCGCCTTCTCCGCCGACCAGCAACCGCAAATTAGTGTCAGCTCCCGCCGGGACCGTTACTGTGATCGTTCGTTCGACCTCAGTGCGCCCGCTGCCGCGGCACGCGTTACAGGGGTCCGCGATCACAGTGCCCGACCCCTGGCATTGCGGGCAAGTTTGCCGAAGCTCAAAGAACCCTTGCCGCTGGATGAACTCGCCGCGACCCTTGCAGCGCTGGCAGGTCGTCCGCTTGCTGCTCTTGCTGCCCGAGCCGGTACACTCCAGGCAAACTTCGTGCCGGCGAACTTTGACCTGCTTCTTGACCCCCTTGGCCGCCTCGATCAGGTCAATGTCGAGGGCCATCCGCAGATCGTTGCCACGCTGCGGGCCCCGTTGCCGTCGACCACCGCCCTGTCCACCCATGAAGCCGAACAGGTCGTTGACGATGTCCGCGAACGACGTCGGTTGCTGGCCGAACCCCGGCTCGTTCATCCCTTCCAGGCCGGCGTGACCGTACTGGTCGTAGCGACTGCGCTTCTTGTCGTCGACCAGCACCTCGTGGGCTTCGGTACACTCCTTGAACTTCGCTTCCGCGCCGGGATCGCCGATGTTGCGGTCCGGGTGGAATTGTCGCGCGAGTTTGCGAAAAGCCTTTTCAATCTCGTCCTTATCGGCGTTACGCATGACGCCGAGGACTTCGTAATAGTCGCGCTTCGTGCCGGCCATTGGCATACCAAGTTCCAAAGGTTCAGGCTCAGCCTACAAGGGCTCAAGCCAAAGTTCCAAGCTCCGGAGCCGTCCGAGTATTGTACCTCGTGCGGGAACCAAAGCTTGGAACTTGGAGCTTGAAACCTGAAACTCAGCTCTACGCGATCGACCCCGTCACCCGCGACTTCTTGTCGTCGTCGTCGATCTTGGTGACCATCACTTCCGTCGTCAGCATCAGCCCGGCGATGCTGGCCGCGTTCTGCAGGGCCGACCGCGTCACCTTGGTCGGGTCAACGATGCCGGCCTCGAACATGTCGACGTAGTCGGCCGTGTTCGCGTTGAAGCCAATGTTCGGGTTCGCCACGCCGCGCTCGGAGACTTCGTCAGCGACGACAGCCCCATCCACGCCGCCGTTGTCGGCGATCGTGCGGACCGGCTTCGTGAGGGCCCGCCCGACGATCTCCGCACCAAGCCGTTCGTCGCCTTCCAGGGTCTTCGCCAAGTCGTTGACCGGCTTCACGCAGCGAAGCAGCGACGTGCCGCCGCCCGGAACGATGCCCTCGGCCACGGCCGCACGGGTTGCGTGCAGAGCGTCTTCGACGCGGGCCTTGGTCTGCTTCATCTCGGCTTCGGTCGCGGCACCCACGCGAATGATTGCCACGCCGCCCGTCAGCTTGGCGAGCCGTTCGGAGAATTTCTCCTTGTCGTACTCGCTTTCTGTCTGGCTCATCTGCGTGCGGATCTGGTTGATGCGATCCGTGATCTTCTTGTTGTCGCCGCCGCCGTCGATGATCGTCGTGCTTTCTTTCTCGACAACGATCTTCTTCGCCGAACCCAGATGGCTGAGCGGAACGTTCTCGAGCTTGATGCCCAGGTCCTCGCTGACGAACGTGCCACCCGTGAGGGTCGCAATGTCGCCGAGCATGGCCTTGCGACGATCGCCGAAGCCCGGGGCCTTCACCGCACAGACCGGCAGTCCGGCCTGGATGCGATTGACGACCAACACGGCCAGGGCTTCGCTCTCGACGTCTTCCGCAATGATCAGGAACGGCTTGCGGGCCTCGGCCGCCTTCTGCAGGATCGGCAACAGGTCACGGACGCTCGAAATCTTCTTCTCATAGATCAGGATCTGGGCGTCTTCGAACTCGCACTTCAGGTCGGCGTTGTTGATCGCGAAGTACGGCGAAATGTAGCCCTTGTCGAACTGCATGCCCTCAACGAACTCCAGCTCGGTCGCGGAGGTCTTGCCTTCTTCAACCGTGATGACGCCGTCCTTGCCGACCTTCTCGAACGCGTCGGCCATGAGCTTGCCGATGGCCGGGTCGTTGTTAGCCGAGATGGAGGCGACGTGTTCCATCTCCTCCTTCTTGGTCAGTCGGCGGGTCAGCTTGTCGGTGAGGGTCTTGGTGGCCGTCTCGACCGCCTTGTCGATGCCGCGCTTGACGGCCATGGGGTTGGCGCCGGCGGTGATGATCCGCAGGCCTTCCTGGTAGATCGCCAGGGCCATGATGGTGGCCGTCGTGGTGCCATCGCCGGCGACGTCGGACGTCTTCTGGGCGACCGCGTTCACGAGCTTGGCGCCCATGTTCTCAAACGGGTCCTGGAGGTCGATCTCCTTGGAGACCGTGACGCCGTCCTTGGTGACCGTGGGGCCGCCGAACGACTTGTCGATGATCACGTTGCGGCCAGTCGGCCCAAGAGTGATGCCGACGGCCTTCGCCAGCTTCTCCGCGCCCGAAAGAAGCTTCTTCCGCGCGTCGTCGGTGTAGAGCAGTTGCTTAGCCATGAGTGGTAGTTCGCGTGTAAGGGTGTCAAAGCCTAGGGCCGTACGGCCCTAGGCTTGTGGTTATTTGCCAATCTTGGCGAGGATATCGCTCTCGCGCATCACCTTGTATTCCTTGCCCGCTTCCTTGATCTCGCTGCCGGCGTAACGGCCGAACAGGACCTCGTCGCCGACCTTCACGCTCAACGCGGTCCGGTCGCCGGAGTCGCGGAGCTTGCCTGGGCCAACGGCCACGACCTTGCCGCGCTGCGGTTTTTCCTTGGCGGTGTCAGGGAGCAGGATGCCGCCGGCCGTCTTCTCTTCGGCTTCGAGTGGCTCTACCAAAACGCGGTCATCAAGGGGACGGATTGCCATTTCGTTATCTCCAATGTTGATCGTTGTTGAATAGGTCCTATGGACTCATACGTCCCATAGGACGTATGAAAAATCACATCATGTCCATGC
>DATANR010000286.1:0-11155 GCA_036266155.1 Gemmataceae bacterium | reverse complement strand
TCCGAAATAATTCCAGCAGCGACTCGCTCGCGGCCTGATCCAAATTGGAAGTCGGCTCATCGGCCAGGACAACGGTTGGCCGCCCTACCAGGGCGCGCGCAACCGCGACGCGTTGTTGCTCGCCGCCGCTCAATTCTTCGGGACGAGCATCGGCCTTGGCCGCGATACCCAGGTCGGCGAGCAATTGGGCGGCCCGTAGCTTTCGCTCGCTTCGTCGAATGCCGCACGGGATCAATGGATACGTGATGTTCTCCCAGACTGGCAATCCTGCGATCAAACTGAAGCTCTGGAACACGAAACCCATGCGCCGGCGCACGCGAGCCATCTCCACATCGGAGCACGCGCTCAAATCCTTGCCGTCGAAAAGAACCTGGCCGCTCGTGGGGCGCGTCAGGGCGCCGAGGAGTGCGAGCAGCGTCGTCTTGCCAGAGCCCGATGGCCCCTTCAATAAAGCGATCTCGCCCGACTCGATCGTCAACGAAACTTGATCGAGCGCTTGCACGGGGTCGCCCATGCGTGGCCGAAAGCGCTTGCAGGCGTCGCGTGTTTCGAAGATGGCCGTGGGCATGGGGCTATCTCATCGCATCCATGGGGGCCGCAATCGCGCTCCGCCACGAGGAGTACAGCGTGCCAGTGAGCGCCACCGTGAGGCCGATCAGAAACGCCAGGAGCACGGGGACGGGCGTCAACGTAAACGGCACGGGGAATCTCGGCGCCGTATCGACGCCGGCCAGAAATACGCTCGCGATCCAGTAGCCGTTGAGCCAGCGCAGCCACACGAACGACAAGATCACGGCGATGCAGATGCCAATCGTGGCCAGCACCAGACACTCCACGGTGCTGCGCAGCAGGATTTGATCGGTTTGCCAGCCGGTCGCTTTGAGGATGGCGATCTCACGTCGGCGTTCCGGCAGACCGAGGCCCGAGGTCACGAGAAGCACCAGGATCGCCACCGCGAATGCAAGCGTGAAGTGCAAGTTGAAAATGCCCTCGCGATGTGTCAAACCGCCGCGGAACAACGATGCGACCTCGTCGCGCGCGACCACGTGCGGGCGCAACGGCTGCGGCGCGTGCGGCGCCGATAGCGTGAGCGATTGAATCGATTCGGCCACTTGCTCCTGATAGCCAGGCCGACAGTAGACGAGTAGATCGGTCGCCACCACATGCTGATTCATGATGTGCGCGGCCGTTTCGAAAGTCGTGAAGATCACGTTGGCCTGCCAGATGCCGACGTCCGAAGCGAAGATGCCGACGACTTTCGAAATGCGCTCGCCGTCGTCGCTCCGATAGAACGGCGGGATGACCGAGCCGACCTTGAGATTCAGCCGCCGAGCCAGATCGGCGCCCACGACCAGTTCATTGAAGCGGCTGTCGCGGCTAAGTTCGCCATCGATGCATTGAATCGACGTCGGGAACTTCTCCCGCGGCATGCCGACCAGCACGGCACTGGCGTTGTCCTTGCCGAGCACGATGCCGCCGACGATTCGTGGGATCGCGTCATCCACACCAGGAATCGCTTGGATCGGCTGAATGGCGGCGAATGGGATCGGCACATTGCGGTCGAATTGCCGGGCCGTCACGTAGAGATCGGCACCCTCGCGCACCGATAGTTCGGCCTCGCGCTCGAGTCCCTTCGACAATCCGAGCCCGGTGAGAAAGGGTACGAGCACTGTCAGCAAGCAGGCGATCGTAACCAGGCTGCGCAGCTTGTGGAGGACGACGGTGGCCAGGGCCGTGCGTCCGATTTCAAGGGCGATGGCCATCCTCGTCCCTCGCGGCTGGCCTGTGTGCGCCGGCCAATGGTGGATAGTACAGGATGGAGCAGCCGTGTCGCGGACAGAAGCAGGCAGCACCCGGAACCGACTCGTAGTTGATGGGGCACTCCGGGCATAACCGTGGATCAAAGCTGAAGGCACACGTCGACAAATCGACCGCCGGGCCGCCGCCGAGGCCGCCGACGAGCCGCTGAAACTCGGCGGCCTTTTGCTCGTGAGCCGGCGTCCGCGAACTATCGCTCGCCATAAGCGCGATCGTCGCCAGCAAGAGTGCCGCCAGGGTCGCCGCCAGGAATTTCTGTTGCGCTGCAAAGCTCATGAGCGGTCACCGATCGCGATTCGCGTACGCGCGGAATGGTCGTTCAGCTTCACCAAGAATCTGGCCGCGAGCAAATCGTGAGTGCTTCTCCGCCTCGTTGGCATCGCGAAACGCATGAATGCGATCGCCGATCACCGGGTTCGTCGACACCATGCTGCGAACAAAGATGGCGGACTCGGCCGAGATTTCCGTGCCGCTCGACTCATCCGTGACATGAATCGCCTGCGGTTCGATCCCGGATCGCTTGAGCCACAACTCGGCGCACGTGACACAACAAAACTCGTGATCGCGACCACAACAATCGACGACGCGAACGCGATTCGCCGGCTCGATGCGGGCAGCGTCATATTCACAGGTTCGCCGTTCCACGCGACGCAGCCAGGGTCCAGCGACAGCCAGGGCGGACATGGCGGTGACGAAGAGCAGTCCCGAAATCCATGCACGTTTGGACATGGTTAGCTCACCGCAACCTCGATTGACACCATGGCGATGGAACCGACGTAAGCAAACAACGCGGCGACCAGCGTCATCCGTATCTGTTCACCAAGGAAAGGCTCGGTCTCCGCACAGCGTGCGCCCCAAGCCGTCGCGCACGCCCAGCCGATCGCGAATGTGGCAAACACGAACGCCGCCACAGCCAGGAGCGACTCGGGGGCTCGCGGCACCAGATCGTACAGGCAATGATGATAAGGTAAGTGCAAGATGGCCGGCGCGGCCACGTCAATCAGGAACGTCGTCGTTGCAGCCGCGTTCACCAGCGCCAGCAGGCCCAGCGGCGCCAGACGCGGCACCGGCTTGTGTGCCGCGTTCATTCGAATGGTGACGAGCAGGCCAAGAATGACCGCGGCATTGGCGCCATAGTAAGCAACATGCAGCCACGAGTTGTTTAACTCTCCCGCAATACCATGTGGAAGAAATCGCGATTGGTCGCCGACCGGCGTGACACAACAGCCGACCGACGGCGCCTCTTCCTTCTTGGGGATCGCGAGATACGCAGCCTCGCCGGCCGCGTCCACACTCGCCAGTACTCCGACAATGATGGTCGTCCAAACAACTCGGCCCGTCAACGGAGCGCTGCGCGTCCGACGATTCGCCAGGTAGAGCACCGCCCAGGCGCCGCTGGCGAAGACCAGCGCCGCCTTTAGTATCTGCACGATCTGGAGCAAGCGCGGCAAGTATCCGGCGGGCCCGTCGCTGCCGACGCCGATCTGCGTCACTCCATAAATGCACATGACGCCCGGCCACTCGGGCACGTAGCTTTCGAGCAACAAATACAACAGCGGCCACGACAGGACATTCAATACGACCAGCAATCCGGCGACAAGAAACAGCAGGTACTGTCGATTCTCCACGGGCGTGAGTTCATCGCTCGCCAACCGCCGCCGCTGCTTCATGACCGATAGACCAATCGCAACGACCGCCAACGCCAACAGCAGACGCAGCAGCGTCAGACTGGCATCGAGAACCGAATAAGCATTCAGGATCATGTCGCCCGAAGTTCTTTCAAGAGGTCCACCCGGCAGCCAAGTTCTCGAGCGTCCGCCGCACGTCCACTATAATGTCGCAAGGCAACGATGAGCAAAGGGCGTCGCAGCGGCCCTGCACCCTTATCATCGCCTCTTTTCTCTCCACTGCTAGTTCGATTCGGCCCGGTTTCGTAGTTCAGACTGGACGGCCGCCCTAAATTGTGGCGATCCTCCGGCGGGTCGAATGCGCCTTCATTCCCGTTATCTCAACGATAGGTGCGTGACATCGTGAAAAACTCCCCCCTTGTTCTCGTGGTCGGAGCGGTGGTCGGCATTGCGGTCGCGGGACTGATCGTGTTCTTCATCGTGCGGAACTACGACCAGAAGCCGGATACCAAGCCCGCGCTGACGGGGAAGGAGCTCTTCAAGGAGTCCGCCGACGAGTCCGGCATCAAGTTCATGATGCAGTATTTGCCGGGCGAGCAGGGCGAGAAATTCAAGATCAATCTTTACGATCACGGCTGCGGCGTGGCCGTCGGCGACTTCGACGGCGACGGCTTCGACGACATCTACCTGGTCAACCAGCTTGGCCCCAACATGCTGCTCCGCAACAAGGGCGACGGTACGTTCGACGACAAAACGGCGGAGGCCGGCGTCGCTCTCGGCGACCGCATCTGTGTCTCGGCAACGTTCGTCGATTACGACAACGACGGCCGGCAGGATCTATTTGTGACCAGCACGCGCGGCGGCAACGTGCTCTTCCACAACGAGGGCAACGGCAAGTTCCGCGACGTGACCGCCGAAGTCGGGCTCGACCATAAGGGGCATTCGCAGAGCGCGCACTTCGTCGATTTCAACAACGACGGTCATCTCGACTTGCTGGTAACGCAGACTGCCGAGTGGACGCTCTCAGCTCAGGAGCCGAAGCTCGGCTATCACATCGGCAAGTCGACCTACTTCGAGACGGCCGGCAGCAAGAAGGAATTCAACATCCTCTATCGCAACGACGGCAAGGGCAAGTTCACCGTCGTCCCCGAGTCGGGCCTGGAAGGTTTGGGTTGGGCGTCGGATGCCTGTCCGTTCGACTACGACGGCGACGGGTTGATGGACGTCGTCGTTTCCAACATGTTCGGCCGGGCGCAGCTCTACAAGAATCTTGGCAATTTCAAATTCAAGGAGGTCACCAAGGAAGTGCTTGGCAAGACGCCGTGGGGCGGCATGGGCGCCAATGTCTTCGATAGCGGCAACAAGGGCCTGCTCGACTTGTACATCGTCGACATGCACTCCGACATGTGGCTGCCGTCGCCTGATTACGATCTCAGCACCATCGACCCCAAGAAGAAGAACCCCTATCTAGGAGTTCCTTTCGACGAACGCGATCCACGCTATGCCCAGGGTGTCGAGGCCGGGCGACGGTTTCACGATCTCGTGCAGATGAAGACCGACGAAGTCGTCTTCGGCAACACGTTTCACAAGAACCTGGGCGGCGGAAAGTTTGTTGAAATGTCCGGTCCGACCAACCTCGAGAACTTCTGGCCCTGGGGCATTGCCGCCGGCGATTTCAACAATGACGGCCTCGTCGATCTCTTTATCACGGGCGGCATGGGCTATCCGTTCAACTACTGGCCCAACCTGTTGATGATGAACGACGGCAAGGAAAACTTTGTCGATCGAGCCAAAGAATTAGGAATTGAGCCGCCGAGCAAGGGGATCAATCTCCCGGACAAAATCGGCGGCAAGGACGCGCCGCGCAGTTCACGCTCGGCGGCCATCGCGGACTTCAGCCACAACGGCCGGCTCGATTTGATCGTCAACAACTTCAATGATCACCCGTATTACTTCAAGAACATCGGCAAGGGCGGCCACTATCTCGAACTGAAATTGACCGGCACCAAGAGCAATCGCGACGCGATCGGGGCCGTTGCTCGCCTCTACGTCGGCAACGAAATCATGACCCGGCAACTCAGTTCGGCATGCGGCTACTTGGCTCAGTCATCCAAGGTGCTGCACTTCGGCCTCGGCGACCGTGCGAAGATCGACAAGGTCGAGATCACGTGGCCGAGCGGCAAGAAACAGACGCTTGCGGCGCCGGAGCTTGATAAGGTTGTTGCGGTGACGGAGCCGAAAGAGTAGGTGCCGCGAGCTGAGCGGCGCCGGCGCTGGTCTACTCGGTCCATTCCTTGCGTTCGCGGCTCGACGGAATGTTGAGAAGCTTGCGGTACTTGGTGACGGTTCGCCGTTTCACCGGGTAGCCGGCCTTTTGCAAGCGCTCCTCGAGATCCTCGTCGGAGAGCGGGTTCTGCTTGTCTTCCTCGTGGACCATGTCGAGCAGCGCCTTCTTGACCTTCTCCCAGGGAATCTGCTCGCCGGTTTCCTTGTTGGTGGCGGCGCCCACGAAGAAGCGCTTGAGTGGGAACACGCCGCGCGACGTCATTACCCACTTGTCGTCGACGGCCCGGCTGACCGTTGTCACGTGAACGCCAACCTCGTCGGCGATCTGCTGCATCTTCAGCGGTTCGATGTGGTCCGGTCCGATATCGAGGAACGCTCTCTGTCGGCCGACGATGGCCCGTGTCACGCGGGCCAACGTATTGCGGCGCTGTTCGATGGCATCCTTGAGCCACTCCGCCGATTGCAGTTTCTTCTTCAGATACTCGCGCGTCTGCGGGTCCGTGTCGCGGTTCTTGTACATCAGGTAATGGCGCCGCGGAATGTTGAGCCGCGGGGCCCAGTCGTCCGTGAGCCGGATGTCGTACTCACCTTCCTCGTTCTTTTCGATGATCACGTCCGGCGTGACGTACCGGGTTTCCTCGGCCGAGAACTGGTTGCCCGGCTTGGGGTTCAGGTGCCGGAGGGCCTCGATCGCCTCGCGGATGTGTTCCAGATCGGCCCCGGTCCGCTTGTGGATGGCCGGCAGGCGGTTGTGTTGCACGTCCTCCAAGTGGTCCAGGATGATCTTGCGGACCAGGTCGCGGTGCGGGATCTCGTCCGTGAGTTGCAGAAGCAGGCACTCGCGCAGGTCGCGTGCCGCGACGCCCGGCGGATCGAGTTGCTGCACCGTGTGCAGGACCTGTTCGACGCGCTCCGGCGTGGGCGCCGGCTCGAAGGACGTGGCGATCTCCAGGAGCGACACGGGCAAAAATTCATCGCGATCATTTCGCCGGCCGACGTACCCGATACGATCGATGAACGAAATGATGTGTAGGGCCAGCAGCTTGTCGGCCTCGTTCAATTCGAGGTCGGCGAGTTGTTCGGCCAAGTGGTCCTGAAGCGACTGCGGCCGCTCGACAATGTTCTGCATCGCATCGAGCTTGCGGTCGCCCAATTCGTCCATGGCCGCCCGACTCGGCCGATGCTCGTCTTCGTTGAAAGCGCCGTCCCAGTCGCGGTCGAGTTGTTCAAGGCGTTTGAACTCCAATTCGGCGCCGGGGTCGGCGGCGTCGTGCTTGAGCGGTGCTTCCGGGTTGAAAGTCTCTTCGGCGGGCGGCCCGTCGGCGACGATCGCGTCGGCCGTCGCATCGGCCTCGGCCGATTCGGCTTCCGTGACTGGGGCCGTGTCCTTCAACTCCAGCATCGGATTTTCTTGCAACTCCTTCTCGATGCGCTCCTGGAGCGCAGCAATCGGCAGCTGCAAAATCTCCATCGACTGGATCATGCGCGGCGCCAGGACCTGCTTGAGGCCCATTGTCTGCCGAGCTTCGAATCCGAGGCCGATCTTCATGAAGCCCACCTCTAACGATTGCCGTTTGCCTAAAACGTTCGTCGCCCATCCAGCGCATCCGCGAGCATCTGGGCGTTCGCGATTTCCAGGGATGAACCCGACGGCAATCCGCGTGCCAAACGCGTGACTGCGACTCCCGTTCCAGACAAAAGATTGGCCGCAAAGAGCGCGGTCCCATCGCCTTCCATCGTCGGACTGGTTGCCAAAATCACCTCGCTTACCCCGCCGGCCTGAACGCGTTTTAGCAAGGCGTCGAAGGTCAGCCGGTCAGGGCCGACGTTGTCGAGCGGGGCGAGCCGGCCGCCGAGAACGTGATACTTGCCGCGGAAGTTGCCCGCCCGCTCGAAGATACTCAGATCGCGCGGCGTCTCGACCACGCAGATCATTGCCGGGTCACGCCGCGGATCGGCACAGACGGTACACAACTCGGCGTCAGTCAGATTGAAACACTCTTTGCACTGCCGCACCTGATCGGCCACCGCCGTCAGGGCTTCCGCCAGCAGCCGTGCGTCCTTGCGGTCGCCGGCCAACAGGAAGTGAGCGATCCGCTCCGCCGACTTGGGACCGATTCCCGGGAGCTTGGTCAACTCCTGAACCAGCTTGCCGATGACTCCCGACGCCTCATTCACCCTGATTCCCCTACATTCCTTGCAGCATCCCCGGCGGCAACGAGATTCCTGCGTCCGACGCAGCTGACTGGCTCGCTTTCGCGACTTCCTCGCGGGCCTTGGCGAGCGCCATGTTCGTCGCCGCGATGACCAGGTCCGCGAGCATGTCGCGGTCGCCCAGCTTCATAGCCTCATCGGAGATCGCACACTTGATGACCTCCAGGCGGCCATTGACGGTGACGACGACCATGCCGGCTCCAGCGTTGCCTTCACAAGCAATCTGGCCGAGCCGCTGCTGCATCTCCTGCATCGCCGCCTGCAGCTTGGGCAGATTCTTCATCATCCCCATCATCTGCCCGAGTTCCTTGAACATGTTGCTGCTCCTGGGGCAATCATTCACTATCGGTCTCGCCGACTTGCGGGTCGGCTATCTCCACCGGCTCTGCCGCGGCCGAAATCTCGCCAAACCCCTCATCCATCTTGAGCAGCCGACCCTCGAGCCGGCTGACAATCTCACTCAGCAACGGCGTTTCCAGCGCCCGGCGTTCACGGTCCTTCGCGGACACAAGCGGCTTCGCCGGCGCCGCGGCTGGGCCGGCGACCAACTCGAATCGCAACGCCCAGTCCTGGCCGGTCGCCGCCTTTAGCGCCGCCTCGACACGGGCGGTCTTCGCCGACTCCTTGCAGAACTCATACGCGTGATTGTACCCATTCGGAAATCGAAGCACCAGCACTCTTGGCCCGACAATTGCAGGCGTGCCGGCCTTGCCAAGTTCCGCGGCGAACATATGCCCAACGTCGATTTTGACCTTATCCCATATCTCAACAAGGTTTGCGTCGATAAGATTGGTCGCCGTCGGGGCGGCGGACGGTGGTGAAATGGTGCCGTTTGAGCTCAGCCGTAGATTCGCTGAAGAGCTAATCAGGCCGTTTTTTTTTGAATCGTCCATTGCCGGTGCCGCGGAACCCATCATCCGTGGTTTCGATGTATTGGGAGCCGAACCCGGCTGGCTCAGCCACATTGAGAGCTGTGCCACCGGAACCAGTTCATCGAGTCGACTCAAGCGAACGATGGTCATTTCCAACAGCACCTGTCCGTGACTGCTCGTCCGCAACCGGCTCTTTGTCGTGGTTAGCACATCGAGGCCGGCCAGAATGGTGTCGAGAGTCATCGCCTGGGCCTGTGCCTTGACTGAATCGCGATGTGGATCGGCGACGGTCAGGTCCGATGCCGCCTCACCACTGGTGCAATTCAGCAACATCAGCCCGCGCCAATATTCGATCAACTGGTCGAGCAGTTCGCCCAGTTGCAGCCCCTCGTCGGCACAGCGGGCGACCAGTTCCAGCGCCTGCTTGGGCTCTTTGCTGAGCACCGCCGCCGCGATCGCCACCACGCGTTCGTCGGCCGCGGTACCGAGGATCGAATGGACCACGTCGACGGTCAATTTGTCGCCGAACGACAACAATTGTTCGAGCAACGATTGGGCATCGCGCATCGAGCCGGCGGCCCGGCGCGCGATGATTCGCAACGCGTCGTCGTCGGCCTTCACCCCTTCACGCGTAACGACGTCCTTGAGCGTCGCCAGAATCCGCGTCGTGTTGATGCCGCCGAAGTCGAAGCGCTGACAGCGTGAAAGGATCGTCAGCGGAATCTTCTGCACGTCGGTCGTGGCCAAGATGAATTTGACGTGCGGCGGCGGCTCCTCCAGTGTCTTCAACAAGGCGTTGAACGCCGGCGGCGTCAACATGTGGACTTCGTCGATGATGTAGATCTTGTACCGTGCCCGCTGCGGCCGCGTGGCGACGTTGTTACGTATGGTCCGAATTTCGTCGATGCCGCGATTGTCGGCGCCATTGATTTCCAGAACGTCGACGTCCTGACCCTCAGCGATGGCCTTGCAAAAATCGCACTGATCGCACGGCGTCGGCGTCGGGCCCTTCATGCAATTGAGGGCCTTGGCGAGAATGCGTGCCGCGGAGGTCTTGCCGACGCCGCGCACGCCTGTGAACAGGTAGGCATGGGCGACGCGGTTGGTTTGGATCGCATTGACCAGCGCCTTGGCGACCGGCTCCTGGCCAACGAGGTCGGCAAACTGCTGTGGCCGATAGCGCCGCGCGACGACGGTGTATTCGCCACTCGTCTCCGGTGGAGGCGCTGCCGTCGGTGCTGCTTTGCTCTTGGCCATTGGTTCCTGAACGACCGCTCGCCGTGGTGAAATCGATTCCCTGTCGTTGTCGTTTTATGGACTGGTCCGGACGCGACGCGATCGCGCCTATCCCGGCAGCGTCCGCAACTCAGGCTTGGCGAGCGGATGTTCGTTCTTCCTGCCATCGGCCACGACCGCGACCCACTCGGCGAGCCGTCGACCGAGAAGCCGACAGGATTGCTGGACATCCGCGTCGCGCGGCTCTTTCGCGGCGATCGCGCCATAGTGACAGGTCATCGTCTTGCCCGCGTAGTCGGTGACGCCGAACACGAGGAAGCCAAAGTTCATCAGCACCATCTGGATCGACTGGCAGGCGATCTCCGCTCCGCCGCCCCACCCGCCGCTCGACGAGAACGCACACGCCAGCTTGCCGTCCACCTTGCCCCAGTGATGGAACATCGCCTCGTCCCAGAAGCGCTTCATCTGCCAGGACAGCACACCCATGTTGGTCGGGCTGCCGACAGCAAGGCCGTCGCACCAGTAGATGTCGGCAGGCGTGGCGGACTCGACCTCGCGCACGCGCACCTCGGTGCCGGGGATCAGCTCCGCTCCCTCCACGACGAGCCGGGCCATCTTCGCGGTGTTGCCGCTCAACGAGTGATAGAGAACCAACACCTTGCCCACGAGTTCCTCCATTTTCAACCACGCAGTGCTTCGACCGATCGCATCAGATCACCTAAAACGAAATCTGACGCGCGCAAACAACGACTGGTCGCACATGAAATCCCAGACCAAATACCTGACCATTCACCATTCCGAGAAAATGGGCTTCGTCCATCTGACGCCTCAGGTCGAGGACGCGGTCGGCAAGTCGGGCGTCCGCGAAGGGATCGTGCTCGTCAATTCGATGCACATCACCAGCAGCGTCTTCGTGAACGACAATGAGCGCGGCCTCCATCACGACTTCGGCATCTGGCTGGAGAAGCTCGCGCCGTTCAACCCGGACCCCAATTTCTATCACCACAATCGGACCGGCGAAGACAATGCCGACGCTCACCTCAAGCGGACGATCATGGGCCGCGAGGTCGTCGTTGGGATTACCAACGGGAAGCTCGACCT
>DATANR010000285.1:0-27127 GCA_036266155.1 Gemmataceae bacterium | reverse complement strand
CTGCAAAATCGTCAAGCGCTCGACTTCCTCACCCAATGCATCCACAACGCTCGCCATCGCAAACAACAACCGTCACTGCTACCCGCATAAGGCCGTGAACGGTTACTAGGATCATTTCCCGATCCATCCGATCGATCGACTCTCCACCCCTCTTTCAAGTGAGCAACTCCGATGACTCGTCCGCGCACCCGGCGTCTGGCGCTGCACGTACTGGAATCCCGTCTGAACCCGGCCGTCACGATCGTCAATCCGTTAACCGCGACTTTGACGGACATCGACGGCGATCTGGTCACCGTCAAAGTGTCTTCGGGAGTCCTGACCGCGGGACTGTTTACAACCCAAGCAACGGGCCTCGGCGACCAGCTTCAGACGATCAATTTCAGTGGCGGCGGCTTCGATGGTGCTGCGCTGACCGTCAGCGTGAAGAAAGTGCCGACGGGGGATGGACTGGTCAACGTCGGCTACATCAATTCGGCCAATCACGACCTGGGCGTTGTCAGCGTGGCCGGCGACCTGGGCCGGATTGACGCGGGTGATGCCACAACTTCGACAACAGCCATTACATCCTTGAGTGTCCGGTCGATGGGCCGATACGGTGTTGATACACAACTCGCTGGTTCGCCGCAGTCGAATGTGAATGGTCCGCTGGGCAAGCTCAATGTCACCGGCGACATCATCGGCAGCTATATCAACGTTACGGGGGGCGCTGATGGTACCATCGGTTCGGTGACCATTGGCGGTTCGCTGATTGGTGGCACGTCTGCTTCCGCCGGCAATATCTCCACGACCGGCGACATCGGTCTCATCAAAATCGGCCACAACATCGAAGGTGGACCGGCGGTGGCCGCGGGCCAGATCCATGCGATGGGCCGTATCGCGGGAGTCACGATTGGCGGCTCGATTCACGGCGCGTCTGGCGCCGACTCCGGCGAGTTGCGCAGTGACAACGACATGGGACCGGTCAAGATCGGGCACGATGTCGTCGGCGGCGACGGGCCGGTGTCCGGTACGATTACGACAACGGGCAAGCTTGCGAGCGTCACTTTTGGCGGATCGTTGGTCGGCGGCACCTTCGTCGAAGCAGGTGAAATTCGCAGCGTGAAGGACATGGGCCCGGTCAAGATCGGCTTCGACGTGATTGGCGGCGTTGGTAACGCCTCTGGCCGCATTTCCACCGATGGGACACTGGCGAGTGTGTCCATCGGCGGTTCCATGATCGGCGGCGTGGGCGGCAATAGCGGCGAGATCATCAGCGCGAAAGACATGGGCGCGGTCAAGATTGGTCACAATATGGTTGGCGCGAGCATCGACGGCGTCGACGCGGACGTAGACGCCTCCGGCTATATCGAAAGCGGTGGTCGGATCGCAACGGTGACCTTCGGCGGCTCGATCATCACGGGCATCGATAATAGTACTGTGGGCAGCCTGACCAAGAACGGCTCGGTTCGCGCCGCCAACGACATTGGCTCCATCACTGTCACTGGCAGCGTCATCGGCAACGTGGGCCCTAACGGCGCTTCGACGGCAATCATTTCGGCGCGCGGCCAATCGGTGCAGGGCCCAACAACGGACGTTGCCATCGGCAAGATCAAGATCGGCGGGCGCGTCGAGCACTCCCTCATTCTGGCGGGCTACAACCTGGCACTCACGGGCGTGAATGCCGACGCTCAGATCGGTCCGGTCACGATTGGCGGCGACTGGATCGCGAGTAGCCTCGCGGCCGGCGTGGTCGACGGCGGCAACGGTTTCGGCAATATGAATGACTCAGCGATCGCGGGCGGATCGGCCGGCATCGTATCGAAGATCACCAGCGTCGCGATCAAGGGGCTCGTGTATGGCACTCCGGCCGCGGCCGGCGCCGATCACTTCGGCTTCGTCGCCCAGCAAATCGGGGCCTTCAAGTGCCTCGGGTTCACGGCGACATTAACCGCGGCAACCGACGCGCCGCAGGAACTCGCTCTGACGACAGGCGACGTCACAGTCCGTGAGGTGCCATAACGTGGCCCGATCGCCGGCTTTGAGGTCGCATTTTGCAACCTTAAAGACTCAGCCGTCGAAAAATGGGCGGTTGAGATCATGATGCTCGATCCGATGTGAAGATGTGAGGTGTCGAAGGACCAATTTCGGGGGTTCCTGGCGCTAGAATTTTGGTCTCCGCGTTTTCAACCTATCTCCTTAGCCGGTATTGGGATGGGCGCGAAAATGCAAGCAGAGATTGCCAACCATAGGGGGAGGGTGGCAATCTCTGTTGGCAATCTCTGCTTTTTCGGTTGAAACGAATCCGCCGCAGCGTCCTTAATCCCCAATCTTCCACAGCCGCACGATCTTGTCCCGGCTGCCCGTGGCTGCCATCGCCCCATTCGACGACACCGCCACTGTCAGCAGGCCGTTGGCGGCGGCGCCGTGCCAGCCGCGGATTTCTTTACCGGTGTCGGTGTCCCAGACGGAGAGCGAGCCGTCTTGGCCGTTCGTGAGGCCGCCGCAGGACACCAGGCGCTTACCGCCGGGCAGGAACGCGACGCGCTCGACGTAGCCGCTATGGGCACCGATCGTCCGAATGATCTTGCCAGTTGGTAAGTCCCAGAGGCGGACCGTGCCGTCGAAGCCGGCGGAGGCGAGCCTTTGACCGTCCGGATGGAACGTCACCCAGCGGACGTCGCGGGTGTGGCCGACGAGCCGCTGGATTTCTTTGCCCGTGGCCGATTCGAAGACGCGAATGATGTTCGAGTCTGCCGGCATCGGGCCGGTGCTGCACGAGGCCGCGATCTTCGATCCGTCGGCCGAGTAGGCCACCGACCAGACTAGGCGAGCTTCGAACTCGAAGCGGCGAATCTCGTTGCCAGTGGTAAGGTCGCGGACCAAGACGAGGCCATCGTTGCCACAGGTGGCGAACTCGCGGCCGTTCGGCGAAACTGATACGCCCCAGGTCGTGCCCTCGTGGCCAGGATGTTCGCGGATCTGCTTCCCAGTCTCCCAATCGAGGACCAGGACCGGCATGCGGTCGCCGACGACGACCAGGTGTCTATTGTCCGGCGTCGACACGCAGGCGTTGCACTTGCTGCCGGACTGAATCGAGGTCGTGACAATCTGCTTGCCCGTGTTCGAGTCCCACACGAATAGATTGCCGGTCCAGTCGACGGACGCGACCTTGCCGTCGCCCCGGAATGTGACATCGTTGATGGAGGCCGTGTGGCCGCGGATGGCGGGCGGGTCCGCAGGCCGTGCCGGTGCGGACGCGACGGGTGGACCGGTGACGCCCTGGTTCGCGCGAGCGCTGACATCGTCCTTGCCACCCAGGCTCGCGATCAACGCGATGACGCCAACGAGCAGGATCGCTCCCACCGAGCCACCGATCATCAGCCATTTCTTCTTGGCGTGCGCGGCCTGCTGGGCATGCTTGCGCTTCTTCGTGCGGTGGGTTGCCGGCTTCAGTTCGCCACGATGCAAGTTGCGGCTCGGCGCCGGATCCTGGAACGCGGCGCCGTTGATCTCGGCCGGCAGCCA
Source organism: Gemmataceae bacterium (assembly GCA_036266155.1). Taxonomy (GTDB): domain Bacteria; phylum Planctomycetota; class Planctomycetia; order Gemmatales; family Gemmataceae; genus SIAJ01. The sequence goes on along the minus strand of DATANR010000285.1, from coordinate 23,623 downwards.
CGGCGTCAGGGCGGCGATCACCTCTTCCGCGGACTGGTAGCGATCCACTTTGCGCTTGGCCATCATCTTGACGACGACGTCGGCCAACTCGATGGGCGCCTTGCCGCGGAGCTTGCGCCGCAGTTCGGCCGGGTCCTTCATCTGGTGCTGGGCCATCTTCTGCGTCGTCGTGCCGACGTACGGCGGCTGCCCGGCCATCAGAGCAAAGAGAGTTGCGCCCAGGCTGTAAATGTCAGTCCGGGCATCAGACGATTCGCACAGGAGTTGTTCCGGCGAAATGAAGTCCGGCGTCCCGTTGATCTCCGCCTCGGCTTGCTGGCCAGTCAGATTGTCCTTCGCGTCCGTGACCGATCGCGCCAGGCCCATGTCGAGAATCTTGATAACGCCGGCCTTCGTGACCATCAAGTTGCTCGGCTTGATGTCGCGGTGAACGAAGCCTTTTTCGTGGGCGTGATGCAGCCCGGCCGCCGCCTGCGCGATGTACTGCACGGCCTGAACGAAATGCAACGGTCCTGTCTTGGCGACCATATCGTGAACGTTGGTCCCCTCGACGTATTCCATCACCAGATAATGGACGCCGGCGCCCTGACCGATGTCGTAGAGCCGCACAATGTTCGGATGATCGAGTGCCGCGGCGGCTCGTGCCTCGCGGAGAAAGCGGTCGAGGGACAGCTGATCTTGCGCCTGGCGATTGGCGAGAACCTTGAGCGCCACGCTCCGATCGAGTGTGACGTGGCGGGCGAGATAGACGATGCCCATCCCGCCCTGGCCGACCGGCTTTTGAATGACGTACGGGCCGATGAAGAAGCCGCGCGACTTGCCGGCGAGCAGCATTTTGACCTGATACTTGGTCAAAAGCCGGCGATTAATCAGGCCGTTTGCACAGGCCTGTGCATCATGCGGCAAGTCGGTCTCATCAGGAAACAGCTCGGCAAACTTCGCCTCGTCGACAAGACGGCTCGTACGGAGGAGTGCCAAGAACTCAGTCGTGGTGGCGGGTGCTGGCATGAGCGGCCGGGTTTGACGGGGACTTTGGGAGTAGGCGAGAGTTGGTCAAACCCTAGTACACGTTTGGCAGATTTGAAGACAGCAGATGAATGCGCGGCGACGCCGATTGAGTTTGCGATTGAATCTGCTCACGCGCGAAGATTCAACGGCTGGCTGATACCTCACACGCGTGGCAATGGCCGAACCGTGACAGAAATTCTTGACCATTCATTTCGCTGATGGGCACTAATACCACAGTGTGCAGGTTGCGCGGTACGAGGAAGCCGGATGGCCGCTCCCACGCTGGCGACGTTTCTTCGGCGAGTGAAGGAGGCGATGGCCACCGAGGGCTTGGTCGCGCGTTCGGATCGTGAGCTGGTCGATCGCATTCGTTCCGACCAGGACACGGCCGCTTTTCGTGCCATTCTCGAACGGCATGGCCCGATGGTTTTTCAGGTCTGCAAACGCGTTTTGTCCGTCACCGCCGATGTCGAAGATGCATTTCAGGCGACGTTTCTGGTTTTGATTCGCCGCAGCCATTCGATCCGTCGCCACGAATCGTTGGCGAGTTGGCTGCACGGCGTCGCCCGGCGGACCGCGCTCAAGCTGCGCACGCAGGCCGATCGCCGACGCCGGCGTGAGAATCGGGCCGCTCGCCCCGATGCACTGCCTCTGGGTGATGAAACGCCGTGGCACGAGGTCCGCCTCGTCCTCGACGAGGAGATCGGCCGCTTGCCGGAGACCTACCGTGCGGTGTTGGTTCTTCTTTACCTGGAGGGTCGAACCCAGGAGGAGGCCGCGGCGCAGCTTGCGATCAGCAAGAGCACGCTGCAGCGCCGGCTGCTGCGAGCCCGCGACCTGTTCAGCCGACGGCTCGCGCGCCGCGGCATCGTCCCCGCGATGGTCCTTGCCGCCCGAATCGTATCGGACTGTGCGGACGCTGCCGTGTCGCACGAACTGCTGATGCACACGATGAAAGCAATTGAAAGTGGTCTTGCCGGCCGCGTTGTGTCGGCAGCCATTCTCCCATCCCGCGTCGTCGCCCTTACTGACGGAGTTGCAAAAGCCATGCTTTACGCCAAGTACAAATCAGTTGCGGCCGTACTTGTCTGCGGCCTCGTCCTCGGCTTCGGAATGCAGCAATTCAGCCTGCCGCCGGCATCGGCACAGGAGAAGAGCGCCAATATCAGAGCGCGACCGCAGGCCGCATCGGCCGACATTGAACCGATTGATCCCAATCTTGTCTTCGATCCCGCGGTGCAGAAGCAGTTGCGGCTCAGTCCAAATCAAGTCCGCCAGTTGGCCGAGGCCCGCGACAAGGGCGGCGCGTCTGCGGCTGATGAACAAAAGCGCGCCGTTGAAATCGACGCACGCATCCGCAAGCTCGAAGAGGAGATCGCAAAGCTCTGCGAGCAGCGCGACGCGGCCAACCACGCGGTCGCCAAGTCGCAGACCGAGCAGGTTCGTTCCGCCATTCCGAAGGTGTTGTCACGCGATGCGGTCCAGCAACTCCGCCATGAAACACTGCAACGGATGCGGCTATCCGACGTATTGCTCGACGCCAAAGTCCGTGCTCGACTTGAATTGAACGACGAGCAAATCAAGAAGATTCAAGAACTTGCTGAGAAGAACGCGGGCCTTGACCGGTATGTAACCTCAACATTCACGACACAATCGCTGCTGCTCGAAAGATCTCAATCGATCCCACAGGCGATCTATTTCTTGAACTCTCGATTCGAGACGCCGCCTGCCGACCTTCTCAAGGTACTCACTCCGGCACAACGAGAAACTCTGGAGCGGCTGTCCGGGGTTTCGTACGAGAAGAAATAGGGTTGCCGAAAATCGGAAGGGTCGAGAGTCATCGCAAATGACTCTCGACCTTTCTATTCGTCACGGCGTCGGCACCGACTCTTGTGGCACATAATCCGTCGGCTGCAACTGCGGCCATGTGCAGAAGGGAACTGCTACCTACTGCTCGTACCGCTTCGACACGATTTGTCCAGCCGACGCGTCGATCACGTAGTGCGGCCCGCCGCCCTTCATACGCGGGTCTTTCAACTCGTAATCGATGTGCCAGCCATCAAGCTCAAGCGAAAGATGAACTCGGTAGCTGGAGAGGTCGCGATAGGCGGTCGCGGCGTCCGCCTGGGCGATGGCCAATGCTCGGTCGCCAGCGATGGCTGGCGGGGCTGGCGTCGTAGTTTGAGTCATCACAAATCCTCCAGCTTGTGCTTCGTAATTCTATGGCGGATACCCCGGTCCGCCGGTCAACCCTCCTCGGCGTGAGTCCGGACCTGTCGAGTACGTTCCATCATCAGCGCGGATCAAACAGGGGACGCCAAGGATAATGGCCGACAGCGTATCCGCCGTACTTGGACCCGGGTTCCAACCTTCGGCCGAGGGATTTGGGTGCGTGTGAAACGTGCCAACGACAACGGACCCTGTCACCACCGGCGGCGCGGACAGGTCGAGCGATGCCTGCGCTCCCGCAGCCGATCGCCGCACGGCGATGGTTCCACTCGCGACCTCCATGTAAATCCATCCGCCCTCCTCGTGCCGGCGCGATGGGTCGGTTACCAACGAGTCCGACCAAGCGATGTCGAGCGCCCTTTGGACAATTGTGTCCGCCAAGAGTTCGGCAATTGTCGGGGCTCGCAATGCTCGATTCTCCGAACGTTATTAATGCCAGACGATCTCACGCCGTCGGCACCGTCTCCTGCGGCACATGATCCGTCGGCTTCAGCCGCGGCCGCACTTGCCGTAACGCAATTCGATTGATGACTTGTAGGAATGCCTGGGCGCTGGCTTCGATCACATTCGTGTTGACGCCGCGGCCGCTGAGTTTGCGGCCGTCGTATTCGACTTCGACGACCGCTTCGCCCTGAGCGTCGAGGCCGCCGGTCACGCTGCGGACTCGGTAGTCGGTCACTTTCAATTCAACGCTGGTGCCGCGCTGGATGGACTTGAGCACCGCGTCGACCGGCCCGTCGCCGACCGCCGGCTCGCAGACCATGCGGCCGTCCTGATGCTTGAGCGACACCGCCGCCGTCGGTGGGACACCGAAGCTGGCCGAACAAGAGAAGTTCACGAGCGTCCAGACTTCCATCACGCCGCTGTGGAGTTGGTTCTCGACCAGGGCTTCGATGTCGGCATCGTAGATGATCTTCTTGCGATCGGCGAGGACCTTGAAGGCCTCGAAGATGCGCTGCACCTGCGCTTCGTCGATCTGGTAGCCGAGGTCGGCGATCCGCTGCTTCAACGCGTGGCGGCCCGAGTGCTTGCCGAGCACGAGGTCGGTACTCGGGATGCCGACGTCTTCCGGCTTCATGATCTCGTAGGTGCTGCGGTTCTTGAGCATGCCGTCCTGGTGAATGCCAGCCTCGTGCGCGAAGGCGTTCTGCCCGACGACGGCCTTGTTGCGCTGCACGTGCATGCCGGTGACCATTGACAGTTTGCGGCTCGCGGGGACGAGCATGCGCGTATTGATGCCGGTCGAAAAGCCATAGAAGTCCTGGCGGGTGCGCATTGCCATCACGATCTCTTCGAGGGCCGTGTTGCCGGCCCGCTCACCGATGCCGTTGATGGTGCATTCGACTTGCCGGGCGCCCTCCTGCAACGCGGCAAGGCTGTTGGCAACGGCGAGGCCCAGGTCGTTGTGGCAGTGGACGCTGTAGACCACATGCTCGGCGCCGCGGACGTTTTTCTTCAAATAGCGAATGATGTCCGCATAATGCGACGGGACCGCGTAGCCAACCGTGTCCGGGATATTGAGCGTGCTCGCACCGGATTCGACCGCCTTCTCGCACACCTGGGCCAGAAAGCCGAGGTCGGTACGGGCCGCATCCTCGGGCGAGAACTCGACGTCGTCGCAGTAGCCGCGTGCCCGCGTCACGCCTTCGACGGCTCGGCGAATGATCTCGTCCGGCGTCATCTTCAATTTGAATTCGAGGTGGATGGCGCTGGTCGCCAGGAAAACGTGGATGCGCTTCTTGGGCGCGACTTCGAGCGCCTTGGCCGCCTTGTCGATGTCGGCCGGATTGCAGCGCGCGAGCGCGGCGATGGTCGGCCCGTGGATTTCGCGCGCGATCGCCTGCACCGATTCGAAATCGCCGGGCGAGGCGATCGGGAAGCCGGCTTCGATAATATCGACGCCGAGATCGCGCAGGGCCCGCGCCATCTCGAGCTTTTCCGTGTGGTTCATGGAGCAGCCGGGCGACTGCTCGCCATCGCGGAGCGTGGTATCGAAGATGAGCACGCGGTTCGGGTCGGTCGGCGCGGACATCGAATCCTCCAACGAAAAAGGCCCCGGGACTGCAGGGTCCCGAGGCCGGTTGGTTTCGCTTCAGAGCGGACGGCGGCGGGGACCCTTATTTCGAGGGCAACAGCAAAAGCGCTAGCAGTCCCAGGCCGGTCATCCATACTTCCTAATGAAGATCTGCGGTTACTCTAGGTGGAGTGGGCAGAATTTGCAACCGCAACCGGGAGAGTGCACTCATCACGCTCCGCGTGATGACCGAGCTGCACGTTCGCCATGCATCACCATACTCACGAGGTCGACAGTCATCACGCGGAGCGTGATGAGTACACTGTCCGGACCGCAAATGCGTTCCGGAGCCACGTGCCATGACCCGCGACGACGTGCATGACCTCGAAGACCTCCCGAACGTCGGCCCTGCTACGGCAGGTGACCTCCGCCAGCTCGGCATCACACGCCCGCAACAACTCGTCGGCAAGGACCCGTACAAGCTCTACGCCAAACTCTGCAAGCTCACGGGCGTGCAGCACGATCCCTGCGTGATCGACGTCTTCATCGCGATCACCCGCTTCATGGGCGGCGAAGCCGCGAAGCCGTGGTGGAAGTACACGGCGGAGCGGAAGCGGACGCTGGCGGAGCGGAAGCGGACGCTGGCGGAGCGGGCACGGTAGTGGTGCCTTGCGGCTTTCATGTAGCCTTCTCGCTCCGCGAGAAGTTAGCAAAGCTGTCGATCCGAATCGACGAACGCTTCTCAGCGTGACCGCTCTGCAATCTTCTCGCGGAGCGAGAAGGCCACAATTGAATCGAGGCTACTTCTTCGGCTCAATGACGTGGTCTTCCCATTCAATGCGGCAACCGGGCAAGGCGTTCGCAAACATCTTGGCTTTTTCCCCGTTGACCTTCTTCCCGCCTAGTGCTCTGTCAAAATTGAAACTTCGGGTATAGTGACTTCAGTTTCGTCCGGGCATCGGCGATCTTGAACTGCCAGTCGACGCCGCGTTGTTTGTTGTTGCAGTACCGTGACCAGGCTTCAACCTCTCGACGCAACGCCACGATCGAGAAGAAGCGACGGTCCTTGAGGCATTGACGGTACAACGAACTCAACTCGTTCTCGGCAATGTTCAGCCAGCTTCCATGTTTCGGGGTGTAGCGAGGGGGGTTCTGGCGCCAGTTTTTCGATTCTCATTTTTGATGCAAGGACTGTATTGAAGGGATGTTGCGTTAATACTCTGCGTCAAAGAGCGCCAACCCCATGCACCCCTGGCGCTCTTCGTGGCGCTCTTTGATTGGCGCCCTTTGAACTCAGTCCGCCAGAGCCGCCAGTTCCTCGCGCAATCGTTGCAAGACGCGACCGCGGGCCAGGTAGACAGCGTTTGCTGAGGTCTCCAGTTCGGCCGCCACCTCCACGGCAGGTCGGCTCTCGACAACGTGGGCCCAGAAAGCGCGCCAGGTCCGTTCGGGGAAATCGCGTTCGAGCACCCGGACGAGCCGGCGCGTCAGGTATTGCCGGTACTCGGTTTCGGACAGCTCGACGATCGGGTCCGGTATTTCGTGGTGATCGGGGTTGGCGGCGACGGCAATGGCTGGCTGGCGCGCTCGCACCCGCAGGTCGTCGGCCCAGCAGTTCTTAAGCTCGGTCCAAAGCCAGCCACGAAAGTTACTACCCGACTGACGCTCGAAGGCAGGCAAGCGGCGGATCAACGTGACGAGGACGTTTTGCACGAGATCGGGCGCATCCGCAGACGGGACGTCCGATCGCCGAGCCCATTCGAAGAGGAGCGGAGAGTACAGATCGACGAAACGTCCCCAGTGCTCCGGCCCGCAAGCCGGTTGGCGAAGGTGCTCCAGTAGCGTGTGGGGCGTCGTTTGCAAGGGGCGGTCAACGGGAGAGAGTTGGGCGTACCTAGTTTCGCGGGAAACCGGCCTCCCGTCCACGAATTTACCCAGCTGAGCCAATTTGGGTGGGCCGTTCGGGCGGACGCGATTGGTCGCCCGAACGGCGCGTTCCCGCATCTACTTCGGTCCGGTAGGCGCGCCCGGAGGTGGTCCGACTGGCCGGCTCGGCCCGGCCGCTACCGCTTCGACTCCACCTTTACCGGACCAGAGCTGCCGATAGGTCGCGTCGTCCACCTCATCTACTTTCGTGTTGCCGGTGAACGCTACTTGCCGCTTGCCATCCTTGCCAACTTCCTCAAAGGCGACGGCATCGACCGACCCGCGACCGCCGCCGACGTTGTACCGCACTTTGATCGGTTTGCCGTCCCGTTCCGATGTGAACAGGGCGTTCAGATCATCGGGCTTCACGCCCATCATGGCGAGCTTCTCCGCGTCGAAATTCGTGATGAACATGCGAAATTCGTTCTCGTTAGCCGGTCCGCGTCCGCCCTTGTAGTTCTGGTACGCCGAGTACAGGTTGGCGAGGCGCTGAATGTTCGATTTGTTCATCGCGGCCACGTCCTGGGCCGTATGGTCCGAGCTGCATCCGGCGAACCCGACAAGGGCAAGGGCCGGCGCCAACGTAGCGACAATTTTGCAATGGAGTTTGTGCATTGAAGAGATTCCGCAAGGGACTGATTAAGAAGAGGCCGGGGCGATCGCGCCCCGGCCGGGTCTAAAGGGCGCTAGTCCCCTGAGGTCACCCAACCGTCCGATCGACCGCCGAGGTGGTACAAGATGCACGAACTGTCGCTCCACCCGGAGTTGCCACACGCGTTGATCGAGGTCTTCACTGCCTTGACCGAGCCGTCGCCGTAGACGGCCATCACGACGCCCGGATGGGCCGAGCCGAAGCCGAACTCGGCCGTCTTGCCGGACGAATTCTGCACCCACCATCCGAGCCCCATGGCCGCGCGATCTTGCTTGTCATTGATCAACGGCATCCAGTTGCCGATCAGCCGCATGTTCGGCCAGTCCGAGTTATGCGCCCAGCCCGGCAGTTCCCACCAATCCCAATTGTCCGGGTTCGGAAACTTGGCATTCATCGACTTTTCCATGATGGCAATCGTGTTCGACAGGCCGTCGCCCACCGCGGCTGTGGTGACATATCCGTATTTGACGGTCAGGGCCGGATTGTCGCTGCGATAGTGACCACCCTTGGCGATGATGCCTTTGAACGTGTTGGGCTCGTTGGGGTCGGGCGGCTGATTGTCTTGCCACTGATTGCCCCATTCGACCATCACGCCGGCGTAGTCGCCCATCGCATACACCGAGCCCCAGGGCATCGTCTTCGACAAACGCTTGGCGCCGCGCGACGGACAGTTGTACGTCTTGATCGGCACTTCAACCATCGCCTTGCCGATGCTCGCAACCCAGTTCCATGGGCCATTCTGTTGGCCAATTCGGTAAAGGTTGTCCTGCTCGATAAACGGCAGAAGTTGATACGACCAGCCCATCGTTTCGAATCCGGCCTGAGATGCAGAAACCCCAAGCGAGGCCGATTCGGCCCCGGAGGTGGGGAAATAGCCATAGGTCGATTCGTGGTTGTGCATGCCCAGCCCGATTTGCTTCAGATTATTCGAGCAGCTCATGCGATTAGCTGCTTCGCGAATCTTCTGCACGGCCGGCAACAGTAATCCGATCAGGATCGCGATGATGGCGATGACAACTAACAGTTCAATCAGCGTAAAACCAGTTCGACGCCTTCGCATTGGAGAGTTCTCCGAAGGACGATGAGAGGCGGGCGAAATTAGTGAGCGAATACGATCAAGCAATGACGGGCGGAATCACTTCGAACGAGGCAATGCGCAGTCCCAAATCCTCCTGGTAAGTGTTAAAGATGATCAAAAAAGCCACCCAGGGCGCACCGAACTTGGGCGTATGCTTGTTGTCGAGCATTTTGCCTGCCTTCACGTTGAGCCATTGCCACTCGCGCGGCTTGGCATTCAGAAAGGCATCGTTGCATTCGATCACGCCGGTGTCCGACTGGCTCAAGTCATCCTTGCGGACACACGCCACCAATTGACTTCGACCCGGTTTCTCGACCCAGTACTTGACGCGAAACGTGGTATCGGGCAGACACTTCGCGAAGCCGGCGTACCAGCGATGGTCGGAACGAATCTGGTACATCTCCGCGTGGTGATACGGATCGAACCAGCGCACGGGACGAACGATCGGTCCGTCGGCGGTCACCTCCCGCGTACCGACTGCCCAACCCTCGGGCAGCGGACGCGACAAATCCCAAACGCAGGATTCCGACACGGGCTCAACTGGCTTTTTCTGATGCCGGCCATCGGACTGAACCGTCAAGTACTCACCCGGATGAACCACCTCGAGTGGGTCGCCCGCCGCGTCGGCGACCGTAGCTCGACCGGTTTGCACGCCGACCTGAGTCATCTGGAGCGTTCGACTGAGCGTGAGGACGGCCCCGCCGAGCCGGGACACTGTCGCCTCGGTGGTCCCGACCGTAATCGATTCGGCGCCGGCAATCGGCATCGGCACCGTTGCTGTCGCTGTGCCGCGCAGCACCATCAGCTTCCTACCCTTGCCGACAACCGTTACGGCCGAGTCGCCGGCGAGTGAGACGTCGCTGCCGTCCGCGAAATGGAGGACCGCGGACGAACTTGGTCCCACCGTCGTCACAACGGCATCCGCGGGAACCAGTCCCGTCGTCGCGCCTATTTCGCCGGCCGCCGTTTTCAACGTCACGTCACCGGCGGAGGCGGTGAGATTAACCGGGTCGGCCTTCTCACCGATCAGGAACTGCCGGCCCAAGATTGTGGCAGCGACGCTTGCCGCCACACCGCCGCCGACAAGCCCTAACACCTGTCGCCGCGACCATCGGCGTGCAGCCGGAATCGCTGGTGCTGGAGCAGGCAATGGTTCCGCTGCCGCCACGGCCTGCAGCGATAGCAACCGAAATTCGTCGCGTGCCACGGGGTCCGATGCCAAGCGTGCCGCCAGCCCGCCAGCTTCGGCCGGCGTCAGGGCATTGTCCCAGTAGCGAACGAACAAGTCCGTCAGCCCTGTATCGGGATTCGGGCTCACGAAACCCCTCCTTTGATCGGCACTTCAACGCGACTCAACTCCTGTTCCACGCATCGCCGTAAGGCCCGGTGGGTGCGCGACAGCATCTGATAGACGGCATCGGCGGTTCGCCGAACCTTCCCCGCAATCGCCACTGCTGTCAGGCCCTCGGTATACCGCATGCGCAACACTTCAAGTGCTGGGCCAGCCACCAAGCCGAGACAGTGATGCAGTGCTTCCGCCTGATCCGACCACGCGTCTGGCGTCGCCTCCGACCAGTCGCCCTCCATGAGGTCGAGAACCTCATCCGGCAGCGGCACAAGCGCTCGGCGGTTCGCCAGATCGAGGGCACGATGCCGGGCCGCACGCAAACCCCACGCCAGCACATGATGTGGGTCCGAGAACTGCTCGCTGGCCTGCAGAGCCTGAAGCACGATCTGCTGAAAAATATCGTCGGCGGCGTGAACATCGCGAATGATGGCCGTTGCGATGCTCGCAATGCGCAACCGCTCGCGCAGCAAGACCTGCACGATAGCGTCACGCTCCATGCTCATCACTTGCCCTCTCATTCATTAGAACGAGCTCACAGACTCAATCCTGACAAATGCGCGGAGACTTTTCGCCGAAAAAGTGGCTGGAACACGTGCGATTCAACGCGAATTTCTTTTGATCCGACCTGAAAATCCTGTCCGAATTGAATTGGCCAGGCTCACCAAAAAAACAGCCACGTCACCACGACAGACACCGGCACGAGCACCGGCAGCGTATAGCGCACGATGTAACCAAAGAAGCTCGGCATTGGGTAGCCGGCCTCCTCGGCGATCGCTTTCACCAGGAAGTTCGGGCCGTTGCCGATGTAGGAGTTCGCGCCCATGAACACCGCGCCGCAACTGATGGCCGCGAGGATCAGCGGCTTGTTGGCGGCGAGGGCCGCGAAGTCGGGGCCTCCGGCGGCGAGGGTGCCGAAGGTCACGTAAGTCGGTGCGTTGTCGAGGAACGACGACAGGCCGCCCGTCAGCCAGAAGAACTGCCACGGCTCCGTGATGCCGAGCTGGGCGCCGCGCTCCGTGAGCAGCGCGAGGGCCGGAGCCATCGTTACGAAGATGCCGAGGAACAGTACGGCCACCTCCACGATCGGGCCCCACGCGAAGCGGTTTTCCTTGTGCAGATGCTTCGGCGACAGCAACAGCGAGAGCCCTGCGGCGGCGAGCATCACGAACTCGCCCCAGGGACGGGTCAGCGTCAAGTCGCTGACGCCGATCAGCTTGCCGGCCGCCCAGCCGACGTCTCCCGATTGAAAAAGCACGGCCAACAAGATCAAGACGAGCAAGGGGGCGTTGATTCCCAGGCCTGCCGCGCGCAGGCGGTGGTAGTGCGTCTGCTCACGTTGGATGTCGGCAGGCAACTCGCGGCGAAAGGCGAAGCGGTCCCACACATAGAAGATGGCGAGCACTAGCCCGTTCGCGACCAGCCAGTGTCGCCAAAGGGCGGTCGTCCAGAAGAAACTCACGCCTTTGAGGAAGCCGAGGAATAGCGGCGGGTCGCCGAGCGGCGTCAGCAGCCCGCCGAAATTGCTCACGGTGAAGATGAAAAACACCGGAATATGGCCAGTGCGCTTGCGGTCTGAATTGATCCGCAATACAGGACGGATGAGCACCATGCTCGCGCCGGTCGTGCCGATCAGATTGGCGAGCACGGCGCCAAAGACAAGGAACAGCAAGTTTGTCCGCGGCCGGCCGGTCAGATCGCCACGCACGACGATGCCGCCGGAGACGATGTAGAGCGACGCGAGCAGCGTGATGAACGAGAAGTACTCGGCCATTTCATGGAGCAATGCGGAACGGCCTGCCTCGCCGAGCGCGACCATGTAGCCAGCCATCGGAACGCCGAAGAGGGCGACGACGATCCCCTTGTTACGGTTCCGATGCCACCAGTGCCCAGCGACGATCGGCAAGATCGCGACCGTCAGCAACAAGAGGCCGAACGGCAACGCGGCGACAGGGGTGACGTGCAACTGACCGCCGGCCGCGAACACGGAGGACGGCAGCACGAGCAACATCAGAATCCCACCGAACGCCCGCATCAACGATCCCCCATTTCTTCCGAACAGGTGTCCTATGGAATCTCCTCTCACGACTCAGGCATTCGAGATCCGCATCCTGCCAATCGACCAGCTCGTGCCGGCCCCGTACAACCCGCGGCGTGTGTTGAAGCCGACGGACCGCGAGTATCGCAAGCTCGAAAAGTCGCTGCGCGAGTTCGGGCTCGTCGAACCGCTGATCTGGAACGAACGCACCGGCCACGTGGTCGGCGGCCATGCCCGGCTGGCGATTCTGAAATCGATTGGAGTGACCGAAGTACCCGTCTCGGTGGTTCACTTGTCGGACGCCCGCGAGAAGGCGCTCAACATCATGTTGAACAATCAGGAAGCGCAAAGCCGCTACGACCCGTCACGCCTCGCGGGCTTGCTGGAAGAATTGATCGAGCTGCCGGAACTCCCGATGACCGGCTTCGACGCGAGCTACCTGCCGACCCTGCGCATGGAGCCGTTGCCGGACCTGCCGCCTTTGGAGGAACTGGGCGATCGCGTCACGATCACTTTGGAGATGGCGACCGAGACGTATGATCGCTTGGCCCCGCGACTCGATGAGTTGGTGCAGGAGTTTGACTTGGTGAGTCATGTGCGGAAGGGGTAAGGACGGAGCTTGAACTGCTTCAGCCATCTGTGGTAATATAATACCACCCGAGGGAGCCCAGTCGATGCCCTTCGACTCAATCATCTGGGACCTCGACGAGGATCCGGACGGCAACGTCGAACACTGCGCGGAACACGGTGTAACGAAAGAGGAAGTTGAGGAAGTCTTTCAAAATGCAACCGACGCCGATGTCAGTCGCTCGTCTGGCCGCCCCGTTGTATTCGGCGACACAAGCACGGGCCGGCATTTGATGGTGGTGTACGAAGAGGTGGACGCTGACACGGTCTATCCGGTGACGGCTTACGATGTGCCAAGGAGACAATGACTATGAAACGCATCACCCGCGATCGACGGCTGACACCGGAGGAAGCCGCGAAGTACAAGGCGATTCGCGAGCAGGTCGCCAGCGAACTTCCCGAACTCGTCGCACGTCACCTCGAGCGGACAGCGTCACTCGATCAAGTGGATGAATTACTCAAACAACTTCGAGCTGCGCGCGAGGAGAACGGACTGAGCCTGGCCGACCTGACTGAGCGAACCGGCATGGATCGTTCTGCGCTTTCGAAACTCGAAACGGGTCAGCGACCGAATCCGACCGTGGAAACGCTTGTGCGGTATGCCGAGGCGGTGGGAAAAAAGCTTGTGGTGTCGCTGACGGATGCGTAAGACCGCGCTCACCGCCCCTCCACCGTCGCCTTCCCTGACCGTCGTTCCTCATACAGCGCATCCCGCGGATCGTCCGACACAAACCACACCTTGCCGTCGCGCAAATACATCTTGCGCTGCTCCGCTCCATTCAACGGCCGGGCCCCGATGCGGCCGAAGACGCCGATTTGATGGCCGCATTCGTCGACGGCTCGGTCGCGGTCGAGGCCTTTTGACACCGCCAGGGCATGGCCGTGGAAGGGGATCTTGAAGGTCGCCACCAGCTTCGGCGTCGGCTTCGGGCTGAAGCCGTCGTTGCCGGATGTGTCGGGGCCGGTTAACTGCACGACGCGGAGGCCGTTCTTGCCGTCGGCAACGTAGGCGAATTCGCTGTTGTATGTGATGCCGAGCTTCACGTCGTGGGCGTCGTTGATCTTGCCGTCGGCCGTGTACATCATCGCCAGCTTCGGCCGCTCGGCTTCCTTGATGTCGAGGATCACCAGCCCACGCGGGCCGGCCGCGAGGTAGGCGTAGGTCCGGGCCAGGTAAATGTTGTGGACGTCCGGGATGCGCATCATCGCCTTGGCTACCGGCGTCGCTAGGTCGGTCACGTCGAGGACTTTTATCCCCTCCTCATCGCATAAATACGCGTAACGGAACTGCACCTGCACCGCCCGCGGCTTCTTGACGTGCGGTTCACCGAGCACGCTCGTCACGCGTGGCTGTATCGGGTCTTCGAGCGACACGACAACCAGGCCGGCATCGCAGCAGACGTAGGCGTAATGGCCGACGATCGTGACGCTCATCGCGCCATTGAGCAAGCCATCGGGATTGAACGTCAGGTCGCGCTTCAGGAAGTTATTGTCCGGGTGCCCGTCAACCATGACGCCGATGCCGACAAGGATGAGGCCCTCGTATTTGTCGGTGACATAGACGTAGCCGAAGTACGGGGCGATCGGCTGTTCCTTGTTCTCTGGGTTCATCTTGCGTGTCGGGTCGACGGCCGCCGTGCTCGGGACGGCCACGCAGGTTGCGAACTTGCTTGGCACATGGAACCGCTGACCGGCCGGCGAGACTGGGGCCGTCGTAACGCGCTCGCCAAAACCCTTGTGATCGATAAACGCAACGTCGAACGCGCGCATGCCGCCTTCGCCGCACGCGGCGTACAGATATTCGCCGCGAAGCTGGAGGCTCAGAATCTCGTTGTGTTGATGCGGTTTGAACAGCCCTTCGGAAATATCACGGCCCGGATGTTCGTGACCGACTTCCAACTCGCCGTGCCGAGCCGAGTGTTTCGCAAAATTGTCGGGGTAAGCAATCGCGTGCAGCGTGCTGCCGAGCACGGCTTGCGGCTCCGTCTGCTCGGTGACGGCGACACCGTACAGGCCCTCCTCGCCGGCCCCGACCCAGCAGTAGCGGCCGATTAGGTTCAGGTAATTGGTTCCTTGCATGAGCAGCGAGCCCATCCAAGCGTTGTTGTCGTTGGCCTTCGAGAGATGGCAGTCGCTGCATTGCTTCGTCTCGCGGGCACCCTTGCCGCGGACGGTGTGCGGGACGTTCGTGCTGAACGCGGTGCCGGCGTAGCCGTCGGCCGAGAGCGTCTGTTGCTGCGAATAGATCGCCTCGCGATTGTTGTTGTAACTGCCGACGTGGATGGCACACGACGAACGGGCGGGGCCAATGCGGTTGCCGGTCACGTCGCCATCGCGGCCGATCATGAAGGTGTCGTCGCGCAGCGTCTGAAAGTTGTACGGCGTGAAGTTGCGGCTCACCTCGCCGTCCGCATGAAGCTGCGGCATCTTCACGTTCGCCTTTTGCGGCAGATGACAGCCGAAGCAGCTCGGGTTCCACGACGAGTGGCAGGCAATGCAACTCATGTTCTTGTTAGCGTGCGCGCACTTGTCGTCGCCCGGATGATCGCCCCAGATCATCTTGCCGCTCTCGACGCGAACCGTCTTGGCGACCGCCGACTTCGCGTTGTAGCGCGGATGCGTTGGGTCGGTCGTGTCTTTTGTCTGCGCGACTTCCCAGCGTAGGCCCTTCTCGACCATTGAATTCTGGAAGATGCGCTGCCGGCCGGTGGCGTCGGTCTCGGTCTCGAAGCGCGGCTTGCCAAAGGGCGTCCGCAGCGCCGCGAGGTTGCGGCCCTTGCCATCCGGCGCCGACGTGTACGCCGCCGGCCCGCTCGTGCGCAACGTCGCGGCCTGTGTCGCGGTGCCGTGGCAGTCGATGCACTGAATCTCCGTCGCGGCCCGCACTTCCTGATGCAGCCGGTTGTTCCCGTGCATGTCCTGCGAGAAATGGCAGTCAACGCAATGCATCCCTTTTTCCAGGTGAATATCGAGAAGATGCACCGGCGTGCCGCTCTTGCACGCGTTCAGCTTGGCCTCGCCCTCGACGGCCGACTTGGCATCGTCAAATGTGTTGTCCTTGTGCCACTGCTTCACCTGGCACGGCACTTGGACCGCACGCATCAGGTCGCGGGCTTTTGCGTCCGGCAAGCGTTTGCCGTCGTGATCGAGCAGATGACCTTCGCGGTCGCGCTTGAACACAGCCCGGAAGACCCAGCCGTGGCCGTGGAAGTCGCCGAACTGCTGCTTGTCCATCAATGGATTCAGAGCGGTGATGTCATCCAAAAAGGCTGGGTCCGACCAATTGCCGCGCACGGACGCTTCTTCCGGATTCGCGATGAGCGCGTTGATCGCCTCCTCCGCGGTCGGATACTTCTGGTGCCGCGGGTACATGAGATGCCCCTCGGTCTCCTGGTCCCACCACATGTAGCCCAGGTACGAGTTCATGACCGTCGTTCCGGGATGGATGTGGCAGACGATGCACTGACTCGTCGGAATCGCGCTGGTGAACTTGTGCTCGATCGGATGGCCGCTCTCGTCCTTCGGGATCGTCGGGTCGCCGGTGCGCGTGCGGCCCTGGTTGCCGAACTTCGCGAACGGCCCCGAATGAACCGGCGAACGATCGTTGGCATAGACGACATGACACGCCGAGCAGCCGCTCGAACGATAGTCGCCTGGATGGTCGTTGGTGCCCAGGAAATTGAGCGTCGGATCGAAGAGCCGCGTCTTGTTCAAGGACACGAACACGGGGTCGGTGCGGTTCTCGGTGCCGAGGCCGCGAATCGACAATCGCGTTCGCGGCTTACCGGATTCTTCGAGCCGTTCCGGGATGCCGATCTCGGGTCGGAAGCGGCCGCCGCGCTCGAAGTAGCGGAGCAGGTTGCCCGGCTGGCTGACTTCAAAGCGCGGCAACGGGTCGAGATATTCGACGACGCCCTTGTTGTTCTTGATCTCGAACTCGGTCGGCGCCGGCACGCTAACGAGCCGCAGCGGCGCCCCGTTGGTGCCATACGCTTCGCCGAAGCGCGCTTTCTTGAAGGGCACCGAGCCGTTGTTGTAAAGGGCCGCGCCCCACAACATGCAGCCGGTGCTCATGATCTGCTTGCGGTTGGTCTGCACTTCCTGAGCATGACAGCCGGCGGTGCCGCAACTGATGTGCGCGATGCGTAGATCGCCGGGATTCACGAAGCGAACGAACTCCGGCGACTCGTGATTGAGCAATGCGTACGAGCGCACCGGATTCGCCGACGTCGGCCAGAATTGCGGATATCTCGCCGACACATGCGCCTGCTCTTTCGTCCCGGCAGACGCGTCGCCACCATGACAGTCGGTGCAGCCGATCCGCAGCGTCGGCTTGCCATGCGGATCACCAACGGTCTGGTGACATTGCATGCAGCCGACGCTCTTACGGTCGCGTTCGGCATTCGATTGAGCAAGCAGCTTGACGCCGACCATGTCCGGCGGCATCGGAAACGGATCATCGGGATCTGATGAATACGCAGGATTCCGGGGATCCTGAAGCCCCCAGTCCTGTGGTTTTGCCCCCGCTGCCGAAGGGTCCCAGAACCACCAGAACGCGATGGCCAGCAGTGCCCCGCCGAAGAGGATCGCGGGAATCACGGGCACGGGGCCACGGGCGGCAGGCTCGTCCATGAGCAATGGCCCCAATGAGTGCGGAATGACGGAGCGTGGGTCATACCCGCCTGGGGTCTGCTGTCAAGCATTGTCTTGAATGCACGCCCAAAACTCCTCTTGCATCCAACCCCGACTTGCGTTATCGCCCCGCTCCTACTGGATTTCTGCCGGGCCGCGCCTTGTCATCGGGGGATGAGCAAGACGCTCACGGGCCGGCCGCTTTGGGGGGAAGCCATGGGCCTGAGCGCCATTACTCTGCTGGGCTTGCTGTGTTCGCCGGGTCAAGCCCCGGCGGACGTCACGCCGTGGAAAAGCCCGAGCATGAAGATTCCGATCGACTATCAGCCGTCGAGAAAGAACGACATCAAGGAGCTGCACCTGTGGGTCTCGCCCGACCAGGGTCAAACCTGGCAGCAGCACTCGGTCGGCTATCCGGAGAAGGACGCCTTCTTCAACTTCAGCGCGCCGGCCGACGGCATCTACTGGTTCAACATGGTCGTTGTCGACAAGTCCGGCAAACGTGAGCCGGCCGACATCTACAAGGCGGCGCCGGCCCTCAAGGTCTTGTTCGACACCAAGAAGCCGGTCGTCACCATCGCCAGCGCTCAGCGCAACGGCGACGACGTGACGGTCGTCTGGAAGGTCGTCGAGCGGAACCCCGATTGGAACAAGTTCAAGCTCGAATACAGCACGAACGGCTCGACCTGGAATACGGTGCCGACGCGGCCGGAAGCCGACGGCTCGGCCCAGTTCAAAGTCGCGGGCGGCGATGCTGTTACCGTGCGTGTGGCCCTGACGGATGTGGCCGGGCACATGGGCGAGGCTTCCTCGCCGGTGGCCGGCACGACCGTCGCTTCCAAGGCGATGCCCGAATCCGGCGTCATCGGCGCCAGTGGCATGACGGACCTGCCGATCCCGCCGATTGCGGGTGGGTCGCTTCCGCCAATGACTGGCCCGGCGATGCCGCCGGTCGTTGCGCCGCCGATGACCGAGCGCGCCAAGGACACGCCGCTGCCGACGGAAACCAAGGGCAGCGACACGCCGACCGCTCCGATCTTCCCGCCGGCTCCGGGCACGCCGGGCGCTCCGGTGATCGACACGCCGCCTGTCGCCACGGCGACCGGCCCGGCGCCGAAGTCCGATCCGCTGACGGTAAACACGAACGTACTCTCGAACCTGCCGGCCCCGCAGGTGATCAACGTGGCGAGCTTCAAACTGGCCTTCGAAGTTGAAGACAAGGGCGCGTCCGGCGTCGGCAAGGCCGATGTGTACGTGACGCGCGATGACGGCCGCACGTGGTCGAAGTGGACGACGGTCGACAAGCCGGAGTCGCCGTTGCTGATCGATCTGGCCAAGCAGGGCAGCAAGGACGTCGAAGGCATCTACGGCATCAAAGTCGTCCTCCAAAGCGGGGCCGGCCTGGCGCACGAAGCCCCGAAACCCGGCGAAGCTCCGGACCTCCGCGTCGACGTCGACACGACCGCTCCGGTCGTCACCGTCTATGACCTGGTGCCGGATCGCACGCAGAAGGACACGCTGATCGTGCAATGGCAAGCGGTCGATCGCAACCTGGCCAACGACCCGATCACGCTCGAATGGTCGGAAGGTCCGAAGGGTCCGTGGTTCCCGATCGCCCCGACTGACGGCGCCAGCACGGGCGTGGCGAAGCGGCTGGCCAACACAGGCTCGTATCCGTGGAAGGTGCCGGCCAGCTTCCCGCACTCGAAGGTCTACCTGAAGGTGACAGCCCGCGACGTGGCCGGCAACGTGACCGAGGTCGTGCCGACAAAACCGGTGCTCGTTGACCTCAACAAGCCGGCCGCGGTGAAGCTCAACATCGTCGGCTCGGGGTCGCGCTAGACGAATTCGCAATCAAGTAAGCACGTCCGCCCCAAGGCATAGCACCAACAAGCGCTTTTCCTTGGGGCGGAGTGCGTTAATTCAGAGATTGCCAACAGAGATTGCCAAACACATATAGGGGGTTGGCAATCTCTGCCTGCCGAAACGATAGTTATGTGCTTATCGGAAAAGCAGATGCGTTGAAAATCGCCAGACCAAAATTCTAGCGCCAGGAACCCCCGAAAATCACATGCTCAATTTATTTCACCGCGCATTGTTGCAATGCAATGAAAGGAATGGGGCCGCACGTTGCGCACACCTAATGGACGTGGAATTGACCCACAAATAGCCACTGATGCGTCGAAGACTTATTTCATGCGTCATCATCGCGCACGCCGACACGCCTGGAACTCGCGAAGGCCGTTCGACCACTTTTGGAAGACCTCCCGGCCCAACGTCGTTGATCAAGGAACATGAATAGCAAGGATCGAAACAGGGGACGCCGCCCGCCAGCAACGCCGAGGCCGACCGCGAAGCCGTGGCGGAAACACGCTCAACCATCGACGCCCGCCAACGCGAACACCTGGCCGGCCTCAAAGAATTGGGCGTCGACCTGACTGCATATTTAATGCAGGGACGTGCCGACCGCGGATTGAATTGCGTGGAAAGGCGAACGGAGCGCACGTGCATCTGGATCGGGTGGAGCAGAATGGGCATGGAGGGTAGCTGGCAAAAAGGACGCGCAGATCCGAGAGTTCATACGGACCGCAAACCTTCGACGATCGACGTCACGGTCCATCATTGCGAAAACGGATTGCTGACGTATCAAGTACCGCAAACGACTCGCGGGCAGTTCCCATTCGGCGGCGGTGCAGTCCATGAATCCGACGCCCGTCAACGATCCGCAAGTTACCACCGATCATGATCCGAATGCGACCACGCCTGCGGCGGAGGCCACCGGCGAACTCGGCACGGCCGCATTTGTGCCCCGTCATGACGGCGAGCGCGCCTCCGAATCGGTCAAGGTGCCGGGCTATGAGATCGAGTGCGTGCTGGGGCGCGGCGGCATGGGGGTTGTCTACAAGGCTCGTCATCTCAAGCTAAAGCGAACCGTGGCGTTGAAGATGGTGCTCGCCGGCGGGCATGCCGGGCCAGGTGAGCTGGCGCGCTTCCGTATTGAAGCTGAGGCGGTGGCTCGGCTGCAGCATCCGAACATCGTGCAAATCCACGAGATCGGCGAGGCGGATGGGCATCCGTATTGTGCGCTCGAATTCGTCGACGGCGGCAACCTCTTCAACAAACTCAACGGCCAGCCGATGTCGGCCCTGGAGGCGACCAGTCTTGTCGAAGCACTGGCGCGAGCGATGCAGCTGGCGCACAGTCGCAACGTGGTGCATCGCGATCTGAAGCCGGGCAACATCTTGCTGACGGCGGATGGCACACCCAAAATCACCGACTTCGGCCTAGCCCGGCGGATGGACACCGACAGCGGCGAGACACACACGGGCGCCGTGATGGGGACGCCGTCCTACATGTCGCCGGAACAAGCGGCGGGGAACACGCACGACGCCGGTCCGCCGGCGGACGTGTATTCGCTCGGCGCGATTCTCTACGCCTGTCTGGCGGGCCGACCGCCGTTCAAGGGCAAGTCGGTCATCGAGACGCTGGACCAAGTCCGCGCGCAGGAGCCGGTCCCGCCGTCACGCTGGCAGGGCAACATTCAGCCAGATCTGGAAGCCGTCTGCCTCAAGTGTCTGGAGAAAAACCCGGCACACCGTTACGCATCGGCCCGGGAACTCGCGGACGATCTCGCACGCTGGCGCAACGGCGACGCAACCAGGGCGCGGCCCTGGTCGTGGCGTCGGCGACTCACGCGGAGCATCCGCAAGCGCTGGAGGCCGATCGCGGCTGCGCTGTTGGTGCTAATAACCGCTTCCACGATTCTGTTAACATTGCTGCGCACGACCCCCGAGGATCAGGCGCGCAGGGCGCGGGAGCGTGTTGAGGCGGCGATGAAGAGCGGCGAGCGCGTCGCGCTCATTGGCCCGACCGGGCCGCCACAATGGTCGCGACTGGTGATAAGTGACGTTGATTCGCGCTTTTCGACCGAGCCCTTGAGCATTTTTCAAGTCGAAGCCAACGGGCCGGTATTGATGGAGCTGGCATCGGCCACGCATCACGAGCACTACCGGATTTCGGCCGATGTGCGCATGCGCTCGTCCAAACAAGGCGGCAGCTCGGCGGGCATCTATTTCGCGCACAACACCGGCCCGGCCGACCTCGCCGGCTTTGTCGACCGTCTGCTGTTCGTGCAATTTGATCGTAATCTGTTGTCTCGCGAAATGACGAACGAGCCCGCCAATGTCTTGGATTGTTTTCTGGTCTCGCGCCAAGGCGAGATCAATTTGGAACCGCCGACAACTTTGGGTGTGCATCAGTTCCACATCGATCGGAATGCCATGGACGAGCCCTGGCGCTATCTACAAGTGGAGGTCTCGCCGCAGGAGATCAGGCCAAGCTGGCGCGAGCGCGACGGAAGCCTGCATCTCATCGGCGTCCGGAATGAGGTACGCAAGACCGTGTCGCCGATTCCGATCGAGCACGTTCAGAACCTATCACGATCGCGCCGCAAGTTCCTGGAAGAGAACTTTAACGATGTCCCGCGACGCGTTGAATACAAGCCTGGCGGGGGCCTTGGCCTGTACGTTCAAAACGGCGTCGCCGACTTCCGCAACGTCGTCTACGAACCCCTGCCACAAGAGGAAGTTGCGCCGCCCTGAATTGGCGCCATCTTGCCGGTCAACCGACTCGTTCGTTCGTAGAACGGGCAATGTCTTCCCGCAATGTGCGGAAAGAACCCAACTTGATTACGGTCGCTTCTCTGGAGTACGCTCATGGCCGCTCGCGCCATCAGTATTACTTCATCCAGCGCGAATTCGACTGTCGGTCAGACTTTCACCGTGTCGGGCACCTGTTCGTTTAACCATGCGATCACGGTCCGCGTGAGAAACGCGAGCGACGATTCTCTGGTTGCCTCCAGTGACACGACCGTTGGAACGGGCACCAACGTTTGGAGCGCGGAATTCACCAAACATTCCTCCCGGCACGTACAACATCGTGGCGCTTTGTGGCGACCCGCCCACCAGAGGCGAGATCGACAACATCACCGTGGAATGACGCGATTCAAGCAATAACACTTGTTCCACGCGCTCGTCTGAGCGCGCGGCCGCTTTCCTATTTCCTTTGGAGAACGTTAATGGCAGCTCGAACGATCAGTATCACCTACCCCGGCATGAATGCAACGTTGGGAACGACGTTCTACGTGCAGGGCACATGTTCGTTGAACCACACGATCAAAGTGAGTGTGAATAAGGCGAGCGACGGGACGACGGTTGCCACGAAGGAAACGACGGTAACTTCTGGAACCAATGTGTGGAGCGCGGGGTTCACTCTTGATGCCGGCACCTACAACATCGAGGCGACTTGCGGCCAACCGCCGGTGACGACCCAGGTCGACAACATCACGTTGCAATGACCGAGTCAAAAACGGCTTGTAGGCGATAGCCGAGGGCGGTCGGAAAGAGCAAGGCGAGCGCTGCTCGTTGTTACCAGACAAGCTTCATCTCGTTTGCCTTTCCGATCCTCTTTCCCCATTTCCAATCACGACCAATCCGTCGTTGACACGCGACCTCGCCGGAGTGAAGATAAACGAGAACCCACATCCTGAGCGTCAGTAGGAGGCCAACCATGAGGATGCACCTGATCGCCGCAGTCGCAGTGATCTGCCTGGCAATGCCCGTATCCGCGGGCGAACTGGACCGAGAATTCAAGGGAGCCGACGTCAAGGCTCTGACAACGACGGCTGGGTCGAAGGACAAGAGCGTCGCCAGCACGGAGCTGGACAAGGAATCGCCGGTGCAGGCTTGGCGTCGCGGGGGCTGGGGCGGGTTTCACGGCGGCTGGGGATGGGGCGGTGGTTATCGCGGCTGGGGCGGATACCACGGTGGCTGGGGATGGGGCGTCGGCTACCGCGGTTGGGGCGGATACGGCTACGGCTGGGGCGGCTATCGCGGCTGGGGTCTGTCGGCCGCGTACTATTGGCCGTCGTATTCCTACTTCCCGAGCTACTACTATCCCGCGGTCAGCTACTCTTACTACCCGGCTTGGGGGTACGTGAATTACGGGTATCCCAGCTACTACTGTTGCTGGTGATCGTCGGTAGTGACCAGATCTCGTAGCTGAATTCGCAAGAA
>DATANR010000284.1:0-24274 GCA_036266155.1 Gemmataceae bacterium | reverse complement strand
AGCTTCCAGCTGTTTCTGAATCTCGGCATATTCCGGCTTGCCGAACACGCTCGTCATCTCATGTGGATCGGTCTTCAGGTCGAACAGCTCCCACTCGTTCTCCCCCAACTCATAAAAGCGGACGAGCTTATAGCGCTCGGTGACGACGCCATAGTGTCGATGCACCGAGTGCGGGCCGGGGTATTCGTAGTAGTGGTAATAAAAGCTCTTCCGCCAGTCGCTCGGCGTCTGCCCCTTGAGCACGGGCACGAGGCTGCGGCCCTGCAAATCCTTCGGTGCCTCGACGCCGGCCGTTTCCAGGAACGTCGCCGCGAAGTCGACATTGCTGACGATGTCGCCGTTCACGGTTCCCGCCTTGGCGACGCCCGGCCAACGCACGAGTAACGGTGTCCGTAGCGACTCCTCGAAGATCCACCGCTTGTCGAACCAGCCGTGCTCGCCGAGGTAGAAGCCCTGGTCGGAGGCGTAGACGACGACCGTATTGTCCGCGAGCCCTTCCTTGTCGAGGAAGTCGAGCACCCGGCCGACGTTCTCGTCGACCGCTTTCACGCAACCCAGGTAATCGTGCATGTAGCGGTTGTATTTCCAGCGCACGAGGTCCTTGCCGCTGAGCTTGGCCTCCTGAAATGCCTTGTTCCGCGGAGCGTAATACGCATCCCACTCCTTCTTCTGTTCGTCGGTCATGCCGGCCGGCGTGGTCAGCTTCAGATCGAGTGCGTTCATCGTCTTGGCGACCATCATGTCCTGCTCGTGCTCGGCCTTGCCGCGGCCGGCGTAGTCGTCGAACAGCGTTTCCGGTTCGGGGTACTGGCGATCCTTGTCATGCCCCAGGTGCCGCAAGGCCGGCGACCACTCACGGTGCGGCGCCTTGTGTTGGCACATGAGCACGAACGGCTTCGACTTGTCGCGGCCCTTCAACCAGTCAAGCGACAGGTCGCCGATGATGTCGGTGACGTAGCCATTGTGCGTGACACGCTTGCCATTCTCGATCATCGGCGGGTTGTAATAAACGCCCTGCCCCGGCAGGATGTGCCAGTAGTCGAACCCCGTCGGATCGCTGACGAGGTGCCACTTGCCGATCATCGCCGTCTGATAGCCGGCCTTTTGCAGCAGCTTCGGGAACGTGACCTGCGCGCCATCGAATCGGCTATTCGTGTTGTTAAAAAACCCGTTCGCATGGCTGTACTTGCCCGTGAGCACCGTCGCCCGACTCGGCCCGCAAATCGAATTCGGCACGAGACACCGATCAAAGCGTACGCCCTGCTTGGCAATGCGATCGAGGTTCGGCGTGTCGAGCAGCTTCCGCGGGTCGCCATAGGCGCTGAGGGCCTGGTAAGCGTGATCGTCGGAGAAGAGGAAGACGATGTTGGGGCGCGTCGGTTCGGCCGCGGGGAGCATGGAGCCGAAACAGCCGATGACGACGAGCGCCAAGATGCGGGAGAGGGACATGATGATTGCCTCCGGAGTATGGAGGCAGAGTAAGCACTGGCGGCTGTGGGTGCCAGTCCATCTAACGACGCCGCACTCAGCAGGCAGGCGACCGGAACACTATGTAAGCAGCCTGCTTGGAAAGAAAAAGAGACGCAGCGCTGCGTTTCATTGACATCGCTTTTCATCGCCCCTTGTCATCGTAGTTCCGCAGTCTGAAAGGCGCCCTTCGCCGCGCGCAGCCGTTTTTGCTTCACCAGGTGCGAGCTGTTGGCGACGCCTCAGCTTCGGAGTACTTTGCCCAGTCGGGCCGCGAAGTCTGGACCCAGCTCTTTCCCGACCACCAGGATCGGGTAGCCGCCGATGGTGTCCGGCCCCGACTGGTCGGCGGACTTGGGGCCGACTCGGAACACCTCGACCCGGTCTCCGTGGCGGAGGATGGAAGTGGCCGACCGGTTCACCCCGCCCTAAATCTCGGAGCCGACGAAGGCAATGACAGCCAGTACGGCGACGATGACGAAGCCTGGCATCAGCCATCGTCGTATTCGCATTTCGACGCCTCCATGACGCACGTCGCGCCGCTCTGGCTGAGCGTTGTGTAGTTGACAGCCTACCGATTCTGAGAACAATACGGATATGAGCAGCTACAGAGGTCGCGTCAAGACGATAATGACGCACGCGTTGACGTAGTTGTTATTGGAGCCTCGATCATGTCCTTCACGGGTCATGTTCAAGACGGCGTCGTCGTCTTCGACACTCCGACCGACCTGCTTGACGGTACAGCCGTCCGGATCGAGGCCATTGAAACCCCACCGACGCCGGCCAAGCGGAGCCTGCTCGATCGCCTAGGTGACGTTGTCGGCAAGGCGGAAGGATTGCCCGCTGACGCTTCACAAAATGTCGATCATTACTTGTACGGGCATCCCAAGAAATGAAGGCTCTCTTCGCCGACACCTCTTTCTATGTTGCGATCTTCAACCCTCGCGATGAATTGCACGCGCAGGCCAAGACGATCGCGGGAGCCCATCAAGGCCGCGTCGTGACAACCGAGTTTGTCCTGCTTGAGGCGGGCAACTTCTTTAGTCGAGGTGTCAATCGAAGTGTGTTCAAGTCAATGATCGAAAGCCTCAGGGCCACGGAGGACATCGAGATCATTCCGGCCTCCGCAGAACTTTTTGGCGAAGGATTCGACGTCTTCAAATCACGGCCCGACAAAGAATGGTCTTTGACGGACTGCACGTCTTTCGTCATCTTGCGCAAACGTGGCATCATCGAAGCACTGACCGCCGATCATCATTTTGAACAGGCCGGCTTTTCCGCGCTGCTCAAGTAGTTCTGTCACTGTTTCGCCGTCTACCGAGCAGAGTCAGACTTGGGCCGATTCGTTTCTTTGCATTGCAACAGTGCATGGTGAATCGAATTGAGCACGTGATAGACGGGGGTTCCTGGCGCTAGAATCTTGGCGTCGCCGTTTTCGACGTATCTGCTTTTCAAATAAGCACATAACTATCGTTTCGGTAGGCAGAGATTGCCAACCCCCCATATGTGTTTGGCAATCTCTGTTGGCAATCTCTGAATTCGCTGATCGCATGCACTCAAGCTGGCGTGTCGTCGCGCGGGGCATAGCGACGGCGGTTGGTCATGACGAGGATGAGGCCGCAGGCGCCGAGGAGGGAGCCGAAGGTCACGGCCATCAGGATCGCGGTGCCGCGGAGGCCGGCGCGGGCACGTTCGACGTCGCCGTCGAGCGGGCGGATCACTTCGAGCACGCCGGGCACGTCACCTTCCTTCCAGTCTTTCTTCGGGCTGTTCGCGTGCGTGTTGTGGCACTTCACGCAGGTCTCTTGCATGCGCCGGGCGGTCGCGTAGCGCAACACCGGTCGGCCGTCGGCTTGTTCGAAGCGATAGACCGGCGTCTCCGGGTTCTCGCGGAGCTGGCGCAGGGCGTCGCGCTCGAAGTCGTCTTGTGGCGTGCCGTTGGGCCGGTCGCGGAAGGGCAGTTCGCTATAGAGTCGGACCTGGACGCCGGTCTTGCCGCGCTCGCTGATGTGCCGGCCCAGTTCGATCGTGAGCGTCGCGGGCAGCGGGATCGCACCAGGTCGGCCAGCGTAGTCGTGCGTCACCGGCACATTGCGCACGCGGTCGGCGACTTCGGAGCTGTAGACCGCGTTGACTTCATCCATCATCTCCGATTGCTGGGCCGCCCCTTCGAGCGCCGACTTGCGGACCAGTTCTTCCGAGAGGACTGACAGACGCCAGAGGCCGAGCGCGGAGCCGACGGTGACCGCGAGGAGCAGGCTCGCCGGCACCGGGTTGCGCCGACACCAGCGCCACGCTCGTTCGATCCACCCCGCCGGCCGGGCACGCACCGGTTCGGCGCGCAGGAAGCGGCGCAGATCCTCGGCCAGATCGACGGCAGTGGCGTAGCGGCGGCCCGGCGTTTTTGCCATCGCCTTAAGCGCAATCGTCTCCAGGTCGCGCGGCACACGGTCGTTGAGCCGGCGCGGCGGCCGCGGCTCATCTTCGAGGACCTGGAGCAGCAGCATCCGCCGATTGCCGCGGAAGGGCCGTTCGCCCGTGATGAGTTCGTAGAGCACGACGCCGAGGCTGTAGACGTCGCTACGGCCATCGACGCGGCGCGATTCGCCGCGTGCTTGTTCCGGGCTCATGTACGCGGGCGTGCCGAGCACCTGGCCTTCGACCGTCTCCGGCGG
Organism: Gemmataceae bacterium; assembly: GCA_036266155.1. Classification (GTDB taxonomy): domain Bacteria; phylum Planctomycetota; class Planctomycetia; order Gemmatales; family Gemmataceae; genus SIAJ01. Next base: position 20,132 of record DATANR010000284.1, on the reverse strand, counting down.
CTCGTCCGTCTCGCGCTTGGCGAGGCCGAAGTCCATCAGATGTGGATGGCCGTCGAGGTCGAGCATGATGTTCGACGGCTTCACGTCGCGGTGGACAACCCCGTGCGCGTGGGCATAGGCCAGTGCGTCGGCGAGGCCGGCCACGATTTCGGCGGCACGACGCGGATCGAGCGGACCCTCTTTGATCGACGCGGCGAGGGTAGCGCCGTTGACGAACTCCTCGACGAGGAACGGCGACCCGTCCGGGGCCTGCCCGGTGGCATGGATGGCGACGATGCCGGGATGCCGCAGCCGGGCGGCGCTGCGGGCTTCACGCAGAAAGCGTTCGACATCCTCGCGACTGGCGCCCGCGCCGCCACGCAGCACTTTGACCGCGACGGGCCGATCCAATTCGGTGTCGATCGCCTTGAAGACCTGGCCGAACGCGCCGGTGCCGAGGCATTCGATCAGTTCGAACTTGTCAAGCCGGCTGCCGGCTGCGGGGCCGGGGGCCACGATGGCGTCGCCGGCGCCGAGTGCCAGGAGCGCGCTGCGCACATGACCGGGCACGTCCCAACCGGAGTCGGTGTCGCTTGCACCAGCCCGCAGGCCGACCAAGAGCGGATCGGTGATGGCGTCGAGTTCGTCGAGTAATCGTCCACAGTTCTCGCACTCTTCAGCATGACGAGCAATGCGCTCGAACGCGATGCGTCGCACATCGCCGGCGGCGAACGCGGCCAACTCGTCGCGACTCGGGCACGGGTCCATCGGACGAATCTCCTGCGCTTTGGGCTCATCCAACCGGCAAAGCACTGGACGTGGCTACCAGCATAGCGGAAACTGCGGGATACTGCTCACGCCATCATGCCATGACGCACGCGTCGAACACCGACGGCTCCTCGACCCGCACGCCGCGGAGTTTGATCGAACGCGCGCGGGCCAACGATCCGGCCGCGTGGACGGGCCTGGTGGATTTGTACGCGCCGCTCGCCCATCGTTGGTGTCGTCGCTCTGGACTCGGCGACGCCGACACGGCCGACGTGCTGCAGGACGTCTTCCTGGCCGTGGCGGCCCATCTCAACGGTTTCAAGAAAGAACGTAGCGGCGATACCTTTCGTGGCTGGTTGCGCGTCATCCTGCGGAACAAGGTCCACGATCACTTCCGCAGACTGGGCCGCGAACCCGGCGGTGAAGGCGGTACTGAGGCCCAACTTCGCTTTGCGGGACTTGCTGATCCGGAACCCCTGGAGGAGACGGGCACGGACAATGCCGAGCGGTTGCTCTTGAGAAAGTGCTGCGATCTCATCCGGACTGAGTTCCACGACAGAACCTGGCAGGCGTTCTGGGCCACGGCTGTGGAAGGTCGGCCGGCACCAGACGTGGCTGTTGAATTGGGAATGAGCCCGGTTGGCGTTCGTGTCTCCAAGTCGCGCGTGCTTCAGCGGTTGCGGGAGGCGCTGGGGGATTTGGGATAAGGCCTTTCCCAATTCAAACGCCGCGCAGTTACACTTGTGTAACACCCCCACGTTCTTCGATTACGGGCCGCTTGCCGGCCGAATCCTCTCCCATTTCGGAGCACACTCATGAGCAGCCGACGGGAATTTCTCGCGGATGTTGGTCGTGGCATGCTGGTCGCCAGCGTCGGCCCGGCCGTCGCACTCGACCTCGGCCTCACACGGGCCATCGCCAAGGACGCACCGGACACGTTGAACTTCGGCAAGCTCGAACCGCTCGCCGCCTTCCTGCAAGACACGCCGACTGACAAATTGATGGGTGAACTGGTCAAGAAGCTCAAGGACGGTCTCGACCTCAAGACGCTCGTTGCGGCCGGGGCCTTGTCGAACGCCCGCGAGTTCGGCGGTCAGCATTACGAGGGCTACCACACGTTCATGGCCCTGGCGCCGGCATTTGAGATGAGCAAGGAACTGCCGGAGTCGAGCCGAGCGTTGCCGGTGTTGAAAGTGCTCTTCCGGAACTCGACGCACATCCAGGCGAAGGGCGGCCGCAAGAACGAGGCGCTGCATCCGATTGAGGCGGCCCCGCTACCGGCCGACGCGATTCCCGGCGAAGCGATCCGCGACGCCACGCGCAAGAACGACCGGGCCGGCGCCGAAGCGATGTTCGCCACGGTTGCCAAGGGGATGCCGAGCGAGGCGTTCGACACGCTTCAATATTGCGTCCACGACGAAGTCAACGTTCACCGCGTCGTGTTGGCATGGCGGGCGTGGACGATGCTCGACTACACCGGCCCGGAGCAAGCGCACACACTGCTTCGGCAGTCGGTGTTGTTCGCGTGCCGGGAGAAGGGTCGCGATCGCGGTATCCACACCGTGCTGCCGAAGCTGCTTGACCAGTACAAACTCGTCGGCAAGAAGATGGGCACGCGCCAGGCCGATGACGCGTGGATCGAGAAGATGGCCAAGGTTATCTACGGCGACGGCTCCGAGAAGGCTGCCGACGCGGTGGCCGCGGCCCTGGCCGAAGGGTTCTCGGCCGAGTCGATCGCCCAGGCGAATTCGCTCGCGTCGAACATGCTGGTGCTGCGTGATCCGGGCCGGCGTCAAGCGGATGGCTTCAAGCAGATCGGCAGCGTGCATGGCGATTCGCCGGGCGTACACGCATCCGACGCGGCCAATGCGTGGCGGCACATCGCGGCGGTCAGCAACCAACGGAACGCCGTCGCCAGCCTGATCGTCGGCGCCTTCCACACCGGCGGCCAGAGCGGCGGTCAGCTCAAGGACCCGTACCCGCTCGCCGAGCACCTCGAGAAGGTGACGACCTCGGATCCGGCCGAATTGCTGAAGGCGACCGAGACGGCCGTCAAGGCCCAGGACCAGGCGCTGGCCTGTGCGCTGGTCCACAAGTACGGCAAGGGCGGCCACAACGCCAAGCCGGTGTTCGACCTGCTGCTGAAGTACGCCGTCAGCGAAGATGGTGCCCTGCACGCCGAGAAGTTCTATCGCACGGTGTCCGAAGAGTTCGCGGCCACCCGCCCAGCCTTCCGGTGGCGGCAACTCGAGGCGCTCGCCCGTGTCACCGCCAGCGAGTACGGCAAGCCGGCTCCGGGCGTCGAGGAAGCTCGACGCCTGCTGGGTTGAGCGAATTCACAGGCTCATCATCGAGCGGCCGCCGGCAACCTCTCCCGCCGGCGGCCGCCTCGTTTTGCGGTAGACGGCCGGCCTAGCCACGCAAATTCTTACCGCCACGGGGCGAACCACCTGTCGGCTCCTACAATTTTCCCTCTCCAACTCCCTTGCTACGGAGACTGCCCCCGTGGCCGTGATCGAAACGCGCGAACTCCGCAAACGCTACAAGCGCATCGAAGCCTTGCGGGGCATTAACCTAAGAATCGAACCCGGCGAAGTGTTCGGCCTGCTTGGGCAGAACGGAGCCGGCAAGACGACGCTGGTCAAGATCCTGCTCGGGATCGTGAAATACAACGAGGGCGACGCGGTCGTCTTCCACCATCCCGCCGGCACGGCCGAAGTGCGGCAGAAGATCGGCTACCTGCCCGAAGACCATCGCTTCCCCGACTATCACACCGCGTTCAGCCTGCTCGATTACTACGGCACCCTTTACGGGATGTCAAAAGACGACCGTCGCAAGAAGATCCCGGAACTACTCGATCAGGTCGGTCTCGCGAGCCGGATGCACAACAAAATCCGCACCTATTCCAAGGGCATGAAGCAGCGGACCGGCATCGCCCAAGCAATCTTTCACGACCCCGAGTTGATATTTCTCGATGAACCGACGGACGGCGTCGACCCGGTGGGCCGGCGCGAAATCCGTGAGATGATCGAGGACCGCAAGCGCCGCGGGGCGACGGTGTTCGTCAACTCGCACTTGCTCGGCGAAATCGAACTGATGTGCGACCGGGTCGCCATCATGCAGAAAGGCGAATTGATCCGCGAGGGCACGGTCAAAGAACTGACGGCCCAGCGCGGGGTATTCGTCCTCGGCGTAGATAGCGACGATTTCCCCGATCGCGAAGTGCAGCGGATGGGCTACAACATCCGATCGGCCGGCGATCGTTGGGAGATCACGCTGGCGGACGGCCAGGCGATCGATCCGGTGCTCCAGCTGGTCCGTGACCGGGGCTTGAAGCTTACGCACATGGTGGAAAAGCGTCAGACGCTCGAAGACATCTTTGTGTCGTTGGTCGAGGCTGCCGAGCCTGGTGTGGACGCCCGACGCAAGAAGCGGGCCGCCGACCGGGAACGCGACGGCTATCGCGACGACAACCGCCGCAGCCGACGGGAGGACGACCGATGATGACCAAGCCACTGGCCATCCTGAAGGATTCCCTCCGGGAGGCCTGGGACAGCAAGATATTGCTTGTCCTGATCATCCTGTCGATCCTGTTCGCCTTGCTCATTGGCAGCATCGGCTTCACGGCCGTCCCCGCCGAGAAGGTGTTTGAAGGCGCCAAGGACGACCTGGCCCGTGTGCGCGTGAACCGGGGCAATATCCCGGTCACCAAGGCTGCCGACTTTCAGCGCTTCAATGTGGCGTATGAGGTCAAGGACTTCAAGACTCTTGAAAGTGCCAACAACCCGGCCAATGGCCGTTATGCATTCACGATCACGGCGACGCCGGGGAATCCCGACCAACTTCTGAACGGTCCCGGCACGGACGACGGCGGTGGCCGGCGCCGTGGCAAGGACTCGGGCGATTCCAAAGATCCGCAACCGAAAGACAAGGCAAATGGGGACGGCAAAGAGGCAGGTGTGAAAGCCGAAGCAAAGGCCGACGCCAAGGATCCAGAGCCCAAGGCAAAAAAGAAGAACCCGTTTGGAACCGATGAGTTCGACAACTTCGGCCAGGAAGTTTTGCTCTGGCACACCGATCTGGCTGACCTCATCAAGAGAATTCAGCAGGCCGAGGGATTGAACGAGGAAGAAAAGAAGAAGCTGCTCACGTTTGAATTGACCGACAAGATGATGGAGGACTTCATCCGCGAGCGGCTAGAGTACCATTACAACGTCAAGGTGAAGGCCGTCGAACGGACGCCGGGCCCGCTGAATGGGCCGCAAGAGTTCAAGGTGGTGACCGATTCGAGCGATCCGCGCAACTGGCCGCACACGGTGTCGCTCTTCTTCGGGGCCATGTCGCTTGAACAGATGTTCGGGGCTCACTCACTCGGTCAGGTGGTCTACGCAATTCAGAACAACATGGTCAACGGCATCGGCGCCGGCATCGCGATCATTCTCGGCATTATTGTCACGTCGTTCTTCATCCCCAATATGCTGCGCAAGGGGTCAGTTGACCTGATGTTGGCGAAGCCGGTCACGCGGCCGATGCTGCTCATTTACAAGTACATTGGCGGGCTATCCTTCATGTTCATCTTCGCCACGGCGGCGGTGGGCAGTGCCTGGCTCGTGTTCGGCATTCGGTCGGGGTTGTGGAATCCGAAGTTCCTGCTGCTGATCCCGGTGCTGACGTTTGGCTTTGCCATCTTGTACGCACTGTCGACGCTGATGTCGGTCTGGACGCGCAGCCCGATCGCCAGCCTGCTCGTGACGCTCGCGTTCAACGCGCTGTTGTGGTTGGTCACGTTCTTCTACAACCAGGTCGACACGGCACGGAATGGTCCGCTCAAGGAGATTATTCCCAACTGGGTGACGACCACCGCCGACATCGTACATGCCGTCTTGCCGCGCACCGGCGACATGGACACGATCACAACCAAGCTCATCTCGGACGTCATGACCGAGAACGACAAGAAGAAGTGGGAATCCAACATGCTGACGTACCCGAACTGGGGTTCGTCGATCGGCATGTCGTTGCTGTGGATTGGCGGAATGCTGGGACTGGCGTGTTGGCGATTCTCGAAGAAGGATTATTAACGCGCCGGGCGAGCGGCGTTGCGTGGACAGCCCGATCCAGATCGTCATCGGGTTGCTCACGCAACTCCGCTTGCCATTCACTTCAATGTCAACTTGAATCGATCGTACTTCTCGTCCTTTTTGTATCCGCAACTTCGATACAGCGCCTGAGCTGCGTGGTTATCCGTTGCCGTCGCCAGTTCCAGCCAAGCAGCGCCCATTCCTACTGCCATCGTCTTTGCCGCATCCATGAGTCGCCGGCCGATGCCCATGCGTCGTGCGTCGGACGACACGTAGAGGTCGTTCAGAAGCCAGGCTCGCCGAACCCCGATTGACGTGAACGTCGGATACAGTTGAGTGAACCCGACGCCTTTTCCATCAACCACGGCGACGAAGATCACCGACTCGCCGCGTTCGAGCCGTTCGCCGAGGAATCGCCGCGCGAGTTCGAGGTCTTCGGAGCAACCGTAGAACTGGCGATAGCGATCGAACAGCGGGGCCACGAGATCGAGGTCGGCCAGGGTGGCCCTGCGGATGTCAATCGTCACTTCTTCCACTCCGCCGTGCCCCCGTTCCGCAGCGCCATGTTCGCCAAGTGTGCCGCCGCCGCACTACCGACGCCGCCTTCGGCCGGGGCCGTCGGTGGTTTGCGGCTCTTGATGCACTCGACCCAGTTGGTCAGGTGCAGCAGTTCGCCATCCGGCTCGTCGTAGAAGTCGGCGCCGCGGTGGGCCGGCTGCTTGCTCAGGATCTGCTGGTCCGCCTTCGCGGTCTTCGAACGCAACTCTGGCGTCAGGACGTACGCGCCGCGATCGATGTAGAGGTTCGCCTCTGTGCCCATGAACACGATGTGCGCTCCTTCGCGCGCGTTGGCGAACGTGCCCTCGAAGTGCATCTGGATGTTGCCGGGATATTGCAGCACGGTCTGCACTGTATCCGGCGTTTCCCAGACGTCCTTGGCGACCACGTATTCGCCGAGGCTGACAGCCTTCTCCGGATGATCGACGTTCAGGATCCAGTGGGCAACGTCGATCCAGTGGACCATCAGGTCGGTGAAGAGGCCGCCGCCAAAGTCCCAGAACCAGCGCCAGTTGCGCATGCGGTATTCGTCGTACGGCTGCTCGCGGGCCTTGCCGAGGAACGCCTTCCAGTCGACGCCCTTCTGATTGAGCGTGTCTTTGAAGCGGCGCACGCGGTCGGTGTTGCGGTTCCACGTCATGTGCACCTTGACCACCTTGCCGATGCCGCCGCCCTGGATGATCGCGCGGGCCTTGGCGATATGCGGCATGCTCCGCTGTTGCGTGCCCACTTGCACGATGCGCTTGTGGTCGTTCTGGGCCGCGATCACCGCGGCGCCTTCGGACAGGTCGTGCGTCAATGGCTTTTCGACGTAGACGTCCTTCCCGGCCGCACACGCATCGACGGTCATCGGCACGTGCTGGTGGTCCGGCGACGCGACGAGAACGGCGCCGATGTCCTTGCGCTCTAGCAGCTCCGCGTACTTCTTGGTGACGAACAGCTCGGTCTTGCCAAGCTGCTTCTGCGTCTCGGCGAGGGCATCGTCGCGCACGTCGCTGATCGCCGTGACACGGACGCCGGGAATCTTGACGAGCGACTTCAGGAGATGCCGACAGCGGCCGCCGGTGCCGATGAGTCCAACGTTGAGTGTCTCGTTGGCGGCAAACGCGGTGGTACTGGAACCGGCGACGGCGATGGCCGACGCGCCGGCGGAAACTAGGAAAGATCGGCGGGTGTGCATGGGAGAGCCTCGGGGTGGGTCGATCCTTGCGAGTCTATCCGTAACGCCTGCCGGCCGCCACCGATTGACTAATCTCCTCAGCCCAATTGGTGGGCGGCACACACCCACACCCCCCCTGGTTGTTGCCGTGCATCGCATCACATCGCATTCCATTCTCGCGCACCCGCCCTCGATCCTTGCGTTGTCGCGAAAGTGCCTGTAGGCGACCTTTCTCTTGAAAAAGTGCGTTTCCCAAGCAAATTGGAGAAAGGTTCTTTCAGTTGTTACATCCTGTTACGTGCCGCATGCGAAACTCGTGGATGAAATGGATCGTGAGCGCGGAATAATGGTCAGGAGCACGTACCCGGAACTTCCATGAGCATCGAGGCATTGAACGGCATCGTGAGCCGCTTGCGGCGTAGCGCCGCGACCCATCTGGTCGCCGAGCGCACAGACGGCGCGCTGCTCGGCGCCTTTGTCGACCATCACGATGTAAGCGCGTTTGAAGAACTCGTCCGGCGTCACGGCCCGATGGTCCTGGGCGTCTGCCAGCGCTTGCTCGCCGTGCGCCAGGATGCGGAGGATGCGTTCCAAGCGGTGTTCCTGGTGCTCGTCCGCAAGGCCACGTCGATCTCGCCGCGCGACCTGGTTGGCAACTGGCTTTACGGAGTCGCACATCAGACAGCCGTTCGCGTTCGCGAGCAGAATTTTAGGCGTGTGCGCCGTGAGAGGCAGGTCGACATGATGCCGGAGGCCGAAGCGAAAGTGCGATCCGACTGGAGCGACCTGCGGAGCGTGCTCGACGAGGAGTTGAGCCGGCTGCCCGATCGTTATCGCGCGGTCATCATCCTGTGCGACGTCGAGGGCCGTGCGCGCAAGGACGCGGCCCGGCATCTGCGTTGTCCGGAAGGCTCGGTATCGAGCAAGCTGGCTCGCGCGCGGGCAATGCTGTCCAAACGGCTGGCGCGCCGCGGCATCACACTATCGACCGGGGCCATCTCCGTGGCGATAACCCAGCACGCGGCCGCGCACTTGCCCACCGAGCTAATGGTCGAGATACTCCGCCACGCGGCAATCTCGTCGGTTGATCATCTGTCGATCGGCGAGCACTCGACCGATAATGTTCCGACGAAAGTATCGCTCATCGCGAATGGCGTGCTGGGCGCCATGTCGATGCAAAAGACCGTGACCATTGGCGTGTTCATCGCGATGTTAGCGGTCGGCACGACAAGCATTGGGCTGGTCGCACGGCAACTGAATGCTGGCGAGAGCACCGCATCCACGATTACCACCAGTCGTGACCAGCCGCCCAAGCCGGACGAAACGACTCCCGATGATCTCGTCAAGCAACTAAACGACGACACATTTGCCAAGCGCGAAGCCGCGGAAAAAGCGCTCATCGCGCTCGGTGCCAAAGCCATTCCAGCGGTGCGTGCCGGCTTGAAGAGTCCGCAACCCGAACTCGCGGAACGCTGCAAGCGCTTGCTGCCGCTGCTGCGCCAAACCGAGTTGACCAACTTCGCCAAAGCCTTCGCCGCCGATACCGAGCGCCAGGCCAATTTCGACCACCCGATCTGGAAGCGCTACGTGGCCATGGTCGGCGACAGCAAGGCGAGCCGGGAATTGTTCGCGGAGATCGCTAAGAACTTGAAATGGTTGAAGGACCTTGATGACGCTGAATCCAACCCGACACGGGCCGGCGAAATCTATCGTCCCGCCGTCATCGAGGTCGGCGCACAATATCACGGGAACCTGCAGGTGAGATTCATGATTCCCGTGTGGCCGTGCGACCAGCCGGAGCAGGTTGCTTATCTGTTGTTGTTGGGCAGTTATCCCGGCTCGGATGCCAAATTCCCGCTCTCCTACGCCGAAGCCGGCGATCGCGACTTTGCCGACGGCGAAGGACGCATTCACTTCGGCCGGGGCCTGGGGCTGGCATTCCGCGGCAAGCGACTCGCGATCGACCCGCAGAAGCGCGACCGCTCAATCGAGATCGACGACAAGGCCGGCGACGCCGTCGCATCGGGCCGCGTCATGCTCTCGCTCCTGGGCCACTGGCTCGAGCAGCGCAACTGCTGGTCCGTGGTCGCGGAGCACTTCAAGGGCTTGAGCCCCGATCAGTTAAAGCAACTTTTGCCGTTCGCTCGCCGGGTGATTGCCGACAAGAATGCCCCGATGCTCTGTCGTGCGACATGGATCAGCGTACTACGTCGCTTCGGCGACCCGGACGATGCCGCATTGCTGACGCCATTGTTTACCGACAAGACCGGCATGGATTGGCCGTCGACGACGCGCTTCGGCGACGGGCCCGGCAACCTCATCAATCAGGCGGAGGTCCGCGAAGTGGCGATCGGGTCAGCGCTCTTCTTGCGCGGCCGCAATCCGTGCGATTTCGGATTCATCTGCCTGACCCGCGAGAACCCCGCCAAGACGCGGGAGGATGCCATTCACTCGACGCTCTTCACGGTGGCTCCTGGCGGGACGCGCGAGGAAAAGGAAAAAGTACTGGCGACCGAGATTGAATGGCTGGCCAAGGAAGCGAAGCCGCCGGCGCTCAAGAAGCTCGGCCGCGTCGCCGAGCCACCAGACGAGTTGATCCGCGAACTGGCCCGGCTCGACACGGAATATCGCCAAGGGACGCCGGAGAAATACGCCGAATTCGAGCGTGAAGCGGAGGCGTTGTGCAAGAAGTACCCGAAGCCCGACGACCAGGCGCGCATTCTCTACCACGTCGCCCACGTCGCGGCCCAGGGCGGCATCGACAAACACGTCGACCTCGTACGAAAGTACGGCGCGAAGATGCTGGCGATGAGCCAGGACCCGGTTCAGCGCGCCGCGACGTATAGCTATCTCGCCAGCGCCGCGGAAGTCGATCCGAGCTTCAAGACTTTCGCCGAGAAGCGCCGGTTAGCGGCGGAGCAATTGTTCAAGGGGTATGCCGAGGTTCTTGTTCAGGAATTGCCGGAGAAGGCCCCGGAACGGCCGGCCTTGGGTGGCATCGGCGATGTGATCGACGACAACGACCAAAATGCCCGTGCCGCCGCCCAGGCGCGCGCGGCCGCGATGCTCGAAGCCTTCAAGCAAGCTCGGTTCGTCGAGGACCAGATCTTCTTCCGCGACGTGTTGATCGTGCAGTTCCGCTCGCTCTATCGCCCAAATCCGAAACAACATGGTCGCAATGAAGAAGGCCCGGACGAATTGCGAGCGCTGGCGCTGCTGAAGCTCAAGGACAAGTCGAAGGTCGATGCGCTGATGGCCAAGGTGCTGGCGGCGGCGCCGGAGAAATAATGTTTCCGGATAATGGATGACCGGCCAGAATAAGAAGCACACATTCCAAGCGAGTGTCGAGGCGTAAGCCCGGCGTGTCCGACTCTACACGTCGGGCTTACGCCTCGACGCTCGCCCAGACCTATTCTCACAAGAACCCACCGATGACCACGCACCTCCGTTCCTGCTGCCTGCTGCTTCTCGCGGCCATCCCCGCCGGGGCCGACGAGCCGAAGATCAAGACCGAGCACTTTGATCGCGACCCCGGCTGGGAGGGTTTGAACAACCGCGTCGAGGTGACGAAGGCGCCGACCGTCAGCCAGGACTTCGGCTATAGTCCAACCAATCTCGCCAGCAACGAGAAAGGCGAGATCGGCGGCAAGGTGACGCGTGCCGCCAGGCCGGCGTACTACGCCATCAAGGTCGGGCCGAAGACGCTCGACGACAAGTTTACCGCGGCCGGCAGGTTTGCGATGACCGGCACCACGGGCGGAGCGGGGGTCTTCTTCGGCTTCTTCTACGCCGAACAGCCGGGCGGGAGCGGACGGCCAGTCGGCGCACTCGGGCTCGACTTCGACACGGAGAAGTCCGGCGGCCGGCTGGCCGTGCGGATGATCAGCCAGACCAACAAGTCGTGCGGGACGTTCGCCACGCCATTCATCCCCGGCAAGTTCCGCCCCACCCCGATCCGGAACGACGGCACCCGCTATGCCTGGACGCTGGCCTATGACCCCGCCGGGGCCAGCGGCCGCGGTCAGTTCAAGTTCACCCTCCACGGCGACGTCCCGAAGCCGGGTGAGTTCACCGCGGCCGACATCCCGGAGGCACACAAGGCCGAGGCGCGCCGCCGATTCCCCGAGGTGACGGAGTTCGCCGTCGACCTGCCGGCACCAGGCGGGCTGAGTGTCCAGTGGATTCACCGGCCCTTGCGCGAAGACGTATGAATCTCACCTACACCCCTCTTCTGCCGATCCAACGCCGCCTCCAGACGCTGCCGCGGGATCGCGAGCGCTTCAAGACGTACCTCCGCACCATTTCGAACACGGACGGGACGGACATTGATTTGCTGCCGATGCTGGCGATGAACCCGATGGGCAAGGAACATGTGACCGCACTGGTCGACGAGTTAATGTCGATGGACGCGGATGGCATTGCCGCGCGCGCCGTCGCCGACCTGGCGAATGAACATGCCGATTTGCCCGGGGATTACCGAGCGGCCCTGATCGTGGCCGACGACCTGATGGGCGGATGGACGAATCGCTGGGCGTACGAGTTCGACTTCCGGGTTGGCTACGGTCCCGGCGCCAAGCGCTTCTGGGGACCGTTCGGCATCCTCTGGAGCAGCGAGCCGGCGAGTGTCGGCCGCGTTAAAGTGGCGATTCGGACTGCCGTCTACCGGACTGCGTACATGCAACGCCACGGACGCCCGAGCACGCTGCGAGAGATCATGATTCAGGAAGGGCGAATCATGGCGCAAGCGGATTGCGTTGGTCCGATGCTCGAAGCCGAGGACATGGAGCATACGCGTGAATTGCTGGTGCCGTTCCTGGACGCGAGCGACAAGCGAACGATCATCGAATGTTTGTTCGGCGATGCGGCGGGGGCGACGCTGGGGTTCACGCCGCGGGGATTGAGCCCGTGGGCCGGCATTGCGCTGGCGCTGCATGATGCGCAGATGCTTGCAGCGAAGGCGAGCGTGACGGTATAGTGGGGCAACTTCGGAGTCATCGCGCGATGCGGACGAACCTCGCAGTTGGCATCCTCTTGATGTCGGCCTCGACGGCGATAACGGCGCCGCAGCTTCCGCCCGAAGCGCCGCCGCCGGGTCCGCTGGTCGTCGAATTGAATGTCCGCGGCGAGGTGCTTCGGCCCGACGGTGTGGCACTTGCGCTAGTGAAGGCCAAGCGCTACTTCGCGGCGGAGTTCGAGTTGCGCAAGCGTGATGCGGAAAAGCATCGCAAGCCAATTGCAAAAGCAATTACGCTGCGCGTTCATCGCGAGACGCCATTCCGCGATTTGCATCAGATGCTGGAAGCCGCCATTGCGGCTGGCTTTGTTGAACCACTTCTGGAAGCGATTGATCCCAAATAAACAGCAGTCGAGCCGTTGGCTCGACCGCTAAACGATTGCGGGATTACTTTGGCGCGTAGGGTTCGAGCTGCGGGCGCAGGAAGTCGACGAACGCCGGGAACAGGCGCAAGCCCGATTGCTTGTCGTGCTTGCCGGGGACGCAGACGGTCGTCACCTCCAGGCCTTGTTGCTTGGCCAGGAACGCAAAGCTCTCGGCGTGGGCGTCGAAGTTGAACTCGTCATTGCGGGCATAGCCGGAGAACATTGCCAGTTCGCCCGGCTTGACCTTGTGGCTCACGATCATCTCGGCCGGGTTCTCGACAGCGATCTTCGCGATCACGTCTGGCCCTTCACCGAAGACCGGAGCGATGAGTTGCCGTTCGCGGATCTTGACGAGGCCGCACGCGAACTTGGCGACGACCGTGTTCGGGTCGTAATGGTTGAGAGTCGCGAAGCAATTCGGATTGAAGTCGGTGTCGATGCGACCATAGCAGTCGGCGTAGCGCAGGTTCAACGGCGGCAGCACACCGGCGACGACGCCGAAGTCGCTCTTGTGCTTGATGCCGAGGTTGTATGCACCGAAGGCGCCCATCGAGGCGCCGGCGAGCACGCGCGCTTTGCGGTCGGCGTGGATGCTGTAGTGCGTGACCACGTGGTTCCACACGTCGATCGTGACGAAGTCCTCGAATTTGCCGAGCGGCGAGTTCAGGTACAGCGTCGGTGGATCCTTCATGGCGGCCCGGCCATTGATCGTCCCATCGGGAGCGACGATCACGACCTTCGGCAACGTGCCCGACTGGATGGCCCGGTCGAACAGCGGCGCGAATTCCAGGAAGCTGGCTTCGTCCTGGTTGAGGCCGTGCAGCCAATAGACGAGCGGATAGCGCTTATTCGCATCATAGCCCGGCGGCACATAGACGTAGACGTCGCGCTTCTGGCCGAGCGACGGTGCGTCGATTCGGTTGTCCTGGCCGTGGTTGCAGGTAAAGTCGTCGACGCGGCCGGCAAGCTGAGCGTTCAGCTGCCGAATGTCGGCGGTCCGGTTGCCGCCGCCGAAGGCCCAGGTGTTTGGCGTGACGACGAGGACGGTCAGCAGTGCGAGTTTCAGAGTATTCATGGTGCAGCGTCGAGGATGATTGATCGGCATGGGGCCGACTCCCGGAGAGAATGAAGGTGTTTTGTAAGTTTTGGAGTGCAAATTCGGATGTGCCACATCGGAAAGGCGGGAAATCTGGAGAACCCGTCACGGATGCGCGGAATGATCGTTTCCGGCAATACAGGTGGACCTTTCGGGTTCGGCAAGAAATTCGGGTCGGGCAAGAAGTCCAGCGAATTGGGATCGATTGGACGCGGATTCTCTTGCTCAATCCGAATCTATGACCCAAAATTTGTTTACCCTATCGTTCGGAATCTGGAACTTCGGACATGTCATGAGCAATCTCACTTCCCTTCCGGGTCAGGCGTACGACTACGTCTATGGCAATTTCGGCAATGTTGGCCTAATCATCACAGGCGTGGTGATCGTCGTCGGCATCGTCGCCGCGCTGGTATGGTTTGACCGACGAAAGTAAGAGAGCGTCATTTCTCCGCAACGACCGGCGTGACCAGCGTGCCGATCCCCTGGATCGTAGCCTTTATGACGTCGCCGGGCTTGAGGAACGTGTTGCTCGCCGCGCCCACGCCGGCGGGAGTGCCCGTCGAAATGATGTCGCCCGGCTCAAGTGTGACCATTTTCGAAATGAACTCGATGATCGCGCCGACGGGGAATACCATCTGGGCCGTCGAGCCCTTCTGCTTGACGTCGCCATTGACGGTGAGCTCAAGTGTCAGGTTCTGCGCGTCGGGCACGGCGGCCGCGGCGATGGCGCACGGGCCGCTCGGACAGAAGCTGTCGAACCATTTGCCGTGCAGCCAGTCGAAGAACACGTCCTTCTCGCGCTTAGTCCGGCCCGGGTTCGGTCGATAGCGACGCTGAGTCACGTCGTTGACGATCGTGTAGCCGGCAATGTGCTTGGATGCGTCGGCGGCGGCAATGTGCTTGCCCTTGCGGCCAATGATGACAGCCAACTCGACCTCGTGATCGACACCATCCGGAGCGACTTTGGGAATCGCGACGCCGCGGTTCGGGTGCAGGAGCGTCGTGCTCGGCGGCTTCATGAACACGTAGGGGAACGTGGCCGCACGCTCCGCCGGGGTGCCGCCGGTCTCGGCCACGTGTTCGGCGTAGTTGCCGGCCAGACAAAAGAGCTTCGGCGGCTTCGGGATCGGCACGAGCAATTCGACCTGGGCCATCGGGATCGCCCCCGGCGGATTCGGCGTGCGCCCAAGCCATGTGGCGATTTCGCGGACGCTCGGGTCGAGCAGCAGCGGCACGAGGTCATCGCGCGTGGGCAGGTGGATGGACGTGCCACGAGCCTGGCTATGCGCGACGACAGCGGTCGCGACTGGGACCACTTGCGTTTCGAGATAAAAGGCGGCCCGGGGCGTGTTCTCGGGGCCAATCCGGCAGAGGCGCATGATGAATGCTCCGTGTGCGGTTGTTGTCAGGATACCAAGAGATGGGGCGGAGCGGAACGGTTTGCCTGTCCGAGCGGTTCGCGACATGTAGCATGACAGGACTCTCCGCGACCGCAATCACCTGCACTCACAACACTCATGTCCCAAACATCCTCCGCCGGCACGCCCTGGTCGTGGCGGCTTAGCCTGATCTTCGGCATCGTGGCGCTGACGATCGTCGCGTACGTGAGCCGGGACACGCTCGGCCCGCGTGGGCAGGCGGCGGTGGGAGTGTTCAGTTTCCTGGCCGCCGCATTGGCTTGTTCAACCAATATCCGGGCCATCAACCGAAGAACCGTGATTGCCGGGTTTCTGCTGCAGGTGTTCCTCGCCTTGATGATTTTGCAGGTTGAGCCCGTTCGCAAAGCGTTCGAGTGGATGGGCGCCATCGCCAAGCAGTTTCTCTCGTTTTCCTCCAAGGGCGGCGAGTTCGTCTTCGGGCCGCTCGTGAATGTGCCCGCGGTGCAAAAAGGGTTGGGCGTCGAGAGCGGCGTCATCTTCGCCTTTATCGTGCTGCCCACGGTGGTGTTCGTTTCCAGCGTCTTTACGGTCCTGTACCACTTGGGCATCTTGCAGGTGGTCGTCCGCGGCTTCGCTAGAGTCATGCGCTGGGTGATGGGCACGAGCGGCGCGGAGACGCTGTCGGTGACGGCCAACGTCTTTCTCGGTCAAACCGAAGCGCCGCTCATCGTCAAGCCGTTCATCGCACGCATGACGCGCTCGGAACTGCTGGCGTTGATGATCGGCGGCATGGCGCACATCTCTGGTGCGCTCATGGCGGTTTACATCGGCATGGGCGCCAGTGCCGTCGCGATCCTGGCGACCAGCGTGATGGCGGCTCCCGCGTCGCTCTACATCGCCAAGATTCTGGTGCCGGAGACTGGGGTGCCGGAAACGCTGGGCGACGTGAAACCATCCGGCGAGAAGGAACATGCGAACGTGATCGATGCCGCAGCGGCCGGCGCTTCGCAGGGTATGCAGTTGGCGATCAACATCGCGGCCATGTTGATCGCGTTCATCGCCTTCATCGCGATGTTCAACTTTATCCTGGGCAAGATTGGTCCGTGGTTCGATATGCCGCAACTCTCGCTCGAGTGGATTTTCTCCAAGCTCTTTTCACCGATCGCCTTTCTAACGGGCGTGACGGCCGACGACTGTCCCCGCTTTGGCGAACTGCTCGGGAAGAAGCTGGTGCTCAATGAGTTCGTGGCCTTCAAGGACCTGGCCGACAACAACGTCATCATGAAGGACAGCGAGTTCGTCGGCGTGAAGGGCATCGAGTTGCGGACCTACAAGCTCGCCTGCTTCGCTCTGACCGGCTTCGCCAACTTCGCGTCGATCGGCATTCAGCTCGGCGGCATCGGCGCGATGGCGCCGAACCGCCGCAGCGACCTCGCCCGGCTCGGCCTGCGCGCCCTCCTCGGCGGGTTCCTGGCGACGCTCATCAACGCATCCATCGCGGGCATCCTGATGAGCGATTGACCAATCAGACTCGTTTCGTTCACGCCTCCCACACCCCCCTGAACGTATTTCTCATCTTTGTCAGCTGCGCGCTGGTCCGATTTTCCCCGGCACGTTTGCACGGCATTTTCATGTGCATCTCGCGGGACCAAACGACTATTTTTCTCAAAATGGTTGACAGTGAACACACGTTCAGTTATTGGATATCCGTAGCTCGCTCTTTCCTTCTGGACGCTTGGTGTCTTGATGCGCTCTATTGGCAAGCCGACCCGTCCCTGGCGACCTTCGAAGCGACCGCGATGGCTCGAACAACCCGCCGCGCCCGAGCCGGCAGCGAAGGTCCGTGTGCTCGATGTCGCCGGTCAGGAGCGGGTCGAGGAATGCATGGCGCTGGCTTATCGACTGGCCTGGCGATTCGCGCGTAACGCGCGCGACGTGCCGATGGATGAGCTGATTGGCGAGGCGCTCTACGGGCTCACGTATGCTTCCGGACTGTTCGACGCGGCGCGCGCTGTGCCATTCGCTGCCTACGCGACGCTGGTTGTTCGGCACCGATTGATTCAGGCGATCCTGAGTTGGCGACGCGCGAAGCGCGCGGTCCCCTATCCCGTGCGCATCGAAGCCGGCGACGACGCTCCGTGGGAACCAGAAGACGACCGCCCGGCCCCGGACTTGGTGGCGCAGGCCAGCGCCCGCGAGATGTGCGATCGAATCCGCCGCGTGCTGCCGGCGAACTTGTACGCGATCCTGCGGTTCTACTACATCGAGGGCTATACGTTCGAAGAAATTGGCCGCCACTACGGGTGGACGCGGCAGCGCATCCAGCAATTGTTGAACAAGGCGATCGCCAAGGCCCGCCGAGCATTCCCCGATTGGCCGCGGCCGATCCGCGATGAACCCGATCCGGCCGATGAGCATGTTCTGACAGCGTGAAGCTTCACAAGTCTGGATCCTTGGTCGGCGGAAACCGACGTCCGCCTGGCACCTCGCCCGCCGCAGCCGTATCACTCCTTCCATGATCGACCAATCCTTTGCGACAGACTTGCTCATGCGTCTCCTCGCCGTCGAGGGGACGACCGGGCGCGAGAAAAATATCGCGCGCACGATTCAGAACGCGCTCAAAGAGGTCGGCGTCACGCCGCGCAATGTTCGCTACGACGACGCCAACTCGCGGATCCCGATCCCAACTCAGACCGGCAATTTGCTCGCGGAACTGCCGGGCGCCGTCGACGGTCCGCGGCTGTTGTTCATGACGCATATGGACACCGTGCCCCTGTGTACCGGGGCCGTGCCGGTTCGTAAGGGGAGCCGCATCGTCCCGCAGGGCACAACAGCTCTCGGCGGCGACAATCGCACGGGGTGTGCTGTCCTCGTCAACCTGGCGGCAACACTCATCAAGCACAAGGTGCCGCATCCGCCGATCACGCTGTTGTTCACGGTCCGCGAGGAATCGGGACTCTTCGGCGCGCGATATCTCGATCCTGCGGTGCTGAAGGAGCCAGCGATGGCATTCAACTTCGACGGCCGGTCGGCGAGCGACATCACGATCGGGGCCGTCGGCGCCGATCGCTGGGAGGTCGACATTCAGGGCAAGGCGGCGCACGCGGGCGTCTATCCGGATCGCGGCATCTCGGCGACCGCCATCGCCAGCCTCGCCATTGCCGACGCCTATCGCAACGGCTGGTTCGGCAAGGTCGTGAAGAATGGCCGCGAGGGGACGAGCAACATCGGCTCCGTCGGCGATGGCCATGGCAAGGCCGCGGGCGAGGCGACCAACGTGGTCACCGACTTCGTCCACCTGACCGGCGAGTCGCGCAGCCACGACGCCAAATTCTTCCACGAGATCACGGCCGCGTACAAAAAAGCATTTGTCGATGCCGCGTGCTGGGTGCGCGATCACGAAGGGAAGACGGGCAAAGTGAAGTTCACGTCACGGACCGACTATCACCCGTTCCGGATCAAGGAAGATGCACCGGTCGTGTTGCGCGCGAAAGAAGGCGTCCGAGCAATTGGCCGTACCCCGGCGACGAAAGTCACCAACGGCGGCCTCGACGCGAACTGGATGGTGAAGCACGCCATTCCAACCGTGACGTTTGGGGCCGGGCAGAACGAGATTCACACGGTTAAGGAATGGGTCGACGTGCCGGAGTTTCTGGAAGGATGCCGGCTGGCGGTCGAGTTGGCGAAGGGATGAACCCGTAGACGGGATTGGAACCGAATTGTGCGCTTGGACGGTCGATGGTAGGATGCCACGTAGGGAGGCGGCCATGATCGAACTATCCGAACTACAGCGCCGTGAATTGGACGGCCCCGGGTCTGCCCTCGTTCGTGACCCGCAGACTGGCCGGACGTTTGTACTGGTTCCGCGAGAAACCTACGAGCATGTCCGCAAGATCGTGGACGGCCCAAATCGTCGGGGATGGGCAGACCCCGCCACCGACGACTTGATCAAGAAGCCTTCTTGCGTGGCAAGAGGCGGCTTGATGCCGAGCAGCGTGCGACACTCCTCGCGGATCTGCTCCATCCAGCGAATCGCCGCAAGAGCTTGTCGTTTGCTAGCGTTGTACTCGGGGTAGCGCACTTCAACCGCGAACTCAGACAGGTACAGCATCCCTCGACGAAAGCTGCGAAGCGATGGGTGGATCGGAAGTACGAGGAGGAGCAACCGATCGAGATCGTGCGACTTGGGAAAGTTCACCGAGTTTTCGACAAGGATGGCCTTGAGATACTTTTCAACCAACTGTTGGCAATGAAAGCAGACCCCGTCATGTGACTTGCTGTTTCCTTTTGCCAGGATCTGCGCGTCCTTCCAATCGCCTTCGGCCCTTCTGACCCACTCGCGTGTGGTTCTTTTCATAGAGCGTCTTTCCGCTTTCCATAATCTCGCTCAGGAACGACTCGTGTTCTGCGAGACGCCACCGCACTTCCGAGGGCGTTCGCACGATGAGATCAACTGGAAACGGCGGCGGCACGGTGAGCTGAATCCTCACAGCCAAGTCGGTGTTGTTACGCGCCGGCATGATGATCAGCATGTCTACGTCGCTGTCGTCGTGAGGTGTTCCGCAAGCGTATGAACCGAAGAGAATGATCTTTTCTGGCTTAGGACATGTAACTTATTAACTTCCCTGTTTCGACGGCACGGCACGGTAGTTCCATTTGGGAAGCTCCTCGTCGAAGACGATTCGCATGCTCTTTTTGTAGTTTTTCGGGGCTTTTTCGCCCGTTTGGTAGTCGCC
>DATANR010000283.1:0-42991 GCA_036266155.1 Gemmataceae bacterium | reverse complement strand
GGATTACGCCGCTCCGCTCGCCTTCCCCTACTTCGGCGCCGGCAATTCTTCAATCACGATGTCCTTGTAGAGCACCTTCGTCTTGCCGCCCCCGTGCACTTGCAGGCCGAGGATGCCGGTCTGCTCAACCTTTGAATCGGTCTCCGTGAAGTCGACGGTCTGCGTGCCGTTCAGCCACAATTGAATGCGCGGTCCCTCAGCGCGAATGCGGTATTCGTTCCACTCATTCAACTTGATAATCTTCGGCAAGTCCTCGGCCTTCGGCCCGGCGAGCACCTTGTTGCGGCGGCTTTCATCATAAAGGGCGCCCCAGTAGTTCTGGCCGATGTCCGCTTGGTAACCGCTCACTTCGTGGTGCTTCGGAATGCGCTTGGTGCGAAACTGCACGCCGCCGTTGGCCTTGTCCTTATCGCCGAGCAATTTGAAGGTGACCTTCAGCTCGAAGTGGTCGTACGTCTTGGTCGTGCACAGAAACTCATTGCGCGGCACAACGGCATCGAGCGATCCGCCGGCGATGGCGCCATCTTCCACACGCCAGGTCTTCTCGTCGCCTTCCCAGCCCGTCAGGTCCTTGCCGTTGAAGAGCGACTTCGGCTCGGCGGCGAGAAGGGACGCCGGAATCAACAGGGCAACGCAAGCAACAATACGCATGGGAGAGACCTCAGATGACAATGCGTTTCACCAACTTCTTCGTTGTAGCCGTTTGTCCATGGTTGGGAGAGATTGCCAACAGAGATGGCCAAGGACATATAGGGGGTTGGCAATCTCTCACGCGAAATATTGCCATATCCAATTGCTGCGAGATGGCTTATACCAAAAATCGACAGTCGAAAATTCTAGCGCCAGGAACCTCGGTTTTTCGACCTGAGACCACCTCCTGCGCTCGCGCCCGTGAAACGCAATGCAACGAATTGACCACTACGAAAGCACGGTGTATTCCACGTACAGCGGTGTAATCGTTAATTGATTCTTGAACGCTTCCCACTCAACCGCGCTCAGTCCGGGCGGACGTGTTTTCTTCAGGTCATCCGGAGGATATTTCACGTCCGCCGAGATCACCACTCGGCCCTTGCACAGTTCGTTCAACCGGTCCAAGAGCGGCTGATACAAGATGCCGCTATAGCTGTCTTCCTTTTCCGGGATCAGGGCCACGAGTTCGGCATGGGTCATCAATTCCAGGCCCTTTTCCTTGACCGTGGCATTGTGGCTGCCGTGATGGCTGACCTTGTAAAGCACCGTGTTGTTCAATAAGTCCTTCGCCGTGTACTTCTCCGTGGTCGAGCCCTTCTTGACCTTCCACTCGAAATCGTGCCAGCTCAACCAGCTTCCGACCTGAGCGTCGCCGGGGAAAAGAAGCACCTTGCCCGAATCCGCGAGTTCGATGGCCAGCACGAGGCTTGTATTGTTAATCGCGCCATCCAGTTGCAGCGCGAATTGTCCGGCCAGATCGAGCCAATTGTGTTCGATCTTGCGGTAGGCTTCCTTTTTGGCAAAGTAGGTGTCCGCGAAATAGGGGTCCTTCTCGGCCTCGTCGGCTGCAATTCCCACGCCCTTGCCGAACGGACTGCCCACGCTCGACGCCTTGCCGTCGCCGGCGGCGCCCATGCCCAACAACCCGTCGACGAAGCTCGACATCCCGGATCGGTCGATGCTCAGATACGTCTCATGAGCGTCGCCGCGTGATGGATTGGATTGATTGATTAAGCTGCTCTTCGGTGGACCGAGAACAAATATGTTCACACCCTTGGGCACGAATTGTTCGTCGACCGTTGTCCCTGGTGAAAAATACTTGATGCCGCCGCCATCGGCCCCCAACTTGATGATCCGCTCCATGGACTGCTCGGTCTGAGTGCTCACCTTGCCGTTGGTCCTGTAGGTGATGCCGCTATCACTTTTGAGTGCGGTGACACCATAGAAGCCAAGCACATCATCCATCTTGCGATTGAATTCCATACGTGCTTGTTTGACATCCAGCCCAAAACGCATGTCCGCGGCCTGATCGGCCTCGTCCTTCTCCGCGGCCTGTAATTTCATTGCCGCGACATGGAGCGCCGCGGCGCCATCGCGCAGCCGGGAGTTGATTGTCGCCGCCTCCTTGTCGTCCGGATCTTCCGTCCAGGCAAGCCAGACCTGGCCGATTTCGAAGTCGTTGAAAAAGTCGGGAAAGCGTGTCGGATGAAAAAACGCAATGTGGTCCCAATGTTCGTGCGTCGCCACGAGGACATCGAGCTTTGGTTTGGCCGCGCCGTCGGGCGTCAGTGTCGCCTTGAGGTCCGCGATCACTTTCTCGATCGGCACTTCCTTCGACTTCGTGTTGAGCTTGATTCCGCAGTCGATCAGCATGGTGAAGATGCGCTTCTTGTCCTGAAAAAAGGACAATAAGAAACAGTCTCCGAAGCCCTGCCGATACATGCGGACCTTGACGGAAGTCACGGCGTTGGAAGTTTTCATGGGCTCTTATTTGCTTTCGGTGTGTGAATGCATGAATGCGAACGGTCCAGCCAATGCCGTCATCGTCGAACTGTCGAAGTAGGTTCCAACGCTGTCATCGAGCATGCCGCTTTCGAACTTGAACTGCCGCACCATTCGGTCGCGATCGTTGATATCCTTCTTGATCGCATAGCGAAGCTTCAGCGTGTCGAGATCAAAGATCAAGGTGCAACCGCCGCGGAAAATGATGTGATTTTCGCCCCGTTCGTCCTCGGGCGTCTTGTCGGGAACAAAATAGCCGTCTTCGTCGACCGCGACGGTATTGCCGTCAACTGTGAAGCGCACGCCGCGTTTTTGGATGAGCGTCACGATCACATGATTGACGATGTGCCCATCGGGCGTGACGCGATGCGCCAGCCAGACATTGCCGACGGCATAGGACGCCGTCTTCGTTGTCAAATAGGCGAATTCCAGTCCGAGTTTTTCCGTGGCTTTCTGCTTGCCCGGAAATAGCAGGCCCGTCA
This sequence comes from Gemmataceae bacterium, assembly GCA_036266155.1. GTDB lineage: Bacteria > Planctomycetota > Planctomycetia > Gemmatales > Gemmataceae > SIAJ01. Next base: position 40,037 of record DATANR010000283.1, on the reverse strand, counting down.
GCTCCGAAAATGCATTCCCCGAGCCGCCTTCAATGAACTTATGCTCGATGCGCTGGTGCAAGCCGTCGGCGCCGCTAATGAACCCCTTGGTCTTTTCGTAAATCTCCTGGCGATTGGTCAGGTAGCCGACCGTTTCCTTCAACGTGCGCAAGAAGCTAACTAATTGTTCTTGTTGAGCCTGATTCAACCGATCCGGATACAACTCGTGAGTCAACTCTTCAAGGGCCATGCTGTTGACGCCGACCGCGCTGATGCCGCGCTTTTGGAAAGCCTCAATGAATGCAACGCGGTAGCCGTGAGTATCTTCCGCGACCATATCGAAGTCGGCGGTGACAATCGCACGCAGGTAGTCGCCGAATGTGATGTCCAGCGGCGGACAATAGTCGAGCGCCCTGATGCAAATTCGCAATACATCGCTCGCCGTCCGAGCAGCAATGTCGGCCAGCTCGTCGACGAGATCGGGGTGTAATTCGCCGGCCGGCAAGATTCCTGATCCGCCGGTGGCGATGCGCATCACCTTCTGGATGCGCTTCTGATAGATGTTCAGGAATGCTTCAAAGATGGCCGCCACGAGAATCCCGCCGCGCGCATGCGGGCTCATGACGGATGTGTAATCCGTCAAATTGGGCACACGCGGGTGCCAGTTGCCTGCCTTGTCCGTTTCACCGATGGCATCACGCAGGCTGCCATAGCCGCCGACCGCCTGGCCGAATTGCTGCGCCAATTGTCCAAGCAGATTCTGCTGCTTGAGGTCGCCGCGCGTTTGGGCAATTTGATGTTTCAATACATCCGGAAACGAGAAATGCTGAAACAACGCAACGATGTCCGCGAAGGCCTCGTGAAAGGCGCGCGTATCCGGGTGAGTGGCTTCGATATATCGGCGATGCAGGCCATCGAGGATCGCGTGCGTGGTTTCATGAGCGATGATGTCATGGCTCAGGCACGTGAAAATCGTACTGCCGGGCAATTGCAATTGCGCATTGGCGGGCGTTGAACTGAAATAGCCAAACAGCAGCGATTTCTTGTTCGGGTCGTAATAGGCATTCGCCTGACGCAGCGCATGCGGATAGACGCGCAGCCGCGGCACGAATTCGAACTCAACTTCTCGACGGTTCTTGCCCTTTTTCGACTTGGAATAGCGCAGATTTTCGCCCCATTGCACCTTGCGGCCGAGCGCTTGCTCGAAATTCTTGATGGTCGTCATGACGACCGCGTAGACCATTTGCTGATGAAATTGCGGATTGCTGACGCTCGGGGCATAGCCGTCCTGGGCCAGCAAGTGCGGAGCATCGAGATCGACCGGCTCGTAGAACCGACCCGTTGCAGGGTCGTAGTCAACAATTTCCAAATATTCCCCGTGCGGATAGGAAGCCGTTGAGTCCTTGCCGCGCCGGCGCAACTCTTCCCAGGGGACCTGATAAACCAGTCGATTGACCTGCATCGTCGCCAGGGCGGATCCCAGACTGGGATCAATGGCGTAGCCGCGCAATTTGCGCGTCGGAGGCGGGGCGATTTTTGAACTCACGGCGACAATTCCCGGAAAAGGGTTCTTTGAGCAGTTATATCAGCACTGGATCATTGTCGCCCTTGACACCCAGAAGGCCGGAGGCGACACACACGATTCCCAGAACGAGCACGGCAATCCCGAAGAGTCGCATCCAGCGAACATTGGCCGGTGTCACCGGCATCGGGATGCCGTCCGCATCCTGACTGACGGAGGTCACGGCTCGCGGCCAGATTGCCATGGCGCCGCCGACGAGGACGAGCATCGTCCCCGCCAGAGTCAGGAAATGGATGTCGGCAAACATCCGCGCTCCTTCGATTACCCCGGCTCCGGAATCAGCGTGTCCATCTTCTTCAGCAGTTCCTTGTAGCGCGGATCGCGACGGACAGCATCGAGATCGGGGTCTGTGTTCAAGCCGAAACGGTCTTCCCAGCCGTGGTGGATGAGCTTGTCGAGCACCTCGAACGCCTGATCGCGGCAGCGCACGGCCGCGTCGGCTGTGCCTCCGCCCACGATCGACAAGCCGCACGCGGTTTGAAAGAGTGATTGCGGGTCCGTGCCGGCCTGTTTCAGAATGTTCTTGGCGGTTTCGTCGACATCATCGATGCGCCCGACTCGGGCATAGGACAGCAGCACCTCGACTTGACCCTGCATGTCCGTCTTATCGATCTTGGCCAGTTCCTCGCGCATCTTGAGGCACTCGGCATAATACCGGGCCTGCGGAGCGATCTCGATGGCGGCGCCGGCGAGGGCCGCGATGCCGTGCCGTTGACCGGCCACGAGGCCGAGCCGATAGTACGTCGCGGCCAGCCGCTGGCGGATGTCGAGGTTCTGCGGATTATCGGCCAAAGCGGCCTGGAAGATATCGAAGCATTGACCGTAGTAGAGGCTGGCGGTCGTCGCGTCGTTGCGCGCCATCAAGAAGAAGTCGCCCAGGTACATGCGCGACTGACCAACGTCCGTCTTCAAGAGCACGGCGTTCGGTCCCGGCCGTGTGTTTTGCAATAACTCTTCGCGGCTGCTGAGCGCGTCGAGATAGCTTTTCTGAGCCTCGTCAGTCCTGCCGAGGCGTGACAGAGCGTCGCCGATGCGCACGCGGCTTTCACTTCGGATGCGTCGAACTTTGAGCCACTGCGGCAACGGCGGCGGCAGGGCCTCGAAGCTTTTTTCGGATGCCAAATAGTTGCGCAGCGCGTCGGCTGGCCGACCCAAGCGTAAGTCGTCGTAAGCAACGCGCGCATACGCCTCGGCAACCTCGAGCGCGGCGTCGGCCGCCTCCATTTCAAAGCCGTTCTTCTCGATCAGTTCCGCACGGCGCATTTGCAACCGCAAAGCTTCCGCCTGGAGCGCGCGCGATTTTGATCCGTGGCCCAGGCGCCACTCGGCATCGGCCAGACTTTGGCAGGCCGCCGCCAGGTCGCGCATCATTCGCTTGTCGTTCGGCGCCTCTTCGGCCATGCGCTTGAGGATCACATGCGCCTTGGTCAACCATTCGACCGCATCGGTGATCCGGTTGCCGGAGAAATAAACCTGGCCGATGCGCGTGTACGCGAGCGCCTCGGTGTTGTCTTCCAACGGGTTCTTGAGCGCATGGTCGCGAATCTGGTCTACATTCGTAACCATCTGGCGAATGATGTCCAGGCGGATGGGGACGAGCCGTTCATCCTTCTTCATCAGTTCGTCGACGCGGATCAAGACATCGCGAACGGTATTCAAAGCGAGTTGCCGCTGTTCCGCTGAGGTCTTGCGCGCGGCCGTTTCCTGGTCACGTGCCTTTTCGGCTTTCTTCTGCTCGGCGAGGGCCAGACGCTCCAAACGCTGGGCTTCCTCGCGGGCAGCCTGCTCGCGGATCGCCGTATCCTCGGCCGCGCGCTTTTGAATCGACAGGTTGTACGAGAGGACCGACGTGATCGTCGCGACGGCGACGAGTAGGATTGCGACGGCCGAGCCCATGGCGGCCAGCCACGGATTGCGCTTCGCCCAGCGCCAGGCCCTCTCCATTGACCCCACAGGCCGGGCCTTGATTGGTTTGCCGTCGAGGAACGAACGCAAATCATCCGCGAGAGCGCCGGCCGTCGTGTAGCGGCGTGCCGGGTCCTTTTGCAGGCACTTCAGGCAGATCGTTTCCAGATCGCGCGGCACGTGGCCCGCCAGGCTGCCCGGTGGAACCGGCTCACGCGTGCGGACCATCTCCAGGGTGTCGAGGACGCTCGACCCCGAGAAGGGCGGCCGGCCGGTGAGCAAATCGTAGAGCGTCGCTCCGAGAGCATAGACGTCGGTCGGGGGGCCGACTTTGTCGAAGTCAGCACTTGCTTGTTCCGGAGCCATGTAGCTCGGCGTGCCGAGCACCTGTCCGGTTTGTGTGCGCTCGCTCTCATCGTCGAATCGCTTTGCCAATCCGAAGTCTGTGATCTTGGGCACGCCCCCATCTGCGAGCAGGATGTTAGATGGCTTCAAGTCGCGATGAATGACGCCGCGTTCGTGGGCGTACTGCATCGCTCGGGCGAGCGCCTCAACGGTCTCCGCGGCATAGCGCGGCTCCTGCGGGTCGCGGGCGATCTTCTTGGAAAGCGTTCCATACTCAACAAATTCAAGCGAAAAGTACGGCAGTCCGTCAGCCTCGCCAACCTCGTGAATCTGGACGATGTTCGGATGCTGAAAGCGCGCGACCGCTTCGGCTTCGGCACGAAAGCGTTCGAGGTCTTTGGAACGGGCATGGGCGCCGGCAAGGATCATCTTGAGGGCGACGACCCGTTTCAACGCGATGTGCCGGGCCTTGTAGACGATGCCCATGCCGCCGCGGCCGAGTTCTTCGAGGATCTCGTAACCGGCAATGTTGCGACATTCAGTCACGATCACGGCCGCGCCACCGGACGTCAGCGTGGCGGCATGGTCGGGGCCAGGCAGGCTGTTGGTCAACTCGCTATTGCTTGATGGAAGCGGAATCGACGTGGATTCGCGACGACCCGTCGGTGCGACCGTGACATCTGCCGTCCGAAGTGGCGGCGAGAGGTTGGTTGGCTGTGCCATGAAATGGGCTCCAGAGTCGACGACTGCGAGGGTCATTGCTCAGGATAACCGGCCACGCGGTCGTTCGCCAGCTAAACACGAACTCTTGTCCACAATACACTAGCCGCCAACCCAATGCTCCCGAGGCTCTCCATGAAGCGACCAATTCTCTCGGCTCTCGCGCTGATCGTCGTCGCCCCGCTTGCTCTTCGGGCAGCCGACGACCCAGCACCGATCAAGGCCCTCCTCGTCATTGGCGGCTGCTGCCACGACTACGACAAACAGAAGGACCTGCTCACCAAGGGCGTTTCCGCGCGTGCTAACGTGCAGTGGGTCATCTCCTACGATCCGGACACCGGTACGAAGCACCTCAATCCGATTTACGAAAAGGAAGATTGGTACAAGGGCTTCGACGTCGTCGTTCATGATGAGTGCTGCTCGGACGTGAAAGACCTGACGACCATCGGCAAGATCTTGAAGCCCCATCGCGACGGCTTGCCGGGCGTTGTGTTGCATTGCGGCATGCACAGCTACCGCAGCGAAGGATTTCCCAAGCAGACCGCGTGGTTCGAGTTCACCGGCCTCGCCAGCACCGGCCATGGGCCGCAGTTGCCGATCTCGATCACCTTCGTCGACAAGGAAAGCCCGATCACCATGAAAATGGCCGACTGGAAGACGGTGAACGAAGAGCTTTACAATAACTCGGCGGGCAAGCTGCACGAAACCGCCAAGCCGCTGGCCCGCGGATCGCAAGCGATCAAGGGCAAGGACGGCAAGGAGCGGACCGAAGACCACGTGGTCGCCTGGACCAACACCTATAACGGCAAGGCCAAGGTATTCGCGACGACGCTGGGTCACAACAACGCCACCGTGGGCGACGACCGCTATCTCGACTTGGTGACGCGCGGCCTCTTGTGGTCAGTCGGCAAGCTCGACGAAGAGCACCTGAAGCCGGCCAAGAAGGTGCTACTAGATAAATGATCGACGCCACCGCGGTGGTCCCCGATCCGCGGCTCGGGGCCGCCGTCCTCAGTGACCGAAGACTGCCAAGGAGTTCGAGATCCAAGAGCCGAATCCGCCTTCATCTGCGAGCCGCGAACATCCGCTCCGTGCGCTCGCGGACCAGCTGCCACATGGGTTTGTCTATCGTCTGGTCCGTCGGCCGGACGGCGTCGAGCACTTCACGTACATCAGCGCGGGCGTCGAGCAGGTGCTCGGGCTGACTCCCCAGGGCCTCTACGCGAACCCTCAAGCCATTGCCGATGCGATCGTGCCGGAGGATCGGCTCAGCCTGGAAGCGGCTCGACGGCGGGCCGTGGAGGGGGATGGTTCTCTCGACCACGTGTTTACGGCGCGCGATCTGGCCGGTCGGTTGCGTCTCGTGCAGTGCCGGGCCCGTTCGCGGGTCAAGCCGGATGGTTCGGTCGTGTGGAAGGGCGTTTGCCTCGACGTTACCGTGGCCCGCCAGCTCGAAGCTGCTTTGCGTGAGAGCGAAGAGCGATTTCGCGCGTTCATGGACCACTGTCCGGCTGCCGCATTCATCAAGGATGAAGGCGGCCATTTCCTCTATGTGAATCCCGTTTGGCTGGCCCAGTACGATCCGCAACCGACGGAATGGTTGGGCAAGACCGACCACGACTTCTGGCCGAAGGAAACAGCGGACTTGTTTCGGGCCAGCGATCGCGCCTGTTTGGAACGCGGGCCGGTGCACACGGAGGAGACAGGAGTCACCAAGGACGGCGGCGAGCACACCTGGCTCGTCATGAAATTCCCGATTGCCCGGCACGGTCGCCGGCTCGTGGCCGGGATGGCCTGGGACATCACCCATCGCAAGCGGCTCGAGGCGGAACTGCGTCAGGCCCACAAGATGGATGCGGTCGGCCGTCTGGCCGGCGGCGTGGCGCACGACTTCAACAACTTGCTCACCGTCATCAACGGCTACAGCGACATCGCCCTCGGCTCGCTCGCGGCCGACGATCCGGTGCGGGCGCTCATCGACGAGATTCGCAAGGCGGGAGAACGCGCGGCTGGCCTCACGCGGCAATTGCTCGCCTTCAGCCGTAAACAGATGCTTCAACCGAAGGTGCTCGACCTTGGCGCTCTCGTGGCGGAACTCGCGACCATGTTGCGCCGAGTGATCGGCGAGGACATCGTCCTCGCGACCGACGCGGGGCCGAGTCCGACGTGGGTCCAGGCCGACCCGGGTCAGCTCGAGCAAGTCGTGGTCAACATGGCGGTCAACGCCCGCGATGCGATGCCGCAGGGCGGCAAACTCACGATCGCGACGAGCTATGCGGGGCTGGATCTGCCCGGCACGTCCGAATCCGGCATACGTTTGGCCGGCCACGTCCTACTCAGCGTCGCCGATACCGGGATCGGTATGGATGACGCGACGCGGGCGCGGATCTTTGAGCCGTTCTTCACGACCAAGGGCATCGGCAAGGGGACCGGCCTGGGATTGGCGACTGTGTATGGCATCGTGCTGCAATCGGGCGGACATATTGCCGTAGAAAGCGAGCCAAATCACGGAACGACGTTTCGTGTCTACTTGCCTGCCGCCAGTCCGCCGGCAAGCCCAACCGAGCGGGCGGTCGCGACCCCGCCGGCCGCGGTCGACGGCGAAACGATCCTGCTGGTCGAAGACGACGACCATGTGCGGGCGCTGGCGCTGCGAGCACTCCAGGACGCGGGGTATGTGGTTCTGGAAGCAGCCAATGGCGAGCGAGCGCTGGAAGTGGCTCGAACCTACGGCGTCGCGATTCGCCTGCTGGTGACGGACGTGGTGATGCCCAACATGAGCGGTCGCGAACTGGCGGAACGGCTGCTCGCCGAGCACCCGACCGTCAAGATCATCTACATGAGCGGTTACACCGACGATGCGGTTGTGCGCCATGGGATCGAATCGGAGAATGTTCATTTCTTACCCAAACCGTATGCGCTGACGGCATTGACGGCGAAAGTGCGCGATGTGCTCGGGAACAATTGAACCGTGCCCGTGCAACACGTCGTGTGGCTCCACTATGATGTTCCACAATCGTTAGTCGTGTTTGCGGATTGATCACGAGAATTTGACAGTATCTCTCAATGCATAACACCCAATCCACCGCCCTCCTGTTCGACCTCTCCAAGCCCGGTCGGCGTTGCCATCGGCTGCCGACATCGGATGTGCCCGCGAAGCCGGCGAGCGACTTCATACCGAAGGATCAGCTCGCCGAGGCACCGCCGCCGTTGCCGGAGGTGGCGGAGAGCGATCTCATTCGGCACTTCACTAACCTGTCGCAGCGGAATTTCTCCATCGACACGAACTTCTACCCGCTCGGTTCGTGCACGATGAAGTACAACCCCAAACGGCACGAGCGCCTCGCGGCGCATCCAGCGTTCGCTGGGTTGCATCCGCTGCAAGACGAAGTCAGCACCCAAGGGATGCTCGAAGTTCTGTGGGAGATGCAGAACTTCCTGATCGAAATCTCGGGGTTGCCGGTCGTGTCGCTCCAGCCGGCCGCGGGGGCGCATGGGGAATTGACCGCTCTTTACGTCGCGGCCGCGTACTTCCGTGACATCGGGCAGACGCGGCGCAAAAAGGTGCTCGTTCCCGATAGCGCACATGGGACCAACCCGGCGAGTGCCGCTCTCGCCGGGTTCGAGGCCGTCACAGTCAAGAGCAATGCCAAGGGACTCGTCGATCTCGACGACCTGAAGGCCAAGCTCGGCGACGCGACGGCCGTGTTCATGATCACCAATCCGAACACGCTTGGGCTCTTTGAGCGACAGATCCGCCAGATCACCGACATGGTGCATGCGGCCGGCGGGTTGGTGTATCTCGACGGGGCGAACATGAATGCCATCCTCGGCGTCACCCGGCCGGGCGACTTCGGGGCGGACATGCAGCATTACAACGTCCACAAAACGTTCACCGGGCCACACGGCGCCGGCGGCCCCGGTTCCGGGCCGGTCGCGGTCACCAAGACGCTGGCCCCCTATTTGCCGGCGCCGCTGGTCAAGAATGTCGGCGATCGGTTCGCGCTCGATTACGACATGCCCAAGTCGATCGGCCGCGTGCGCAGCTTCTTTGGCAACGTCGGCATCCTGTTCCGCGGCTGGGCGTACATCCGCACGCTGGGGCCGGACGGAATTAAGCGCGTCAGCGAGCACGCAGTCCTGAATGCGAACTATCTGCTCAGTCGCATCAAGCACGCCTACGAGGTCCCGCACGGCGACCGCTGCATGCACGAATTCGTCGCCAGTGCGAAGACGCTGCGCCGCGAGAAGAAGATCAGCGCGATGGACGTCGGCAAACGGCTGCTCGACCACGGCTACCACGCCCCGACGGTCTATTTCCCGCTCGTGGTCGCCGAGGCCCTGATGATGGAGCCGACGGAGACCGAAAGCAAGGAGACGCTCGACGCCTTCGCGGGCGTGCTGCTGAAGATCATCACCGAGGACGCGGCATTCTTGCAAAAAGCTCCGCACACGTTGCCGAACAGCCGGCCGGATGAGGTGAAGGCGGCGAAGGAGCCGGTCTTGCGGTGGAGTGGAGCCCGACGCGCCGGCGAGGTTTGAGCGGAATGGCACACATTGTCAGCATCGCCTTCACGCCGCGCGACGTCGAACGCCGGCCAACCGACTACTACGCCCGCGTCCCGGTAGAACGTGCGACGCTCGTCGAGCAACGCGGCATCAAGGGCGACGTCAAAGGTGCTGGCGGCGCCCGTCAACTCAATGTGATGCGCGCTGAGGTATTGTCCGAACTCGCCGCAGAGGGACGCAAGGTCGAAGCCGGCCAGATGGGCGAGCAGCTTGTCATTGCCGGCCTTGACGCCGACGCATTGGTCGAAGGCATGCAGTTGCAACACGGCAACACCGTCGTCATCGAAATTGGCATTCCGCGAACCGGTGGCAATCGCTTCGAATACACTCAGGGCGTAACGAGGCAGGCGTGGCCGGTCGGCTTGGCGTCCTGGCGCGCGTGGCGGTCAGCGGGGAGATTGCGGTTGGGGATGACGTCGCGATTGTTTCGCGGGCCCAGCCTGCCGTAGCCACAAGCTGCCAGCTTGTGACGGCTCACAAGCTGGCAGCTTGTGACTACGGCAGGCTTCGGCTGCACCTACAATCACTGCATGTTCAATCTGCTTCCTTTGCTCGAATCGATCAAGGCTCGCGTCCGTCCGCCTGTCGTCATTGTCCTTGGCTCGCCGGCGCAGGTGACCGACCTGTGTGCGGGACTTGGGCCGATGGAAACCGTCTGCTACCAGATGGATGTTCACCAGGCTGGCAAGTTGCGGATTCAGCTTGTGGAAGCCGGATCGGCAGCGACGGTCGAAACGCATGCCGACCTGTGGGACTTGCCGGCCCGGTTCAACACGGCCATTTTTCCCGTAGCCGCGCACGGCGAGCGCGAACTGAAGCTCGATATGCTCGAGCAGTCATTTCATGTGCTGGCTCAGCGTGGGCTGCTCATTTCACTTTCGGAGTATCAGGCCGACTCGCTGCTGCCGAAGTGGCACAAGAAGGTGTTCGGAAAATGCAGTGAACTGCCGACGAGCAAGGCCGGCAGTGTCTTTTGGAGCGCCCGTGACGGCGAACGGCCGCGTCGCCGCCACGAGTTGACGTTTCACGCCAAGATTGGCGACGGACCGTCACACAACTTTGTTTCCCGGCCGGGCGTGTTCGGGTATGGCGCACTGGACGAAGGCGCCCGTGCCATGATGGAGACGGCCGAAATTCGGCCCGGCGATCGCGTGATCGATCTGGGATGCGGCCCAGGAGCGAACGGCGTCCTCGCAATGGATTGCGCCGGTGCAGAGGGGGTTGCCACATTCGTCGATAGCAACGTGCGGGCCACCGCTCTGGCGGAGTTGAACGCCAAAGAGAACGGCGTGACGAATTTCCGTTGCGTGACAACATCCGCCCTAGAGGGACTCGATCCCGGATCGTTCGACGTGATCCTCGCGAACCCGCCGTATTACGCCAATTCATGGATCGCCCAGATGTTCATCGAGAGGGGTCGAGCATTATTGAAACCCGGCGGTCGCTTCTACATCGTCACCAAGATGGTGAATCATGTGGCTCCGGCGATGACGGAAGTGTTCCCGGACTCGACGTGGGAGGAACGACGCGGCTATCACGTTCTTTGCGGAGAAGCGGCATGACGGCTGATGAAGTAATTGAGCAATTGCAGCTTCAGCCGCACCCGGTCGAAGGCGGGTACTTCCGCGAGACGTATCGCAGCACCGAAACATTGCAACGCGACGGCGACACACGGTCTGTCGGCACGGCGATCTACTATCTCTTGACGCCGAAGACCGTGTCGGCCCTTCATCTGCTGCCGGGTGACGAGGTGTTTCACTTTTACGCCGGCGACCCGGTACAGATGCTGCAACTTTGGCCGGACGGCTCCACGCGGACACTGACCCTCGGGACCGACCTAAAGAATGCCCAGGTGCCGCAACTCGTGGTACCCGGCGGAGTGTGGCAGGGGAGCGTACTGATCGACAGGGGTTCGTGGGCACTGCTCGGCGCAACGATGGCGCCGGGATTCGATTACGCGGACTACTCTAGCGGCGACCGGGCGGAGCTGACGGCGAAGTATCCTGCGGAGGCGAGGATGATTGAGCGGCTGACGCCGAGTGTGCGCTAAGCCGCCAGCGGCTAGCCGGGAACCCGAATCGGCCATAACTCAACAGTGCGGGCTCCGATGCAATCCCCAGGCCCCGCCCCTTTCTGAGACTTCCATGAGCAGTCCGACGGAGATTCCCGCAGGCCTGGCCGACGTTCCGGTCGCCAAATCCGCGATCAGCATTATCGATGGCAAACGAGCATTGTTGTCGTATCGTGGCATTCCCGTCGAAACGCTCGCCAAGGAAAGCTCGTTCGAAGAAACCTCCTGGCTGCTTCTGAAGGGCGAGTTGCCGACGCAACGGCAGCTGGCGGACTTTCATCATGAGCTTCGGCAGCGCCGCAGCCTGCATTACAAACTCATCGACGTCATTAAGGCATTTCCGGCCGCCGGCCATCCGATGGATGCGCTGCAGTCCACTGTGGCCGCGCTCGGCATGTATTATCCCGCGCGCGACGTATCGAATGCGGCTTCGAACTGGGAAGCGACGCTTCGTCTGATTGCCAGTCTGCCGACGCTGGTGGCGGCATTTGCCCGGCTGCGCCGCGGTGAGACGCCGATTGAACCGCACCCGGACCTCGACCATGCGGCGAACCTGTATTACATGCTGTTTGGCCGCGAGCCATCGCCTTCGGTTCGCAAGGTGGTCGATGCCTGCTTGATCCTGCACGCCGAACACGGTTTCAACGCCAGCACTTTCACGGCACGGGTCACCGGCTCGAGTTTGGCCAATCCATACGCAACGATCTCCGCCGCCGTCGGTAGCTTGTCGGGCCCATTGCATGGCGGGGCGAACGAGGAAGTGCTCGAAGTTCTCACCGAGATTGGCGGCGTCGACAATGTGAAGACCTGGCTTGACGCTCGGCGCGCGGCGAACCCGAGTTTCAAGATCATGGGCATGGGGCATCGTGTTTACAAGGTGAAGGACCCACGCGCAACTGTGCTTCAGGAGTTGGCCGAACACGTCTTCGCGGAATCGACGCGACCGGCCCGCTACGAAGTGGCGATTGAACTCGAAAAACAGGCCGCACCGATCTACGGACCCAAGGGCGTCTACCCCAACGTCGACTTCTTCAGCGGCGTCGTGTACGAATCGCTCGGGATCGAAACCGATCTCTTCACGCCGATCTTCGCCATCGCCCGGGTGGCCGGCTGGCTGGCGCACTGGCACGAGCAACTCGTCGGCAACCGCATCTATCGGCCGGAACAGGTGTACGTGGGCAAGCAGGACGTGGCGTACGTGCCGCTGGAGAAGCGGCCGTAGCGGGGCTCACTCGACACATTGCCCATGCCAGACTATTACATTTCGGCCGGAGTCCGACGGGCACTCGCCGCACGAGAGGTTGGTCAATCCGACATCCTGGCTCGAATCGTTGAGCCAGGGGTGTCCGATCGGGTGACGCGGCTACCCCTCGATTCACTCCATTCGCCAAAGACAACTGTCGCGCGAGACGGGCGATACCTCCGGGTCTTGCGAGCAACGTTGTCTGGAGCGATAATCGACCCTATCGAAGTGCAGTTGCTGGGAACTCCCAGCCAGACAGCGAGTCTCCCGTTGAGCCAAGTGCGAATCCAGTGAAGGAGTCCGTCGCAATGAACCCGTCACCCGAGATTCATCGGCGCTTGATGTATATCCTCTTCCGGGCACTCAATGACGCTCGGTCGCTCGCGCTTGGCGGACGGAGTGCCCAGGTGGTGGAGTTGACCGATGCGGTCGAGAACTTGCCGAGTTACATGAACAACTGGCACGACGACTCGCTGGAAGCTATCCGCTTCCAATTACGGAACTACGAAGGTAAGTTTCCCGACGAAGTGGGCTATTCACATTTCTTGGAGTCCGGGCCAGTTCCCGAGCGCTATTGATTGCGCCGAATTGGCGACGGATCGCTCATTCGAAGAGCTTGCGGACAGGCACGGAGAAACCTGGCAGTATGTCGGGGATCGTCAGATCATCGCCATTGTCGAAGATCTGTTGGAATTCGTCCTTCCGGTAAACTGCCGCCGCCATGATCGCGATGTCAAGGACAACAACGACGCGGACGCCGACTGCGAGGTATTCGCTCACTTTCTTGAAGACGTCGTCCCACCCTTGTGATGGCGAACGCACTTCGACGATCAAATCGGGCGAGACCCGGCCCAAGCCCTTGGGAAAAGGCCCTTTGGCGATTCGCTCGTAGCTGAAGAAACAAATGTCGGCCTCGCGGATACGGTCCGGGTCGGACTGAGTGATGACAAATGAATCATTGGTGGTGAGATGGCCGAGGTCATTCGCCACAATATGCGTACCGAAGGCGAAGGCGGCTTTCCAGCAGATCGTTCCATGTTCCTGGAAGGGCACAGGAATCTCCTGAACCAAGCCATCAATGAGCTCGACGTATTGCCCGCCGTATTGCTGGGCAAACTCGTCGGCAGTGAGCCGAATCGGCGGGGCTGCTAAGTTCGTCGCCGTGGTCATCAAGACGCACTCCTCGTTACTGCCGCACTATAACGAACAGGCACGATCCTCGCCAATCCGTTCGAGCAACCGATGTCGTCGCGAATCTCCCACTTTATCGACGCCCTCGTCTTCGCCCGCGGCTACACGCTCGATTTGCTGGCGACGATCCCCGAAACCGATTGGTTCCGCATGCCGTCCGGCTGTCCGACCCACGTTGCCTGGCAAGTCGGCCATCTGGCCATGGCTGAGGCCCGGCTGATCGTCGAGCGCGTGGGTGGGCATCAGGTCGTCGAGGAGGGAGTCCTGCCCGCTGAGTTCATGACGCTCTTCATGCGCAACATGGTACCGGATGCGGCCGCCGACAAGCACCCGTCACCTGCCGAAATTCGTCGCGTGTTAGATCACGTCCACGAAGCCGCACTGGAGACGCTGCACGCCACACACGACGCTGATCTCGAAACTTTCGTCGTGGGGTCGTCGCCGCATCGCTTCTGTCGGACCAAGGCCGACTACGCGCGATGGGTATCGCATCACGAATTCTTGCACTCCGGCCAGATCGGGCTCATTCGGAGAATGCTTGGAAATGAACCCGTGTGGTGACATGCAAGCCCCGCGACGATCTGGAGAATCTTGAACGTGTGGTTTCTAGCCATCTTCACCTTTGTCTTGTCCGTGGTTGTCCTCGGGCTGAGCATTTTTCCTGGGCCTCTGGAAATGGCGCCGCCGACGGCGAGCCGCATCGCCGGCGGGGCGTACATGGTTTTTGCGGCAACGGCGATCATTCGGCATGTGCATCGATCTCGTCAAACTGAAAAGTCCATCCAACGTGGATCGGTGGCGGCAATGCTCTTGCTCCTGGCGTCGACTCCAACTCTACTCTGGTTCGATGTGCCTCGCCGACTCGTCTTTTGCTATCACGCTTCAGAGTTTGAATCGCTTCTCAGCGACGCACCACTACCGGCGAATCGAGCCATCGTTCCGCTGAACGCAAACTTGAGCGTGTACTGGGTCGACCAATGGGGCACGGATTCGCGAGGCGGCACATACTTGCGCACGATGTCCGGTCGGGCCGACGGGAAAGCGGATCGGCGATCGTTCGGATTCGTGCACAAGCCAAATGCCGTCGGCTCACCGTTTGGGGATGATCGCTACGAGCTTCGACATCTCACGGGCGACTGGTACTCCTTCTCGGCCACTGACGACCGGTGAACCTTACGGCGACGGCCCTATCATTTTGGCAACCGCTTCGTCGCGAGCGGCGGACCTCAACACCAGCAAATTCATGCTCGACGCTGCATTCATTCGGGACAACCTGGACGCCGTGAAGGCGAACTGCAAGAACCGCCTCGCCAGCAACGCCGAGGTCGATCGCGTTGTCAGCCTGGACGACCAACGTCGCAAACTCATCGGCGAATCGCAGGCATTGCAACAGCGCTCGAACGAGGTTTCCAAGCTTATTGGGCCCGAAAAGGATGCCGGGAAGAAGGAGGAGCTAAAGGCCGAAGGCAAACGCCTGCGCGAGCAAAAGTCCGCGGCCGAAGCTGAGGTCAAGAAAATCGAGGCCGAACTACACGCGGCCCTGTTGACCATTCCGAACATGACCCATCCGGACGCCCCGGTTGGCGGCACGCCGGCCGATAACAAGGTCATTCGACGCGTCGGCGAGCCGCGTGTCTTCGACTTCGTTCCCAAGGACCACGTGGCACTCGCGGAGGCACTCGACCTCGTCGATTTTGAAGCGGGTGCATCGGTGACGGGACAAAAGTTCTACTTCCTCAAAAACGAAGCTGTCCTATTGGAACTAGCGCTCATTCAGTTCGCGATGCAGAAGCTCGTCGCCCGCGGCTTCACACCAGTCATCACGCCGGACCTGGCCCGTGTCGACGTGCTTGAAGGCATTGGTTTCATGCCGCGTGATCCAAATCCCGAGACGCGACAGGTCTACACCATCGCGGATAGCGACCTGTGCCTGATCGCGACGGCCGAGATCACGCTCGGCGGGATGCTCAGGGACAAGATCCTCGATGAAACTACCTTGCCGAAACGCTATGTCGGCCTGTCACACTGTTTTCGGACCGAGGCCGGTGCACCGGGCCGGGACACCAAGGGCCTTTACCGGGTCCACCAATTTACCAAGGTGGAGATGTTTGGCTTTTGCACTCCGGAGCAAAGCGAAACCTTGCATCTGGAGATCCTGGCCATTGAGGAAGAGATCTTTCGCGAGTTGGGGCTTCCGTATCACGTGCTTGACACGTGCACGGGCGATCTGGGCGGCCCGGCCTACCGCAAATACGACCTCGAAGCATGGATGCCCTGCCGAGGCGAAATCGACAAGCCGACCGGCAAGCCAAAAGGGGAATACGGCGAGGTGACCAGCACGTCGAACTGTACGGACTTCCAAGCACGGCGATTGAACATCCGGTATAAGGGCGCTGGCCAGAAGGGAACACGATTCACCCATACCCTCAACGGCACAGCGGTCGCAGTGACGCGGGCGCTCGTGGCAATCCTGGAGAACTACCAACAAGCAGATGGCTCCGTGGACGTGCCGGAGGTCTTGCGTCCCTGGGTCGGTAAGTCCAAGATCGAGAAATAGGAAGCCTACCTATCCGTCCGTTCACACTGGTTGTCGCCGTACCGGGTGGACGTGAGCCATCATCGACGCATCAAAACCAACTACTTCCCGCGCGGGTATAATCCCCTATTCCAAAATCCGTACTTGTTCCATCATTTTTTTCTCTCTTGTTCCCGGCGAGGTTGCACATGCCCGCAGAAACGGTTGGTGAGTTAGTACCGGTGGGAGGAGGTGATCCCATCCCGCTCCGTCGTGGCGTGCTGACCATTGGTCGGCGCGATACCTGCGACATCAGTCTCCGCTTCCCCAATATCTCGGGGTTGCATTGTGAACTGGCCTACAAGGACGCGGGCTTCTGGCAGGTCCGCGATCTCGGCAGCACCAATGGGATCAAGGTGAACGGCGAGCGCGTTCTCAATCGTCCGCTTCGGCCAGGCGACGAGATTGCCATCGCCAAGCGCAAGTATAAAATTCAGTACAACTTGACGGCGTCTGCGGAGGCAGCCATCGAAGCGGTCCTGAGCGAGGACGAAAACGTCTTCAGCCAGTCGCTTCTCGAGAAGGCCGGCCTTGCGAAACGCCGGGGCCGGGATGATGACGACAGCGACGACGATTGAACCGAACCGAATACATGCGAAGGGCCGGCCGACAGCGGCCGGCCTTTTTCATTGGGAGAACTGATAATGCCCCACGTTCCCGGACCCGATTTGACCGGCAAGGTCGCCCTTGTGACTGGCGCTTCCAGCGGCATCGGTCGCGCCGTCGCGATCGCTCTCGGTCAGGCGGGCGCCAGTGTTGCTTTGAACTATGGTCGCCAGGCCGGTCCCGCCGAAGCGGCAGTCGCGGAAATTCGCAAGCTCGGCGCCAAAGCCATTGCCGTTCAGGCCGACGTTTCGGACCAGGCGGCCGTCGAAGCCATGGTCGACAAGACGGTAAAGGAGTTGGGCGGTATCGACATTTTCGTTTCTTCCGCCGCCTACAGCGATCGCGAACCCTTCCACACGGCGGACATGGTCGGATTTCGCAAGACCATCGAAATCTCGCTCTTCGGGGCCTACTACGGTTTGCGCGCTTGCGCGAATCGGATGATCGATCAAGGCCGCGGCGGGGCCGTGGTGATCATGTCGTCGCCGCACGCCAAGATCGCGTTCCCCAGCGCCATGGCTTACAACATCGCCAAGGCCGGTCTCGACCAGATGGCTCGCACGGCCGCGACGGAACTTCTCGGTCACAAAATCCGCGTCAACGTCCTGCACCCAGGATGGACGGATACTCCGGGCGAGCGTAAGTTCTTCTCCGAGGAGACGATCAAAGTCGCGGGCAAACAGCTTCCGTCCGGCCGGTTGGCTACTTCCGAGGAAATCGCTCACGGCACGCTGTTCTTGGTCGACCCGCGCAGCGAATATGTGAACGGGACGACGCTGGAAATGGAAGGCGGCCTATCGCTGCCCTGGTGGTCCAAGCGCGGAACCGGCGATTTTTGATTTGATTCTCATGTAACGGCTTTCTCGCCCAAAGCCAAATCCCTTTGCGGATCGATTGCGGCAAACGTAACCTCATGGCTAGGCTCCTGAGGTCAACCTGCCATGCGTCGATCCGCCAGTCTGCTGCTTCTCGTATTGCCGACCATCAGCTTGGCGGCCCCATTGCCGAAAGACACGCGGCCCGTCATCTCCACGAACAACGCCGACAAACTTAAGGTCCTCCACTCGTTGCCCTACGACTCATGGAAGATCGTCTGGGGACCGAGTCCGGGCGAGGTCACGCTGCTCGGCTGGAACATGCCGGCGACAGTGCTCGACGATCAGACATTTCGGGAGGGCCGCAAACTGATGATCGGCAAGGAGCCGATCCACATGGCCGTGGCGTCCGATCGCGAGACGATTGCTTACTGCGAGAACTCGCCCAAGTTGATCGTCGAAAACGTACGCACCGGTAAAAGCCTCACGATCGACACGGGAGGCGCGCAGCCGTCGATGGCATTCAGCCCCGACGGCAAACTCCTGGCCGCCGGCGGAGGAGCGGGCGGCGCCAAGATTTGGGAAGCAGCCACCGGCAAGGTGGTCCACACGCTAGAAGGAAGCGGCGACGGCGGCCTGACCACGGTCTTCAGCCCCGATGGCAAGATCCTCGCCGTCGGCAACCGCAATCGCACGACGCGCCTCTACGACGTGGCTACCGGCAAACTTATCCACGAACTTCCCAAGCAGATGACGCAAGAAATCAAGTTCAGCCCTGACGGCAAGATACTCGCGACCGGCTACGTGGATGGAACCATCGGCCTCTGGGATGTCGCAACGGGCAAGCTGCTTCGGTCGGCGGAAAGTCTGTGCAAGGAGGTCTACACGGTCGACTGGACCCCGCGCGGCGATGTCCTGGTCACCGCCGGCCGCGAAGGCAAGATCGTTCTTTGGGATCCGAAGGAACTGAAGATTCTGAAGGAACTCGACTCCCCCGAGTGGGTCATCCACGTTCGTTTTTCCCGCGACGGCTCTCGTCTCTGGACCACGGGTGGCGAATCGTCGACGAGGGAAGGACGTGCAGTGACCATCTGGGGACTTCCAGATCGTTGATGAAATTCTGCAACCAAATGCTCATGCCGTTCGAACCGGCAGACGAGCAAAGCCGCGGAAGGTGAGACTTTCAATCTTGCGCACCGGATGCCGCTCCGGGTCGAGGTGTAACCGCGGGAACCGTTTCAGTAATGCACGCAGAGCAGATTCCAGTTCCATGCGGGCAAGGCTCATTCCGAGACACTGATGCGGACCCACGCCAAAGCCGATGTGCTTGTTCGGCATGCGTGCAATGTCGAACCGGTCGGGATTGTCGAACACGGCCGGATCGCGATTGGCCGACGCGAGAGCAAGCAAGACAAGTTGGCCTGCCTTGATGTCCTTGGCGCCGATCGTTAGGTCTGCCGTCGCCACGCGCATGATAAGTGTGACCGACGGGTCGAAGCGGATCATCTCTTCAACGGCCGGTTTCACCAGTTCGGGATGCTGCACGAGCCGATCCCATTCACCTTCATGCCGCAACAGCGCGTAAACGCCATTGGAAAGCTGATCAATGGTTGTGACGTGCCCGGCAACGAGAATCATTGTGCATTGGTTGACCACTTCCGCAGCCGACAGACGGCCAGCGTCTTCGCCAGCGAGGAATAGGCTCATCAAATCGTCGTGCGGCTCGACTTTGCGCGCTTCGTAGAGCTTCAGGAAATACCGCTCGAGTTCGATCGCCGCGGTATTGGCGGCCACGGCGTCGGCGGCGGTGTCGCGAACACTGCCGCCGAAAAAGCGTGCCATGTCGTCGGCCCAATGTCGGAACTTCCCATGATCCGCGGCTGGGAGCCCGAACATCTCGGCAATGACCGTCGCCGGCATCGGTTCGGCGAGGTCGGCCATTAGATCGAATCGCCCGTCCGGGCCAATTTCATCCAGGAGCCGGTCGATGACACCTTGCACCCGCGGCGCCCACGAGGCCAGGGCGCTCGGCGTGAAACCGCGATTGCCCAGCACGCGCAACCGATGATGGTCGGCCCCATCCTTCATGAGCATCATGTCGTTGTTGACGCGGAGATACTCGCTGACGGGGCCGGTGTCGCCGCCGCGAAGAGTGATCTGCGCCAATACGCGCACGCGGTCGGCACTGAGCCGCGGCTCGCGAAATGCCGCCGTGACATCGGAATACCGCGTAACGACCCACGCATGAATCTCGGGTGCCCAATGCACGGGATCGTGCTCGCGAAGCCAGCCAAGACTCGGATACGGGTCGACCAGGACATCGGGATCCGTCAGGGTTGGCGCGGCTTCGATCGGCATGAGTTTCTCCCGAAGGTCGACACGAGTGTGCAGAAGCAATACGAGCAACTCGTCTGGACGGATGTACGCTACCGCTTCCCGCTAAAAGTCACTTGCTGCATCCACTTGATCAGGTCATCGACAAACGGATGACCCGCCGGTTCGAATTCCAGCGTGTGATGACTCTTCGGATATTCGATGATCCGCTTGGGGCCAGGAAATCGAGCGACATATCGCCGCGTCTTCTGGTTATCGATGATTCGGTCGTGTTGTGCGACCATCAAGAACGTTGGAATGCGGACCCATTTCCAGGCCCGGCGCAAATACAAATCGAGCGAGTTGCTCTGAAAGAGCATGCGGGCAGTTGCTTCATGGAGAGCCAAGGGATCGTTGCGTAGAAACTCGCGGGCCGACTCGGACTTCGTAAACAGCGCGGGATCATTGAGCGGGATTGGGAACTTTCGCGTCGGCGTCGTCAGAGCGCAGCGCCCAATCCGCATGCGCGTAAAGAAACCGGGCCGGATCACGGGGAAGAAGCCGGGACACAGAAGTGCCAGTCCGTCGACCAGGCCCGGATGTCGATACTGGAATCCGACGCCAAGTTTGCCGCCCCAGGAGATCGCGCCCATTAGCCGGGGCTTGTCGGTTGGCAGGGTGCGAACGAACTCAGCGATATCGTCGATCACGCGACGAAAGCTCGGGAAGTCGCCGCGTGCTTCCGCGTTCATGCCGCAGCCGCGGCGATCGAGAAAGTAGGTTTCGTACCCAGCCGCCGCGATTTGTGTGCACGAGCGACGGTACCAGCCGCCATGACTCTGGATGCCGTGCAGAAAGATGACGCGGCCTCGCAATTCGCCACTCGCGGCATACCGACGATAGTGCCAGCGATAGCCATCCGACGCGGTCGCGACATGTACAGACGGTTGAGCGAGTTCGTCAGCCAAGGAGAAGCTCCTTGCGCGTCGCGAGGCGTTCGACAAAATCCTCTTGAACGCCGATGCCGAGGCCCGTTCGAACCAGCGCTGGCGCCCATCCTCCCCAGCCGAACGTGATGTCCTCGTCGCCGAGAGGATACTGCACCAGATGCCGATCGTAGGAGCCCTCGATGGCCCGCAGATTCTTGACGCTCGTGGCGAAGTGGCGGCCGGCGGCGGAGAGGATGGCCGTCTCGCCGATTTGACAGCCAAGCTGATAGCCGAGCTCATGTTTCACGGCAAACTGTGCCAGGCGCAGAGACGGAATGAACCCGCCGCACTTGGACAACCGCAAATTGAACAGGTCGCAGAGACCGTTCGCGGTCACATGTTCGGCATCGGTCATGCCGCACAACGATTCGTCGAGCATGATGGGCGTCTTCACGCGCTTGCGGATGTCGGTAAGACGATCGACCTCCGCATGCGGAACGGGCTGCTCGACCGCCGAAATGCCGAACGGCTCCAGCGCCGCAATCTTCTCGGCCGCGACATCGGCCGGCCAGGCTTCGTTCGCGTCGACACGGATGTCGACACTCTTGCCGACGCGCCGGCGGATCATCTTGAGCCGATACGGATCGTCGTGCCCTTCCATTCCCACTTTGACCTTCAGATGCTTCACACCGAAAATCCGCATGCGCCAGGAGGCGAGTCGAATCTTGACCCCCCGCCGTGCCGATGTGATTGCACCGCTGTACTGCACCTTGTCACGAAACTGGTAGAGATCGGGAGCGAGGTATTTCGTCACGTTGCATAGCGGCTCGCCAAAGGTTCGTCCGAAGGCGTCGAGACAGGCAATCTCGAGGGCGCAGCGAGCCGCGTTGCCTTGGACGCCGCGCGCATCTCCGGGGACCGCGGCCAGCCTGATCGCCTCGATCATTCGCAAGGCTTCCATGAAATTGCCGCAGTCGGTCAATTGCGTTTTGATGTCGCTCGATTGCAACAGTTGCAGCGCCGACTCCGCGGATTCGCCGGTGACGTACTCGCGCGGAACTCCTTCGCCCCACCCAACGCTTCCATCGTCCAATCGCGCCCGGACCAGAACGTTATCGGTGTCCGTCCGCGAGTGGGACGCATGTTTGATGCGCTTCTTGAGCGGAATGCGAACGACAAAGGCCGTCAATTCGGTGATTCTCATTCGGTGAAGTGTAGAGGATTGTGCCAATAGGCAATTGGACGGGCCAAGACATCTATTTTCGACCCCCGGCCCTTGCTATACTGCGTTAATCGTTCGTGGCCTCCGCCTTACAGGTCCGGCCTCATGCCCGCCCAACTCCTCGCACTCACCGACGGCCCGAGCATCATGCTCGACAAGCCCATCCTGTTGCTCGGCCGCCATGGCGAGTGCGACGTTCAATTGAATTCACGCAAGGTGTCGCGCCGGCATTGTTGCATCGCTCAGGTGCACGACTACCTGGTGGTCCGCGACCTGGGGAGCACCAATGGCGTCCGCATCAATGGGCAACGTGTCATCGAAGGTAAGCTGCAAGCCGGCGATGAGTTGACGGTCGGCAACTTTCGTTACCAGGTCTATTTGGAATCGCTCAGCAGCGACGACAAGCCGGGTTCGACGCCGTCGGCTCATCCGGCTGACCAGCCGATGCCAAGCCGGCGTACGGCTGAGGCCCGACTCGAAGAAGCTGACGAGCCCGTTCCCCTGGACGACGTGACTACGGGCAGTGATCGCGTGCCGCCCGCCCGTCCGGCCAAAGCCAAATCGCCGCCTCCCTTGCTTCACCGCAATGGAGATGACGACTCCTTCGAACTGCCCGAACGACTCCGCAACCCGCCACCGCCAGCGGATGTCCCGAATTGACGGGTAAAGCCTTTCAGGCGTGAGATGATTCAAGACGCCGGTGGCTGCGGCGGGCTCGTCTCGGCCGTCGCCATTGGAGCAGCTTTTTTCGCAAAGAACGCTTGCAACAACAACAAGGTTGCCCCGACCACCAGACAACTGTCGGCCACATTGAACACGGGGAACTCGAACCAGTAGAAGCACAGGAAATCGCGGACGCCGCCGAACACAATCCGGTCATAGAGATTGCCGAGCGTTCCACCGAGAATCAGTCCCAAAGCGAAGAACAAGACTCGATCCGGCGCCGACTTTTTGCGCAGGGCCCAGATCGAAATCCCGGCCGCGGCCAACAAGCTCACGGCCGCGAAGAATTTGTTCGCATCCGTTTTGAATTGACCGCCGAGATTCCAGAGCGCCCCATTATTTACCGCTGGCGGCACTGGACCGTTGGCCCGCGCCAGCGCGCAATCCGCTGGCGGAGCGCCGAGGAGGTATCGCGCATGGAACTTGAAGACTCCTTTGATGACTTCCGTATGAAACGCCTCTTCGTCGCGGTAAACCATCCGTGTCCCGTGTTCATGCAGGTAGTTGAACATCCCGTACTTCGACGCCTGATCGGCCGCGAAACCGAACAGCGCCAACGAGAACAGCATGATGCGACAACAACGGATCTTCATGACCGACTCTTCAATTTGTGATTGAATCTAATTCTACGCAATGCAGGTGTCAAGAAACCCGTCTCGACCGCATCCACCTTCACGGCTATAACGCCGCATCCATTCCGTGGCAAGATCGTCCAGCGGCGCAAACTTGGTGACGCTGAACGATCGTCGCGATGGCGGGCAATCGGGGGATTGCACCGACCAATCGCTTCGGGGTGGATGGGGCGGTTGAAGCAGGGGCAATTACGTCGAGTATGCAAATCGTGCCGGCCTTTCGGTTGACCGCCGAAGCGGTTGCGGAAAGAGTTGAGCGCGACTTCAACAAGAATTGCCATCCCGTGAGTTTTCCGAGCATCGGGGCCCGGCACGGCAACCAAAATCGTTGAGCGTGGAATTCCCGCCAGCGGTCAGGTTGCACGCGTCGATACTCCTCGGTGCCCGCGGAGTCGAGCGATCCATGCGTTTCCTGGCAGCCATATTGATCGCGGCCTGTACGTTCGCCGCTGGCTGCACGTCGCTGACGGGCCGGTCACGCGACCGCGACCGGGATCGTGATCGGCCGGCAGTCGATCGTCGCGACCGAGACCGAGACTGGTGGAACGACGGCTCCGACTCGGTGGGCCGCGGCAAGCAACGACAAGTTCCCGGCGACCTCGCCCGCACCGATCGCGACTCGATCATCGCCGGCTCGGTGGTGGACGCCCGCGATGGCAAGCCGATCAAGGGCATCACGTATATACGGGTTCGCCCGGCGGAAGAAGTGGCGCCGGCGTCCGGCCGCGGCATCGGCTTCGAGACCGATGCGGACGGCTACTTCCTGTGCGCAATGCTGACGCCGGGCAAGACGTATTTGCTCACCGTCGTCCGCGAGATCGATGGACGCAAGATCGCCGGCGAAATGCAGGTGAAGCCGCCGTCCGGGAACCTGCGCTTCGAGCTCGGCGAGGACAAGGTGTCCTCGGTAACACCACCGCTGCCACCTCCGCCCGGCCTGGGGCCATTCGAATCCTCGGCCGGCGACCGCGTCCCGTTGCCGGCGCCGCCGCCATCGATCGACAAGGAGAACATCGCGGGCACGCCGACACTGCCGCCGACGGCAGCGATTCGACCGCCGCCGACCGCCGCTCCCGCGCTGCCGCCGCGACTCCCCGAAACCGAGCCGCCGATGAGTCGGGCACCGGCGCCTGCACAGCGGATTCCGAACTTCGTCGTCAGCGACATCACCGGTCAGGACTGGGAATACCGTGCGGCCACGGGTCGACTCGTTCTCGTAGAGTTCTGGAGTTCCACCTGCATTCCGTGTGCGCGTGCAGTTCCATCGATCAAGAAACTACAGAACGACTATGGGCAGTCCGGCTTGGAAATCGTCGCGCTGGCCTGCGAACCGGATGCACCGTTCAACGCCCGCGCTGAGACAATTCACGAAGTCGCTCGACGCAAGGAACTCAACTACCGCGTCTACCTGGAACCCGACGGCAAGATCGGTGAGGTGCAACGCCTGTTCAACATCCAGTGGGTTCCGACTCTGGTGCTGCTCGATCGCCAGGGCGCCGTCCTGTGGCGCGGCGGGGCAACTGAAGCTGAGTTGGCTCGACTCGAAGACATTGCCAAGACCTACTTGAGCCGTCGCTGACGTTCAGGGCTGCTTCCCCTTCCGCTTGGCCTGCTGGTCACTCAACCACTTGCGCGCAGCCTCTCGCTCCTGGGCGTCCTGATTGGGAAAGCGGACGTCGAATCCCGATCCACCTTTCACTTCCACCATTTCGATGCGGCAACCACGCAAGTAGGGCAACAAGTCCCGCGACATCACGCAATTCAGTTCACCTGCTTGACACGTGAAGTCATCCGTTCCCGGCGGTGTGCGATCGAGATGAACTTCGATGGTCGGTTCGGCCTGCCACGCGATCGACAGCCGTACGTACCATGGCTCGGCAAGTTTTTGCTCGGCAGCGATCTGCCGCAAGACGCGCTCGGCCATCGGCGCGATTTCAACGGCTGGTTTTGCGGGAACCGAATGCGCCACCGGAGTTGGCTTGTCGGCGCAGCCGGTCAAAAGCAACGGAATTAGCAGAAGGCAACGCATGGACGTTATGCCAGGATT
Source organism: Gemmataceae bacterium (assembly GCA_036266155.1). Lineage (GTDB taxonomy): Bacteria > Planctomycetota > Planctomycetia > Gemmatales > Gemmataceae > SIAJ01. The sequence continues at coordinate 14,570 of DATANR010000283.1, read as the reverse complement.
TCCTTCACGACTCGGCCGCTCACGTCGGTGAGCCGGAAGGGTCGGCCCGCGTATTGGTAAGTCAATTTCTCGTGGTCGAGACCGAGCTGATGCAAGATCGTCGCGTGAAGATCGTGCATGTGGACCTTGTTCTCGACAGCCAGGTGACCGAACTCGTCGGTCGCCCCAAACGAGTTGCCCGGCTTCACGCCGCCGCCTGCGAGCCAGACCGTGAAGCCGCCCGGATTGTGATCGCGCCCGGTGCCATTCTTTTCGGCGTAGGGCGTGCGGCCGAACTCGCCGCCCCACCACACGATCGTGTCGTCCAGCAAGCCGCGCCGCTTGAGGTCCGTGAGCAGGCCGGCGATCGGTTTGTCGACCGCCTTGGCATGGTCACCGTGCTTGGGCAGATTCGAGTGTTGGTCCCACGCCGGGTTCGCACTGTTGTCGCCGTAGGTGACCTGCACGAACCGGACGCCGGCCTCGCACAGCCGGCGGGCCATCACGCACTGACGTCCAAACGTGTCGGTCGCTTTTTGATTGACGCCGTACAAGTCCAACGTTTCCGCGGTCTCCTTCGCGAGATCGAGAACGTCCGGCGCGTTGTGTTGCATCCGCCACGCCAACTCGTATGAGTTCGCGACCGCCTCCAATTCCGCGTCACCCGGCCGCTGCTTGAGCCGCTCCGCATGCAACTCGCGCAACAGGCCGAAGCGTGCCTCTTGATCGCGTGCGGACAGCGAACCCGTGAGATTGCGAATCGTCGCCTCGCTCGGCGGCCCGCCGGCTCGGCCCACGGGTGTCCCCTGATACAAGGCCGGCAGGAACGCGTTGCCGTAATTACGAGCGCCGCCGTTGCCGGCCGACGGTGCGATCGACACGAAGGCCGGCAGATTCTGATTTTCCGATCCGAGCCCGTACAGCACCCACGACCCCATCGACGGCCGCACGAACGTCGTCGACCCGCAGTGCAAGAACAAAGTCGCCGGCCCGTGCGCGACGCCCTCGGTATGCAGCGAGTGGATGAACGTGATGTCGTCGACATGCTTGTTCATTTCCGGAAACAGATCCGAAGCCCACTTGCCCGACCTGCCGTGCTGGCCGAATTGCCAAAGCGACTTCATGACTCGTTGCGAGGACCCACGCTTGCCCGTGTTCGCGATCACGCGGGCATCGTCAAAGGACATCATCTTGCCGTCGTCGACCGCCAGCCGCGGCTTATGGTCGAACGAATCGACGTGGCTGACCCCGCCCTGCATGAACAGGAAGATCACGCGCTTGGCCTTGGCCGGGAAGTGCGGCTTCTTCGCTGCCAATGGCGAGCCGGGAGCGTCAGCGACCGGTGCTCCCGCCGCGAGGCTGCTCAAGGCCAGCGACCCGAATCCGCACGCGATGCGTGAGAGCCATTCACGTCGACTGACTGGAAGGAACATGGCTGCGAACTCCGCGATCTCAATCCACGTAGCGAAAATCTGCCGACGCGAACAACGCATGAAACACCGCCGGCCACGGATCGGAGTCGTTGGTCGACAGGAACTTCATCGTCGCCGCCCGCTCGCCGGTGCTCGGAGCGCGACCCAGCGTCTGCCAATAAGCCCGTGTAATGCGTGCTCCGCCGTCGGGCAACTTCTCAGCACGCAGTCGCTCCGCGGCCGCCTTCGCTTGCTCCGCCGGAAACGGATGATTCAGCAGGAACAACGCCTGCGGCGCGACCGTGCTCGTATTCCGCCGGCCCGTCACCATGCTCGGGTCGGCGAAATCAAAAACCTCGAGCGCCTCCGGCAACGCATTGCGGAAGACCGGCAGATACACGCTCCGCCGATTGTCGTTCGCCTTGAACCCATAGTCGGCGACGAGACTCACCGGGAACGTCGGCCCGCCGCGCTCGCGTGAAAGCTTGCCGCTCACGGTCAATATCGCATCGCGAATGCACTCCGCCTCCAGCCGCTTGCGGCCGTAGCGCCCCACGAGCCGATTCTCCGGGTCCGCCTTCTCGGCCGTCGCATTCGAGCCCGCTTGCCGATACGTCCGGCTCAGGACGATCGACCGTACCAGTTGCTTCATCGACCAGCCATCCGCGACAAATCGGCTCGCCAGGTGATCCAAAAGTTCCGGGTGGCTCGGCAGTTCGCCCGTCGTGCCGAAGTTGTCGGTCGTGCGCACGATTCCCGATCCAAACAGCCAGTGCCATGTCCGGTTCACAATCACGCGGGCCGTCAGCGGATTGTCGGCCCCAACGATCCACTCCGCGAGTTCCTTGCGGCCGCTCTGTGTCGCGGACGGCTTCGGCGTGTGGGCGGTCGGGCACACTTGCAAGAATCCGCGCGGCGTGACCGCACCGTGATTATGCACGCTGCCACGCACGTGAATGTACGCGTCCTCGATCTTCGCTTCTTCAACGACGGTCATCGTCATCGGCCGATGCGGCGCCGCGTCCTGCAAGCGCTTCAACTCGGCCTCGAGCGCCTTGACCATGTCGGCCGACTTCACCCCATCCGGCTCGCGTTTCGCGGCGGGCCGATCGACCGGAATGAACGTCACCGCGTCGGCCGTCACGTGGCCCTTGGTTCCGTCGGTCGCGATGATCACGTAACCCTGACCGTTCTTCTCGACGCGATATTCACCGAGCGAAACGAAGCGCCCGTCGATCGGCGGCGTCTTCTTCATGTCGACGTGAATGGTCTTCTCGCCGTCGGCGCTGAAGACCGTCACCGGCACATTGTCCGCCCGGTTCGCGCCGGCGTCGTACGCCAGCCGCACTTCGAATTTGCCGGCCATCGGCAGGTCGGGCTGAAAGGTCAGCGTCTTCTCGCCCTTGCCCGCGTTCTGGTCGTGGATGTAGCCGTCGCCGATAAAGTGGCCCGAATATTTTGAGTGCTGCCACTCGCCAACTTTCTTCGCGTGTTCGTCGTCGACCACGATGCCCGGCACCTCACTCACTGCGATCACTTTGGCGACCGTCGGCCCGGCCTTCGCTTTCGCGGCCGCGATCTGCTTTTGCAACGCAGCCACGGCGGCGTCGCTCTTTTGATAAACTGCCTCTTCCTCGGGCGAACCCGGCAGCGGCATCTCAATCCAGTTCGACACGTTAGCGTGCTCCATCGCTTTCGCGTTGCGCAAGATGCCCGCGAGCGCGTAGTAGTCGGCCGTCGGGATCGGATCGAACTTGTGATCGTGGCAACGCGCACACGTGACCGTCTGCGCGAGAAAGCCCTTAATAATCACATCGAGTTGCTCGTCGACAACGTCCATCCGCAATTGCACCTTGTCCTGCTCCTCCAGATTGGTGTTGCCGAGCGCCAGGAACGCGGTCGCGATGAGCTGCCGGCGACGGTCTTCGATTGTGGTCGCCGGTAGCAGGTCGCCGGCGATCTGCTCGCGAATGAACTGGTTGAACGGCCGATCGCTGTTGAACGTGTCGATCACGTAATCGCGATAGCGCCACGCTTCTTTCAGAATGAAGCCGCGCAACGTCAGCGATTCGCCGAAGCGGGCGACGTCGAGCCAATGCCGGCCCCAGCGTTCGCCAAACTCGGGGCTCGCCAGCAATCGGTCGACCAGATGTTCAAGAGCCTTCGAATTGGTATCGCCGACGAAGGCATCGATCTGCTCGGGCGTCGGCGGCAGGCCGGTAAGATCGAAGTAGATACGGCGGGCCAGCGTCGCGCGATCGGCGTCGGCGGCCGGCCGAAATCCCTTGGCTTCGAGACCCGCGAGAATGAAGCGATCAATGTCGCCGGCCGGCCAGGCTGAGTCCTTGACTGCGGGCGGCCGAGGATTCTGCACCGGCTTGAACGACCAGAATTTGCGTCCTTCGTCGAGCGACAGGCCGACTTGCTTGCGCGGGCCCGCTCCCGTGCGCGGGTCCGGCGCACCCATCGTCACCCACGCTTCGAAGTCGGCGATCACCGCGTCCGGCAGCTTGCCCGCGGGCGGCATCTGCGTGTCGCCGGTGTATTTCAGAGCCTTGATGAGCAGACTGTCGGCCGACTTCTTCGGCACAATCGCCGGTCCGCTGTCGCCGCCCCTGAGCATTCCGACGCGGTTATCGAGCAGCAGCCCGCCCTTGAGCTTCTTGGCCTTCTCGGCCTCGGCCGAATGGCACTTCAAACACTGCTCCACCAGCACCGGCCGAATCTTCTTTTCGAAGAACTCGTCGCCCGGCTCGGCCATCGCGGGCGCGGTCAAGATGCTCACGAGCGTGGCGGCGCCGAGACAGCGATTGACGTTCAAGTCCGGACCTCGGCAACGTTGGAACGTGTCATCAGGCGGGGGTACTGCCACCATAACACGCGCGTCGTGCTTCGACCAGTCCGCCGCTTGCGGCTTCACGCCCGGCCGCAGCGCCAACCACGTCCCCAGCGCCAACACCAACATCGCCACCACCGGCGCCAGGTTCGCCGCCGCGAATGACGTTGGGGCCTCCTCCTCGTCCTTCATCTCATTCTCGCGCCCGTTCGGCCACAGGGCCTTCTCCTCGTCGGAGCGCGGAATCCTGCGCCCTAGTTGCCGCTCGGTCTCGCGAAAGAACCATTCATAGTTGAGTTGGTTGTCCGTCATCGGCGGCAGGCCGAGCCGCTCACGCTCCTGGGCAATTTTCTTCTTCATGAATTCGATTTGGCGGTTGTTGTCGTTAAACATCTCGAACACGACTTCGGGCGTTTGCACGTGTTCGCCGGCCGGCGGCGCCGGGACCACGAACGTTCCGTCCTTGCCATAGACGGCAGCCGCGCACTTGGTCCATAATTCGATGGCCTTGTGCTTGACGCGTTTGTCGTCGTCGCGCATCAGCGCCCGCAGATGAGCGCGTGCCTCGTTGCTAGTCTCTTCGAAATGGCGCAATTGAACGGCGCGATAAACCTTGGCCCATTCGTAACTGAAGCGCGTCGGCCACTTCTGCACCGTGCGCGCCTTGCGGTTCACGCGCCGAGCGATGGCATCCCAGGTATGTCCCACGGCCCGCAACTCGGCGGCCTGCGTCAACAGAGTGATGGTGTTCTGGCTCATGAGATGACTCCGAAGAAGTGAAAGCGGACATCGAAAACATCAAGGCGAGCGGAGCCGCGTAAACGGCCCGATGCTGACAAAATCGGGCCGCTTACGCGGCTCCGCTCGCCAGGACTCATTCCGACCTGAAGGACTGCCCGGAAATGTGCCGGCGGGCAGGCGGGCGAAAACGGACAACCAAACCGGAAGCAAAGCTACAATCCGCGCCGCGGTTGTCAAATCAAAATGGACATATTTACAGTAATAGTTCTAAATGGTTACAATTTCGATGTTTATGGATCACTCGGTAGGTCCAGCCTGCCGGGCGGGACCTGAAGCGGCCGCGTCGCCGAGGTCCCGCCCGGCAGGCGGGCCTTACCAAAGCCGATCAGGCGGGCCGCTTCCTGTTTTTTCGTGGAGCGGGCCCGTGCGGTCCGGTATTCTCCAGATCGGATTGCCGGTCGAGAATCCCAAGGAGCCCCACAATGGCGAAGATCTTCGTTTCCCACAGCCGGCGCGACAAGGACCTTGCGGCACGGGTTGCTGAGGGCCTGCGTAAGCGTGGCCACACGATCCTGTCGGACATCGACGGAATGCCGGCCGGGACCGATTGGCGCCAGGCGCTTTCCCAGGCCTTGAAAGCAGCCCCGGTCGTCGTGTCGGTCATGACCAAGAATTCGGTTTCGTCGGCGTATCCCATGAGCGAGGTCGGCGCCGCCCGGATCCTCGGCAAAGTGTTAATTCCATTAGTCTTCGATGGCATCGATTATCCAAGCCTTGTTTCGGATCTCTACTGCGTCAACGTGACGGAAGAAATCCTCGAGACGGTGCTCGATCGCATTCACGGCGACATGGCGCACTTCGCCGCCGAGAACAAGAAGGTCTTCATTGTTCATGGCCAGAACGAGGCGAAGAAACTCGAACTCAAGGATTTTTTGGCCAAGCTGAACCTCGATCCGATGATTCTGCATCAACAAAACGATCTCGGGAAAACCATCATCGAGAAGTTCGAACACTACGCGTCTCAATGCACGTTCGCGATCGTTTTGCTCACGCCCGACGATCAGGCCGCGCCTGCGAACGCGACAACCGAGGCGAAGTGGCGGGCCCGCCAAAACGTGATCCTGGAGCTTGGCTGGTTCATGGCCAAGCTCGGTCGCGAACGCGTGCTGCTCCTGCATCAAGGACAACTCGAAATCCCCTCGGACATCCTCGGCGTCGTCTATGCCTCGTTCACGAACTTGATCAACGAGGCTGGCGAGACGATCCGCGAGCGACTCAAAGGGGTTGGGTTGTTGTCGTGAGGGAGGCGACAGTTTCGATGCGGCTTGCGGCACCAATGGACGATGGCCGTTGAACCGGCCGCCTAACGTTCGCATTCGGAAAGGGTTTTCCTGGCCTCGACGAGGTCCGGCGTCCCGAGCTTTTGGTAAATCGCCACAGCGCGCTGGGCATGCGGCAGGGCTTCCTCCTTCTTCCCCTGGCGCGCAAGCGCCTTCGCAAGTCTGCTGCAGTTCGAGGCGATCAGCTGTTGGCGTCCGATGCCCTCGGCAACAGTCAGGGCCGTGCGGGTTAGTGATTCCGCGCCCGGCCAGTCCCCGCGATCCACCGCCAAATTCGCCAAATTGCCCGTGAAAATAGCGATGCCCTCGCGGTAGTTGATGGCGTGAGCGATCCGCAGGGCCTCGCGATAGTCGCACTCGGCTGATTTGTGGTCGCCCGATAATTTCTCGACATCAGCGAGGTCGTTCAGGCCGATCGCGGCGTCTATGGTCTCGAGGCCCAGCTTGCGCCAGAGGTCCACCGCTTCGCGATAGGCGGCGATGGCGGCGGCGTAGTCGCTTGCCAACTCATGTCCGATGCCGCGCAAACGAATGGCGACGGCCCGCTCACGAGCGCCTGCTTTCGCTTCGCGCCAGTGGGTTTCGGCCCGGTCTGCACTGGCGAGCACCTCGGCCGATTGCCTGCGCAAGTAGTGGACGTAACCGGCGTGAAAGGCCCGCCAGCCGGCCTTGTTGAAATCCCTCGCCGCGATCGTGCAGCGCTCGGCATCGAGCGACAAAGCGAGCCATTCATCCCAACGGCCGGTGAAGTTGAGAAAGTCGACCAGCGCAGCGCACACTTTCTGCAAGCGATCATTCTCCCCGGCGAGGAAGCGCGGCAAGGCGGCGGCGACTGTGGGCCAGGCGGCGTCGAGCACCGGGAAGCGGTCGTGTTTTTGAGAGCCGTTCTCGATCACGAGCGCGTAGGCGAGCTTGTCGAGCCGATCACCGGTTTCGCGCAAGACATCGGGCTTCTTCTTGCGCAGGAAGTCCGCGACCAGCGGCACGAGGGTGAAAGTTTGCAACTCCTCGCTCGGGACGACCAGGGCACGGTTGGTGAGCGACCGAAGTGCCGGGTCGATTTCTTTTTCGTCGCGCTCAGCGATCGAGGCGATGTGCGCCACCTTCGCGGGCAACGTGAAATAGGTCAGGGCGCAGAGCGCATTCGTCTCGGCGTCGCTGAAGTCCGCGACCAGGTCGCCGAAGATGAATTCGAGCGGGTCGTTGCCCTCGGGACACTTGCGCAAGAAGTCGAGAGCGTCGGCAAAGGTGAGGCAACTGCCGCGGCCGATCTGCCCGGCCGTCCAGCGGAGCAGCAGCGGCGTGCCGCCGGTCTGCTTGTAGAGTGTGAGGCGTTCCGCCGGAGTGGTCTTGGCGAGTGCGGGATTGTTCTCCGCGAGTTTGGCAAGCGTCGCCAGCGCGGCCTCCTCGCTCAGCTTCACGAGAATCAATTCGTACGCGCCGGAGCCGATGCGCACGCGCGACGTCAGGATCGCCTTGCAGCCCGGCGGCAGCTTATTAACCAAATTGAAGACGACGTCGCGGTCGGATTTGATCAGACTTTCGAGGTTATCGAGGATCAACAGCGTCTTCGTGCCGCGCAGCGATTCGATCAACAGGCGCGGCCGGTCTTTGTCGATCGCTTTGGCGATCTCCGCGTGGCCGAGTTCGCGGGCGAGTTCGTTGAGCAGTTCGGCGAGGCCGCTGATGAGGAAGCCGGAGAGGTCGCGGATGCCATCGTCGTCGAGTTCGCGCGACTTGAGCGAGATGAAGGCGATCTTGTCGAACTGTTCCTTCGTGCAGGCATAGGCCGCCCGAACGGCCAGCGACGTCTTGCCCATGCCGCCCGGCCCGTCGATGAGCGCGCCCCAGGTCCGCGATTCGGGATCGAGCGCGTCGGCGATTTTCGCTAACTCGTCCTCGCGGCCGAAGAAGGGCTGAAGCGACGGCAGATTGTGCGGAATGGTCGTGCGCGGCGTGTCGCCGCTCGCCGGCGGCGGCTTGGTGTAATGGTTCTTCGGCAAGCCCTCGTTGATCGCGAGGCGTTCAAGTATGAGCGTCGCGAATTGTTCCGCGGTTTTGTCGTCGAGTTCGATGAAGCCGCCAAGGCCGAAGAGGTCCTTGCCGTCGGTGAGATCGAAACGACTGAGCAGGATTTGCTTGGAACCACCCTCTTTGACGATCGAAAAAATGGCGCGCCACTCGAGCCCGCACCACTCTCGGCCCTGGTATTCGGGGCAGAATACCGCAACGATCAAATCGGATTCGTTCTTGTAAAGAGCCGGAAGGTCCAGGGCGAGGTCGGGATTAGCAAACTCTGCCTCATGAAACTTGTCGTAGAGAATCTTGTCCTCGCCGAAGCGCTGAGCCAGAATCTGTGCGACCTTTTCAACAAACTCGCGTTTCTCGCCCGCGAACGAAAAGGCAATACGGAAGCGTTTGGGCATGGCGAATCAGACTTTGTGACGAGTGGTCCGGATGACTCTTTTGTAGCCATCTCGCTTCGCGAGAGGAAAGCAGGCCGGCTGCCGCTTACGGCGTTCGGTCTCTCGGACTGCCAACCCTTGCAATCCTTTTGCGAAGCGAGACGGCAAGAAGCTGTTGCAACAGCCTCTTGCCGTCTCGAGATCATCAAGACCACAAAGGACAGGATGTGGCTCCCGGAATGGTTCCATTGACAGGTGGGGACGGGAAATACTGTGTCACAGTTTGGACCTGCTCGGCCACCTCCTGGCCGGCAGCCACGAGAATCAGTTTCAACGATTCGTCGAGCCCGGACGAGATCCCGCCTCCGGTCACGCGAATCCCCTTGGTCAATTTGCCGTTGTGGTCATCGACGATAAAGCGCGGGTAACCGGGCGCTACTTTCACCTTCGGATAATGCTGTTGCAGACAGGGAATGAATGCCCAATGCGTCGTCACCTCGAAACCATCCAGGAGGCCGGCGTGGGCCAGAAGCAGTGCGCCTTCGCAAACCGACGCAACGTAGGTCGCATCCTTCGCCACTCTCTTGAGGAAATTCATGTACTCCGGGTTCTTCATTTCACGCTTCAAGCTCTCAACGGCGCCGCCAGGCACCCAAAGCAGGTCGACGTGATCAATGTCCGCGAATGAGTGCGCGGCAACCACCTGCAGTCCCGGTCGTGGTGGCTCACCTGGCGGTGACGGTGTGTAAGCCCAGACATTGCCTTTTTTTTCGGCGGCGACGATGACTTGAATCTCGCGCGTTGAATCGTAATTGCCCCACCACACGAACATTTCGCGCGGCCCCGCCATATCGAGCAGGTCGAAGCCTTCGTAAACGGGAATGACGATTTTGAATGGGCTTGCCAAGGTGCGCCTCCGAAATCAAATCATTGACTCAAGTGATGGCCTCGATCCAAAGCTACATTCTGAAAACGGTTCGCGCGGCTGCTCCAGGCGCACGCGACGATCATCAATACTAATCCGGCATACACCAGCAATAGCGAATCGAATCGGCATTTTCCGATCAACAGAACGGCGGCGCCCAGGATGCTGATTTTTACGGGTGTCCAGTCCTGCCGATGCCGTGCGCGCAGTGCCATCGCGCCGACGGCTAGCGTCAATAGCACTGCCGCGAGCGGCGTTCCCCAGATATCCGACAACCAGTTGCTCGCCTCAAAAGAACCGAAGACGCCAATCCAAGCCATGAAACACAAGGGACATTTCGGCAACAATACCAAGACGATCGCAGGGAGCAGCGGCAAATGCCGGACGACGCGCCTTGGCGGCGGAGCCGCGCATCCGCAACCGGACGACGCGGATGGCGGATGCAATGTGGATTCAGAGAGCGACAACGATTCTCCTGGTTTTTGTCCCTCGCCGCGGGGCCTCAGCCATCCGCACGTCACGGTTGCATCTGCGAAGTTACTCCGTCGTCATGAGTAAATGAACGTCGACCGTGGGATTCCCCATCATCTTTTGCGGGAAACGATTGCCGACGAAGCTTTTGTTGACCGGCTCAACTGCAACATCCAGTTTGCCGTTCGCGACCTCGGCTAGTGGCAATTCAAAGTCAAAGTGAACGACGGCATTGTTGACGCAATTCGGGCACTTCTCGACCTCGTTGGGCTGGAAGAAGAACCGGGCGGCGATGGGTTTTCCGTCCTTGAGAAGAATCACCTTGAAACTGCCCGGGATCTTCAACCGATTCAGCCCGCCGACGCGCACATTGACGCGGTCCGGATGAACGGTGAATGTCTGTGATGCCGGAACAGCACGTTGTGTTTTGGGTAGAAAGGCCATGGCTGTCCGTGTCTCCGGATCCTGATAGTCGACGTCGAGCGAATTCACCGAGTCGATGATTGACAACGTCGACAGCTTGGGTGGATTGGCCGTAAACGGCGCCAGGTTCTCAAGGACCGGCATCGTGAATATCTGGTAGCTCAATATATCCGTGGTCTTGTTGATCGTCGTCAACAAGGTGTCCAACGTCGTGGCGTGCATCTGCTGCTGCCACTGCCAGAACAACCGATCCCAATTGGCGTGGAAGAACCAGAACACTGGGTCAAAGGCCGCCACCGATTGTTGGGCCATGGTCGGCCCAATAGAACCATGTCCGCTGTCATGAGCCTGAATGATCGTATTGTTCGAAGAGCCGCCAAATCCCGGCTGGTCACCCCAGCCGCCGTGAAAATCCTCCCAGTCCGTTTTGGAGAGCGCCCGCTTGATGTCGCCGGCAACTTGATAGTCAATCAAGTTCTGCTGAATTTCGGGATAGGGATACCTTTCGGTTTTATAGCCTGCCGGAAAATCCGTTCCGACATCCTTGGGCAGCGTATAGCTATCGAACGGAGCGCTCTTGAGAACCTCGGGGAACGGCGTCGTGATGTCCCAATAGGGGAGCGTCACATTTTCGCAGCCCGGCACGGAGCGCAGCGCATTCTCGAAGCTGATCAAATAGGCACGATGCCAAGGATTATACCCGGGCACATGATGCTGGCAAAATAAGTTGGGAAGCCAGTGATAGCCGGCCTGAACAAAGTAACTGTTAGGATCGTCCGTGCCCTTTGCCAGGATGCCATTGAAAGCCTTTTTCAAAGTGTCCAACTCGGGACCGGAAAGCTTGGTGATTTCCTTGCGAATTCGACCCGCCTGCTTCATGGGGGCTCGGGCCGCGGCGACCGACGCTCTTGCCGGGGCCGGGTTCGTCCCCTTGGGGAAACTATTCGTCATCCAGTTCAAGAACGTGGCAATCCAGTCGTCGGGCCAGGGCGTGGGCCGAGGCATTTGCTTCGACGCCACTTGCCCATAAATATTGCCGGCGCTATTCCTGACCTCTTCATAACTAGTTAAATCGAGTCCTTGTTTGCCCATATGGGCAACATCTGTCGGCGTAAACATCTGCCGAATATCGCCATACCAAGTCGGATTGGCCACGGGGGCCGCGGTGGTCGTTGACATCAAGGTGCTTTCCTCAAGAGGCAGTGGGTGTTCATTCAAATCGGAAGCTTGATCATTTCTTGACCGCAGACGATCGGAGCCGATTGTCCAGGTCGCCGTTCAGTTCTTCAAGAGACGGAAAAACGCGTGTTTCCTTGCCGACGGCCCTGCGCTTATCGTTCAACGGAACCGCCGACTGAGCGGCGTCATCGAGAAGATCTTTCACGCGCAAGAACGGCGACGAGCCAATGGTTTGCCATATCACTCGATGGTCGGCATCGAGAGAAAAAGTTCCATGCTGCAGTCCGTCGGCCTTGACGCACCCGAACTTGGCGAACGCGATCCCTTTGGGATCCGCAAGAAGAGTGAACGGACAGGGCGAAAATTCCAAAGCCTGTTTCAAGTCTTCGATACTGTCCGAGGTGACGCCAATCACCTGGATGCCCTTCTTCACGAACGCATCATGATGCTGGGTAAACGCGGCGACCTGTTGCGCACAATGCAAGCAACCGTGACCCTTAAAGAAGAACAACGCAACAGGTTTGCCGCGCAGGTCCGCTAGCGACTGGCGTTTGCCGTCCGCATCGGGGAGTGTCAACTCCGGCGCTACGGTCAGCTCGTTGGGCTTGATGAGCGGTTTGGCCACCTTGGGCGCGTCCTTGGGGTCGACGATATCGATCAACTGCATCATCCCCTGGTCTTCGTGGTCGAGGATGTGACAGTGCTGCACGAACGTGCCGATGAAATCGGTGTAGCGCGTCCGCATCTTAACATAGCCATTGCCTGGGATCTTTACCGTGTCGCGCCAAACGGAGCCGTTCGTCAGTTGTTCGACGAGCTTATTTGGATCGTCTGCCGACGGCGCCATGATTGACGTGACTTCGAACGGATTGACATGAATGTGGAACGGGTGCGTGACTGGCCCGACATCGTTGATCGAACTGATCGTCCATTCGTCGACATCGTTCAGCTTGAGCGTCCGAGCCGTCTCCATGTCGAATGACTTGCCGTCGATGGTGAAGGCAATTGTCTGATTGGCGCCCTGCCCGACAAAGATGATGCCGTATTTGGCTTCTTGCTTGCCCGTAATGTCCTTATCAGGAATCGACGGAAGACGAAGAGGCGTCATCTCGGCACTCTTCGGCAGCTTCATCGTGACCGGGTCGCCGTCGACGATGATACGGGCAACATAGTTGAGGTGTTTGTTCTGACCGTTGATCGTGTTGCTGGCCGGAACCGCGTCGTCGATGAGCAGATACTCCCCGCGAGTGGGCGGGGCCTGCACGAGAACCTCCGAGCGATAGCCCGGCCAGAGTTCAATTGACGGCGATTCGACCATCTTGCCCAAGGCGAGACCATCGACTGCGATCTCGTGGAAATTGAGCGATGCCGACACTTTGCCGTCAGCAGCTGGTTTGGGGATCATCTTGAGAAGGATCATTTCGCGCTGGCCGCTATCGACAATTCGCCAACGCTCGACCTGACCGGGGCGCATGCGGATCACGGGAAGCTGGACACCGTTAATCGTGGTGTAGCGGCCAAGAGTGTTCCAATCGCCGGGGCCGAAAATGTAGTTGGCGTACTTCGCCTCGACGACGCCTTCTTTGAGATCAAAGGTCACTTGGTCGGGCGGCTTACCGAAGGTGTTCTTGTAGACGTATGGAATTTGATTCAGCACCAAAACGCGTTCCTTCGCGGCCTTGATCTCCGGAATGTTATCCAACGCCGGCTGGCCGTCGTGGGCCTCAATAATTAGGGCGCCTGAGAGTCCGCTCGCCACATCGCCCGCCGTCGAGCCATGCCGGTGCGGGTGATACCAGTAGGCGCCGGTCGTATGGTCCTTGGGGATTTCTAGCAGGTATTCCTGCGTTTCATGTGGCCCGACCTGGATCAGGATATTGTCGCTAATGCCGTTCGGTGAAACGTGCAAACCATGATAGTGCATGTTCATGGTGTTGAAACTGTTAAGGGTGTTCATCATGTGCGGCAGCCAGCGCTCGCCGGGCAACAAGTTCTTCAACGTGATGTGCAGTTTGTCGCCCGGCTTGCAACGCAAGGTGGGGCCGACGAGCTTGCCATTGAATGCACGCAGATGGACTGGGTCAGGGCCAATGTGGTTATGCGCGTAGTCGACGTTTAGCGTTACCCGCAGTTCACCATTCTTGGATCGGATCACGTCCGGCTCAAAATATTCCGCCTGCGTGTTCCGCGCGAGGGATTGGCGCTGAGGCGCCGGCAAGGTCGCTTCGAGCGTCTTTTCCGCATCCGGCGCCATGAGGACATTCAGCGGCTTCGGCGCGGCGGCCTTCACCGGCGGGCGTACTGCAGTGGACTTGAAGAATTGGACAGACTTCGCACGCAAGCGCGTCATTGCTTCTTCGGCAGCTGCTCGTTCGTTCAATTCGACGTTGGGCTTCGTCTCGGATTTAGGTGGAGGATCTTGCTCACGACTATCCGTCGCTAGCGCCAGGAACAGAAAAGCAGCAAGGAAGTGGCGAATGAACCTGGAGGACGCCATGGATCGCATAATCATTCCTAAATAACAGGATTCAGTGTCTCGAACGAGTCTTTTCCCAGCTTCAGCACCTATGACATCTTGGTCAGAGGGGATTCCATTTTGCAATGGGTAGGTTCGGGTAAATTCCGGCGGCAAGCGGCACGGCAGCAGATTGCCGCCGAATGAAATCGATCAAGGATTGGATTCTCACCAAGCCAGCAACATACGATGGAACGAGGTCTTAACCCAAGTTACGCTATTCAGCTCGTCGGCAGTCGTTTTCCCCGGCGAATATGGCCGTCGGGGTCGAAAGTCTTCACTACACAGGCCGGTGGTCCTCGGGTCGGCGGAGGCGGCGCGGCAGGATCAGGCCGAGGCGGTTC
>DATANR010000282.1:0-2584 GCA_036266155.1 Gemmataceae bacterium | reverse complement strand
CACCAGCGACGGCCTGAGCCTGAACGGCTACTGGTTCCAGGGCAATGCCATCGACAAACAGCGGCCGGACGCGGTCATGATGTTCCCGGCCCCCGGCAACAAAGTCAACGACGCCTGGATCGGACTGGCCCGCGCACTGAGCGAAAAGAACTTCTCCGTGCTTCTGTTCGACTGGCGCGGCTGCGGCTTGAATGCTGCCGACACGGCCGGCTCGCGCATTTTTGAAGACAAGACCAAATTCTGGACCGAACTCTACAACCGACAACTCCTGAAACCGTCGCAAAAGCTGCTGGAAGACAAGGGCCTGGATTACAAGACCATCTCGGCCAAGAGCGACACGTTGTATCGCTATCGCGACTTCATGCTCAACGACCTTTTGGCGGCCCGGTACTACCTGGATCGCCAGAACGATAACGGCAAGTGCAATACCAACCGGGTATGGATCGTCACGGAAAAGGACGGCGGTCAGCTGGGCCTGGCATTCATCGTCTCCGAATTTAGCCGCAATACGATTTACAACCCCAAGAAGGCAAGCGCCACGGAAGAGACCCAGTTTAAGGCAGCCGGGAAAGATTACTGCGGGTTGACCACGCTGTCGTACGCCTCCAACAATGCGACTGCGTCAGCCGTTTTCAAAAATGGCATGAACCTCTTGAATCTGCTGCCACAGAAGGAATGCAAAGACCATCTGGAGCACCGCTTGGCCATGGTGATGGTCTACGGCAAGAAAGAAGGAGCAGCCTCATCGAAATCAGCCGTCGCACAGGCTGGGGCCGGCGGGTCCGACGAAGAAATGCGTAAGAACTTCAAGTACATGCGTGAAATGGACAACTCCAAGCAAGCCAAGGCTATTTCGGGAATCGACCTCATCGATCCGATGGACAGCTTCGGCACCAAGGCCGACATCGTGAAGGCCATGGTCGAGATCAGTAGGGACAAGCAGAACTTCGGCAAAGATGCAACCGACCGTGAGGCGAACAAAATGACCTTCACGCCGCGCTTCGAGGCCGAGAAGTTCGGGCGACGTTAACGGAAGCAGTTAGCGGTGAATGATGAGCGGACCGCAGCCAATGCGGTCCGCTCTTTTTTTAAGCTGGTCATTTCGGCAGATTGAGCCGGACCAATCCCAGACCGATCGCCACGACCAACGCGGCGCCGACGATCGGCAACCACTTCGTCACGACACGAAACCACGCGCGATTGCCGAACTTGTTCGCTCCCGCCCGGCTGCCCCAAACAACGGACAGGCCGATCGCGATGAGCAGAATTGCCAAGCCAAAACTGAACGCGAGCACCGCCCAAATCGCCAGCCCATAGCGGCCGGCTGTAACGCAATAAAGCACCCACAGGATCGCACCCCAACAGGGGACAATCCCGCCGGAGATGCCGAGTAGGATGAGCCGCAGCCAGCTCACGCGGCCAAATTGCTCAGGCGTCAATCCATGCGAATGGGCATGGCCGTCGCCGTGCGAATGCGAATGAGCATGGCTGTGCGACCCGCCGACGTGAACGTGGTCCGATCTTCCCGCCAGTCGCGCCATCAGCAGCCACAAGCCGATGAACGCAACGAGCAAACCTCCCCCAATGCCCAAGATTTGCTGGACCTTGGGTGCATCCGCGGCATCCAGAACGAACTTCAACAAGAGCGCGACCACGAACGCGGCACTCGTGTGCGTCAAGGTAACGATCAAGCCCAGGATCAGCGCATGGCGCGGCGTCCCTTGCTCGCCGACCAGATACGCGGCCACCATCGTCTTGCCGTGGCCCGGTGATAGCGAATGCAAAGCACCGTGCAGAAAGGCCAGCAGCAGAATCATGCCCAGGCCGATGTTCGTATCGAGCAGAATGGCAAGGTTTTCTTCCGTCTGCACCCGACGAAGCAGGTTCCAGAAACCGGTCGGTTGTGCCGCGGCCGGTGATTCTGGCGCGGCGGGCTCGACGACAGGAGCTGTCGCCGGCAAGTCACCCGGCATAATCGCGCTCGCCGACACGGTTCTCCGTTCGACTTCCGTGGTCTCGATCAGCTTCCCTTCCGGCGGCTCCGTGACTTTCTCGACCTTCAGCCCTTCGCCCGACTCGAACTTGAGGACGAGCGTCCCCTTCTTATCGGCGAAGTTGATGTCTTCGACTTCCAGCTTGTGCAGACCAGGAGCGAGGGAAGCAGCAGCCTTCAGCTTGAAGCGGAATTGAACTGAATCCAAAAAGTCGATGCGGGAGTCGATGCAGGTAAACTTGATTTCTTTGTCGTCGAGCCGGCCAAGAAGCTGATCGGGGATGATCGTCCGCATTCGCGATGAATACGCTTGCGCCACTTCCTTCGGCCCGACCGGCTTTTTCTTTGGATCGCCGGGCAGGTCAGTCACCCATTGAGCGACGCTCGTCAGCAAGGTGAACTCGTCGACTTCGACTCGATATTGGACGTACACGCCGTCTGGCCGCCAAGTGACGGTGACGTTGCGGTCGGTCTCGCTCTTGGGGACGGGATGGGCATTCAATTGCGGAGTGCGGAATGCAGAATGCGGAGTGAAGACAACGATCAATGCCAGAAACGCACAGTTTGCGAATCGGCGACCGGTCTTCAACT
>DATANR010000281.1:0-19474 GCA_036266155.1 Gemmataceae bacterium | reverse complement strand
ACTTCTGCGCCGTCAAGACGACATACAGTAGAACTACGAATGCTGCTGGAAGAGCGCTATGTCCGCAAATCGAGACTTGCACCCCGAGTTTCAAAGTAATTAGGTTGGCTCTGCCGTCCACTCGCCGGTAAAGTGGCGGCCATGAACACTCCCGGCCAGCTTCCTCGCGTCCTCGGCTATTTCACGGCCACGGCCATCGTCGTCGGCACGGTCATCGGCTCGGGAGTTTTCAAGAAAGCCTCGGCCGTCGCCCAGAAGGTGCCCGAATCGGGGCTCGCCCTGTCGGCCTGGGTCGTCGTCGGCGTGCTGACGCTGATCGGGGCGTTAATCCTCGCTGAGGTAGCCGTGATCGTCGGCAAAGCGGGCGGCAACTACGCCATCCTCCGCGATTCTTATGGCCGCATGGCCGGCTTTCTATTCGGCTGGGTCGAGTTTTGGATCATCCGCTCGGCGTCGATCGCGGCGCTGGCGACCATCTTCGCCGACTCGGTCCACGACATCCTCAAGCACTACCATCCGGACGGCCCCGATGTGCGGGTCCTGTCGCCGGTGCAACTGGCGGCCATGACGGCGACAGTCATCGCGGTCCTGGCAGCAGTGAACGCGCGCGGCACCAGGCTCGGCGGCGGCCTGCAACTCGCGATCACTCTCGTGAAAGTCAGCTCGCTGGTGCTGATCGCGATTCTGCCGTACGTCATGATCGGCCTAACGTCGGCGCCCGAGAAGTTGCCGGACTCGGCTCGGCTACATCCAATTTGGCCGACGGACGGCATCCCGTGGGTGGCGTATGGCGGGGCGCTCGTCGGCGTTTTTTGGGCTTACAACGGCTGGATGAACATCGCCCCGATGGCCGAGGAGATCAAGAACCCGCAGCGCAATCTGCCGCTCTCTCTGCTCACCGGCGTTGGGCTTCTGATCCTGATGTACGTGAGCGCCAATCTCGCGTACCTGCTCATCATTCCCGCGAACGAAATCGTCGACTTGCAGGGCCGCACCGTCGCGGGTGAGTTCTCGTTCCGCATCCTCGGCAAGGTGGGACTACTGTTCGCGTCGGCCGCGATCATGATCTCGGTATTCGGGGCGCTCAACGGCAACCTGCTCGTCGGCCCGCGCCTGCTTTTCGCGATGGGCCAGGATGGGCTCGCCCCGCGGGGCCTGAGCCGGCTGCATCCGCGTTATCTCACGCCGGCCCGAGCCATCATCGTGCTGGCCGGCTGGTCGATCCTGATGGTAACGGCGGTGGCCTTTCTCACCACGAACCGGCTCAAGACGTTTGATGTCGGCTCGCACACGATTGACATGAACTTGCCGGACGGGAAAGACCCATTCGACGTGATCACCGACTTTGCGATGTTCGGCTCACTCAGTTTCGAGACGCTGGCCGTCGCGTCGATCTTTGTCTTACGTCGGCGGTTTCCCGTGGCCACGGTGAAGCTGGCGTATCGCTGCCCGCTATTCCCGTGGCTGCCGATCGTGTTTGTGTTGTGCCAGGGAGCTGTTTTGGTGAACATGTTTCGGACCCAAGAGACGGAGGCCAAAACCGGGCTCGTGTTCATCTTGGTCGGGGCCGTGGTCTATTTGCTGTTTGGCAGGCGCAGGGCGAGTTAGCGACTAACGCGCCTTGCCCAGCGGTTTGGGCGCCATTGTCGGATCGATGCGGCCAATAGCGACGCTTGCGGCTTCGCGAACGCGGGCATCGCGATCACTCAGAATGGCTTGCAGCGCCGGAATTGCATCGCGGGCATGTTGGCCGAAGTTGCCGAGGCCAATCGCGGCACTGCGGCGAATGTCGGCATGATGGTCTTTGAGCGCTTCGATCAACGCCGGCACGATTTGCGCTGCCTCGCCTTGCCGTTCGGGCAACAGACGGACTGCTTTGAGCCGCTCACCTTCGTCCGGCGACTTCAAATCGGCAATCAACTCGCTCGTCGATTTCTTGTTTCCGCATCCTGTGCATACGAGCAGGCACAAGAAGAGCGGGATT
Source organism: Gemmataceae bacterium (assembly GCA_036266155.1). GTDB lineage: Bacteria > Planctomycetota > Planctomycetia > Gemmatales > Gemmataceae > SIAJ01. The sequence continues at coordinate 17,490 of DATANR010000281.1, read as the reverse complement.
GGTCGTCGGTACACGGTGAGAATCCTTCAGAGCATTCTTGGCGGGGGAGTCGTGGCATAAGATTCCGATCTTGTGCTGATCCGCCCGCACAACATCGGAATGTTATGCCACGAAGACATTCAATCGCGCAGGACTTCGCCACCTGCGATCGTCCCCATCGCTTGAAACGTGAACGGATCAATTCGGCTCGTGAGAAAGCGCACCGAGCCGTCGCCGAACAGGAAGTTGGCGCCTTGGCCTGAGTGCATGCTGTAGAACACGTCGGGATCAAAGATCGGAAAGTCGGCACTCGGCAAGTGGCTCGCGTTCGTATGGGCCACGACCAGCGCTTCGCCAAAATCCGCGTTGTCGTATGCGGGGCCGGGCGGCGGCGCATAAGGGTTCGGCGGCTGCACGGCCATCCAGGCGGGACAGCGTCCGCCGGCCACGGCGCCGGTCCAAGTGCTCGGCGAATGGTTGCCCGATCGCTCGCCGACAAAAATCGTGTTGCTCAGTCCATCCGTGACATTCGCGATGGTCGACGTGCTGTTGCGGTAGAACAGGCCCCGGCCGCCGGGACCATAGACGCCCGCGAGCCCGTCGTCGCCCAGGCCCGGCTGCGGGTTGCCGCCGACGCCGTTGAAGCACTCGACCCAGCCACTGCAGCCGACGTAGTTGCTGTGTGCGACCGTTGCGATTGGGCTGCCGAAACTGCTATCGTAAACCCCGAACGCCTGTTGGTACGGGTCCGACGGGCATTGGTAGATCTTGATTGGCTGTTGCGAAATCTTCGCGTTAACGCCGGTCCCGACCTTCTGATTGAAGTTGATCTGGTTGAAGACATTGTTTTGTTCGATCTGCGGCAGAAGGTAGGCCGCCCAGCCCCAACCCGGCCCGCGGTCGACGTCGGGCGTGTCGTTCGGATTCATGTTGTCGTCCACGTAGCCGGCCGGGAAGACATTCATCGTGTCGTGGTAGTTGTGCAGCGCCAGACCGATTTGCTTCAGGTTATTCGAGCACTTCATGCGATTGGCGGCCTCACGAATTTTCTGCACGGCCGGCAGCAACAAGCCGATCAGAACGCCAATGAGCGCAATGACCACGAGCAGTTCGATCAAGGTGAAGCCACGACACTTTCGAAGTCGACGCATGGCTTTGTCCTCTGGGTATCAACGTGGATGAGGATGGTATTACTTTGTTTGATACTAGCCTCTCTCGTTAGACCAGGCAACACAAAAGTTGAATTTTCCCGCGCGTCCCATTTTTGCGCTTGGCACATACCCTGACGGGTAGGAAGTACTTCTATTCTGACTGCGTTGAGCAGGTCGGAGCCCGAAGCGGGAGCGAGGGCGACGACAACGTGGCAGCGTTCGCCGTCGCCCTCGCTCCCGCTTCGGGCTCCGGCTCATTCGAACCGCTTTTACAGAATGGGCGGGGCCGTTGGCACGATCTGGAACCGCCATGCACATCCAAGACATCTTCGAGCAACACTCAACGACGATCAGTTTCGAGTTCTTCCCGCCCAAGACGGACGAGGCGTCGGCCGAGTTGTTCCAGAACATCGCGAGCTTGCAAGCGCTCAAGCCGTCGTTCGTGTCGGTCACCTACGGGGCCGGCGGCTCGACGCGCGAGCGCACGCACGATCTGGTCGTCCGCATCATCCGTGAAACGAAGCTCACGGCCGTCTCGCATTTGACGAGCGTCTGCCACACGCGCAAAGAGTTGGCGAGCATCCTCGACCGGTATGCCAAGGCTGGGGTCCACAACATCCTGGCACTTGGTGGCGACCCGCCGAAGAATATGGCGGATTACGATCGGGCGAATGATGCATTTCGATACGCCAGTGAACTGGTCGCGTTCATTCGTAGCCGGACAAAAGTGCCGGACCCGCGCGGCTTCGGCATCGGCGTGGCCGGCTTTCCGGAGGGCCATCCGACGACGCCGAATCGGCTCAAGGAATTGGACAACCTGAAGCGCAAGGTCGACGCCGGGGCCGACTACATCTGTACCCAACTTTTCTTCGACAACAATGACTTCTACGACTTCCGCGAGCGCTGCGAGCTTGTCGGGATCAAGGTGCCGGTCCTCGCCGGCATTATGCCAATCACGTCGCGTGGCGGCATGGTGCGGATGGCCGAGCTGGCCCTCGGCGCCAAGATCCCCGCCGGTCTCTTGCGCGCCGTGGGTCGATGTCGCGATGATGATGCGGTCGCCAAGGTCGGCGTCCACTGGGCGACCGAGCAATGTCGTGACCTGCTGCACAACAACGTCCGCGGGATTCACTTTTACACATTGAACAAGTCGGACGCGACGCGGCGCATTTACGAAAACCTCGGCATCGTCGATTCGCACGGGATCAAGGACTTTGCGATTTAATGCCCACCCGCGACGAACTTGCCACCGGTTACCTGGATCAGCTTCCGTATCCGCCGTATCCGGTGCAGGAAGAGGCCCTCCTCGCGTGGTTCACGGCGGAGCAGGGCGTTCTCGTTTGTGCACCGACCGGCACCGGCAAGACGCTCATTGCTCAGGCCGCTTTGTATGAGGCATTGCACACCGGCAGCGTCGCCTATTACACGACTCCCCTGATCGCATTAACCGACCAGAAATTTCAGGAGATGCAGGCCGCCGCCGAGCGCTGGGGTTTTTCGCGCGATGACATCGGTCTCATCACCGGCAATCGCAAGGTGAACCCGGACGCACGCATTCTCGTCGTCGTGGCCGAGATTCTGCTCAATCGCTTGCTGCATCCGGACGGGTTCGACTTTTCTCGCGTGTCCGCGGTCGTGATGGACGAGTTCCATTCGTTCGCCGATCTGGAACGTGGCATTGTCTGGGAGTTGTCGCTCGCGCTGTTGCCGAAGCACATTCGCTTACTTCTGCTCTCGGCCACGGTCGGCAACGCGGCCGAGTTTGTCAACTGGCTCGATCGCTGTCACGGGCGCAAGGTCGAATTGGTCGAAGGGACCGAGCGCAAGGTGCCGTTGACGTATCAGTACGTGCCCGATCAATTTCTCGGCGAGTTCCTGGTTGACGCGGCGAAGGGCAACGAGGCGACGCGCAAGACACCGGCCCTGGTGTTCTGCTTCAATCGCGACGAGTGTTGGTCGGTCGCGGAGATGCTCAAGGGCCTCGACGTGTTGCCGGCCGAGAACAAGGCCCGGCTCAATGCTGAGGTCGACAAATACGAGTGGCCGAACGGCGTCGGGCCCAAGCTGAAACAGATTCTGCGTCGCGGAGTCGGCGTGCATCACGCAGGGCTGTTGCCCTTCTATCGTCGCGCGGTCGAAGATTTGTTCGAGAAGAAACTGCTCAGCGTCGCCGTCTGCACCGAGACGCTGGCAGCCGGTATCAATTTGCCGGCGCGATCGGTGGTGATGACGAGCCTGATGAAGGGGCCGTTCGGCAAGGAGAAGTTGATTGAAGCGAGCACGGCGCACCAGATTTTCGGGCGCGCCGGCCGGCCGCAGTTCGACACGCAGGGATTTGTCTATGCGCTAGCGCACGAGGACGACGTCCGCATTCTGCGCTGGAAGGAGAAGTTTGACCAAATTCCCGAGGACACAAAGGACCCCGGCCTGCTCAAGAAGAAGAAGGAACTGAAGCGCAAGAAGCCGGATCGCAACAGTCAACGGCAATATTGGAATGAGGCGAGCTTCGAGCGGCTCAAGACGGCGCCGCCGGGGCGGTTATACAGCAAGGGGCCGTTGCCATGGCGGTTGCTGGCGTATCTGTTGGACGCTTCGCCACAAGTGTCGCTGATCCGCGGCGTGATTCGCAAACGGCTGCTCGATGAGCCGCGAATCATTGCGGGCGAAAAGCAGATGGAGCAGATGTTGCTCACGCTCCACGACGCGGGCTATGTGACGTTGGAGCCGACGCCGATTAAGAACGAGGAGGGGAAGTATCCGGCGGACTATCGCTCGGAGAAAGCGAACCCGACGCCGGCGCTTGCACGCCTGCTCGGCTTCCGTAGCGTGCACCCGATTTATGGAGCGTTCCTCGTCGACGTGCTCGCCAAGGCGAATTGGGACGAGCGCGTGCAGGCGTTCGAGAGCGTGCTCGAGATGCCGCGGCCGTTGTTGAAGCACGTGCGGCCGAAGGGCGTGCCGCCTGGGTCGCTGGAGACGGAGGTGGTTCGGCCCATGCTCGAACAAAAAGGTTTGTTGAGCGCTACGCCGCAAGCGGCGGAGGGGGAGGAAGATTCGTGGGAAGAGGAGGAGCCGGAGCCGTGGTTTGCCGAGAAATTGCGGATGTTCTTTGAAGTGCAACGGCCAGAGGTCGCGGACCTGGAGGTCTTCTCGGTCTTCGCGGCCGGCGAGTTGTTGCAGAACTTCAACGGCAACTTCAACCTGTTCGTGCGCACCAAGGACTTGACGAAGCAAGAAGGCATCATCTTCCGGCATTTGCTGCGGTTGATTCTGCTCTGCGAGGAGTTCGCCCAACTCACGCCGCCCGACATGCCGGGCGAAGAGTGGCAGGGTTTCTTACGTGACCTGGCCAATCGACTAACCGAAGCCTGCCGTCTCGTGGATCCGACAAGCACTGAGGAGACGATCCAGCGCGCCCAGGCCGTGGATGTGTTGGTCGGCCAGGGCCCGAGCGTCAATGTGGTCCCCGCGACCCTGGGCGCGATCGAACTTCCCAAGGCCGAGACGCAGGCAATCGAAATGGAAGAAGAATTCGGCGCCGGGCTCGATTAGCCGCTTGCGACTTAGCGCGCCAACTCCTCGAATGATTGATTCCCAATCCGATAACTTTTCCAGTCCTTGAAATCGAAGTGCCACCATTCAGCTTCGTAAACCGTGAAGCCTTCGTCCTCCATCGCGTGGCGCAAGTATTCGCGCAGCCAGCGCTGCCGCGACGTTCCGCCCCAGTAATTCGGATACGCGCGATCCGAGAACTCGTCGTAGCCGCTCACCATCATCACCGGCTTACCCGTCTTGAGTTCGTAGAGCGTCAAATCAACCGCACAGCCGCGATTGTGCCGTGAGCCCTTCGACGGGTCGGCGACGAACATGCGCATCTTCTCCGGCGTCGCCTCCCAGAACGTCTTCGTCACATACCACGGCCGATAGGGGTCGTGAACCAAGAGGCCGAAGCCGTCTTTCTTGATCGCGCGATTGACGCGAACCAACGCCTCGGCGGCCGGCCGTTGCATGTACGCCTTCGCAGTCGGCGGATAGAGCGGCGTGCCGAGAAAGTTGTTGTCCGACGCGTAACGCAAGTCGGTCTTGATCGTCGAGTCGAGCGAGGTCAATTCGACGAGATCCGCCTTGCGGTATTCTCCGGTCTCAAGTGGCGGCTTGGCGACCATCGCTTCCTTGCGAATTTCTTCGACCGGCCGCAATGGCTTGATGCGGAATGTGCGGCCATCTTCGCCATCGAGTTGACGCCGCTTGAAGACCACCTGGGCGGCATTGATTTCGATGCCCTTGCCGTTCGCATCGCGCTTGAAGACGAGCTTTTCGCCGTGATAGAGCCCGCCGTCGGTTGGGAAGCGGTAGACGTTCTCGGCCTCAGCCTCGAGCGGGTAGAGGTAGAACCACTCAATGAGGGCGTGGAGCTTCGCGTCCTTCTCGAAGATGAAAAGGATGTTGTGATCGGTGCCGTATTCGCCGATCAGATTCATGATGTGCGGTGGCGGATCACCCGGCGATGCTGTCGGGATCGGCACGCGCTTATGCGATTTGCCGTCGATCGATAGCATCGTCCCATCGCATTTCAGATGCTTGCCGTTGCCCAGGATTCCAGAGAGCACGAGATCGGCGCCCAAATTCCGCACCTCTGCCAAGAAGCCGCCATTCGGCGGAAGGTAAAAGAGCTTGCCGCCGGCTTCGATCAACTTGTGCGGCCATTCGTCGCCGTACTTGCCGGCAAATCGGCGAGCGAGTTCGCGGGGCAACCGGCCGGATTCAGCGAACGTCGGCAACGGCTTGTCGGCCTTGGCCGCGAGGAGGGTTCGTAAGGCGACGTCGGCGATGCGCGTCGTCACGCGGTTGGCGACGTCCTTGTTCGCGATGACGATGACGCCGAGCTTCGACTCCGGGAGAATGGCTAACTCGGTCGAGAAACCATAAATCGCTCCGCCGTGGCCGATGCGCTTCTGGCCGTCGAGTTCGCCGAGCATGAAACCGAGGCCGAAGCCGTCCTTGGCGTCCGGCTTGGCGAATTGCGGTGTCAGCATCTTTTGGAGCGATTCGGCCTTGAGCACCGGCTTGCCGTCGGCGAATAGCGTGCTCGCGAAGCGAGCAAGGTCGGTCACCGTCGAATACATGCAACCAGCCGGGCCTTCGCCCAGTTCGAACGTCGGAGCCGGGAAGTCGCGGCCATGGTAGGTCCACATCTGCGCTTCGCTGAGTTGCGCTTTCACGGCCGCGGTCGGCTCGAAATCGCTGTGCGTCATGCCGAGCGGCACAAGCACGCGTTCGCGGACCGCCTTCGCGAACGGCCGGCCGTCAACCCTCTCGACCACCCGGCCCACGACCGCGATGGCCGCGTTCGAATACTTGATCTTCGTGCCGGGTTCGTAGACGAGCGGAATACCGTTCAAGCTGGCAACCGTCTTCTCAAGCGACGGCGGATCGGCATCGAAGTAGTTGCCGACCGGCGGCTCGCGCACAAGCCCGGAGCGATGTGACATCAGCTGTCTTAACGTGATGTCTTTGCCGAATGAATTGGTCGGCTTGAACTCCGGCAGGTATTTGGTCACTGGCGCGTCAAGATCGAGCTTGCCTTCCTCAACCAGTTGCATTACCGCGATGTCGGTGAACAGCTTCGACACCGAGCCGACGCGATAGACCGTGTCCGTGGAGGCGGCCTTCGTCTTCGCGAGGTTCGCATGCCCGAACCCCTTCGACCACAAAACGGTCTGATCTTCGACCACCGCGATTGAAAGACCAGGGATGCCGGCGTCCTGACGTTCACGCTCGATCATTGTTTCGAGCGACTTGATCGCCTCGGCATATTTGGCGGCCGGCTCGGCAGCGGCCGTGAGCGGCAGAAGCAGTGCGAACAGTAACGAGCTTCGTAACATCGAGTGACTCCGGTTGCTCGTTTGGGTATATCCGATTCGAGAAGCGACGTCCAAAGCAGACCGTGGAATGTCAATCTTGCTGGAAGTCTGTGTCGCATCGCTCGATGACGCCTTGACCGTAGCGGCCGGCAGGGCAGATCGGCTGGAGTTGAATAGCGCCCTGGAACTCGGCGGGCTGACGCCATCGGCCGGTCTTGTGATGCAAGTGGAGCCGCGTGTGCGGTTGCCGCTGATTGTCATGATTCGCCCGCGGCCCGGCGGGTTCTGCTATTCCGAAGCCGAATTCGAAGTGATGCGCCGCGATGCCGAATGGATGATCGGCCACGCGGTCGACGGACTTGCGTTCGGTTGCCTGACGCCAAACGGTGAAGTCGATCGGCGGCGGTGTCGAATCCTTCGTGAAACCTGCAAGCAGGGCGACGCCGTCTTCCATCGAGCATTTGACGTGACGCCGGACCCGTTCGAAGCGTTGGAAGTCTTGATTGACCTTGGGTTCACTCGCGTCATGACGAGCGGCCAGCAAGCAAGTGCGGCAGAGGGCGCCGGGCTGATCGCCGAACTTGTTGAGCGCTTTGCGGGGCGGATCGAGATTCTGCCGGCGGCGGGAATCAACCGAAACAACGTCGCGGCATTAATCGCGCGCACCGGCTGCCGCCAAATTCACGCCTCGGCACGCGGCGTTCGCAACGACAACTCGGTCCTTCATCGGCCGCAAGTTCATTTTGGTTCGACGGATTCGGGTGAAGGAAGCTATGCCGCGATCGACGTGGAGGCGCTCGTTGGGCTACGAATGGCAATCGATGCGATTGATTGAAAAGCACGGAATTGACAAAACCCTCGGAGCGATTACTATACAAATAACCACTAATTCGGGTCGGGAATTGCGGGGGATCCCATGCAACCTCAACTGTCGCCAAGCCGTTACGAATCGCCGGTGGTTTGCGTGGTCTCCAATTCCGAGAATGGCTGTCCAGTATGTGGCGGAAAACTTGTCGACGTGAAGTCGATGGGCCGCTGCATGCGGTGCGCGTTCACGATCTGCCAAGTGTGCGAAGGACGAATGGATCAATCGCTCGATGACGACTAACTGCCTGGGAGAATGAGGACCGTGGCGAATCGCTTGTTGGGTCTGTCCGTGCGTCGCGATCCGCGGCATGCACATTTTTGGGGCCGGACGTGCCTCCTAACCGGAACATCTGGTATAGTTCGGAGACTTCCTTCTCTAGTCACCGACCCGTTAGGGCCCGAGATTTGGACGCCGGCTTCTGGACCCTGTCGCTCCCGGCCCCGGTCTTTTGGGGCGTCCTGGCCGCGTGGATTCCCATTCCCCCGGCCGTGATGGTCGGTATCCTCTGCGCGGCAATGGTTTACGCTCTCCTCAATTACTTGTTGAGTCTGCGTGAATGGACGGTCGACGCGGACGAAGAACTCCTATCCGCTTGACTTCCGCCGACACGTCGCGATTGCAATCGGGCCATCGCTTCGGTACAACTGGTGCGCCCACCTCGTCCGCCACGAGTTCGGCGCTTCGTTTGCTTGCCTAAAGCGCAAGACCGCCCAGGATGGCCGTTAAATTTGTGCCCTCCCCAAATTGACTCTCAAGGACACATTGCCATGACTTTCCGACTGAGCTTGCTCGCGCTCGGCTTGGTGGGCTGGCTTTCCGCGTCGGCCATTGCGGCCGACGACGTTGAAGTGCTCGCGCGCGGCCCCGTTCACGAAGCGTATGCCGAGCCGAGTGAACGCGAACCGAAGCCGACGCCGGTGATTCCCAAGGAACCGCCGAAGGCCATCGAAGAGTTGCCACCCGATCAAAAGCCCGAAGGTGACAACATCCAGTGGATGTCGGGCTACTGGTCGTGGGATGACGATAAGAAGGACTTCCTGTGGGTCAGCGGCTTCTGGCGCAATGCCCCGCCGGGCCGTTCGTGGGTTCCGGGGTCATGGCGCAAGGCGGGCGACGGCTGGCAGTGGACCGGCGGCTTCTGGTCCACGGCGACGGCCGCCAAGGCGGAGATTCAGTATTTGCCACAACCGCCGGCGCCGCTCGATGACGCTGGCCCGGTGACGCCCGCGCCGTCCGAGGCGCACGTCTACGTGCCGGGCACCTGGGTCTATCGCGAGCGCTATGTCTGGCGACCGGGCTTCTGGTGCGAGCATCGGCCGAACTGGATTTGGACGGCGGCGCACTATCGCTGGACGCCCGCTGGTTATGTATTCATCGACGGCTACTGGGATTACCCCCTCGCCGATCGGGGCGTGCTGTTCGCACCCGTTTACATCGCGCCGGCCGTTTACACCGCTCCGGCTTTCGTGTACACGCCGGCATATGTCGTTCGTGAAGACTGCTTGTTCGGCGCGTTCTTCTGTCGACGTGGGTTCGGCGCTTACTACTTCGGCGATTACTTCGCGCCATCGTATGTAAATCTCGGGTTCACCGCCTGGTGTGGCCACGTCGGCGTGTCGATCGGGATCGGCTTCGGCCGCTTCTACGACCCGATGTTCAGCTATTATCGTTGCGGCTTCCGGTCCGATCCCTTCTGGGGCGGTGGCGGGATCACCAATCTGTACGCAGGCCGTTATCGCGGCGACTACATGCGTCCGCCGACCACCCTCGTACAGCAAACGACGGTGATCAACAACATCACCAAGAACACGACGGTGATCAAGAACTCGAACCTGAACAACGTGACGATGGTGTCGTCCATCAACGACGTCGCCAAATCTGGCCGGCACAACCTGCAGCCGGTCAACGACGCGACGCGTCGACAGTTTGCTCAGACGGCCCAGACGAACCACGAGACCGCTCTGCGCCGGGCCAAGACCGAGACGGAACTCGCTGCTCGACCGGGCGCCGGTGGCCGCACCGCAACGCCGCGCTCGGCCACACTCGATCTGCCGACATCGACGGTCGGCGCCAAGAACTCGATCGCCAAGATCGATCCCGCGACGCTGGCGCCGCCACGTCCTTCGAATACGCGGTCGCAAACGTCAGTCGCCAAGGGTCCGAGCGTTGGCGCGAATCCCAAGGTCGACTTGCTGCCGGGTGCTGGTGGCACCGCGGCGCGTGGCAATCCGAAGCCGCCGATCACCCAGCCGCGCGGCACGGCGATCAAGCCGGCGAACATCGACCCCAGTTTGCAATCGCCGGGCACGCCGAAGACATTGCCCAAGACCTTGAACACGCAGACGCCAGCGCCCAAGGTCACGGTGCCCAAGACGCCGGTGTTGCCAACGCCGAGCGCGAAGCTCAATACGCCGACAGCGGCGCGCACGATCGCCCCGCAAGCATTCAAGCCGCCGACGCCGCAGCCGCCCGTGACCATTCCGAAACCGCCGAGTGTGGCGTCGGTTCCGCGAAGCGTCGCGGCGCCGGTGATGCCGAAGGTCACGGCGCCGACCACACTCGGGCCGGCCGCGACTTTGTCCAAGCCGTCGACGCCTGCCAAGAAAAAGGATAAGTAACTCGTACGTCGCTCGTTCGACGCTCCTGCGTCGAACGAGCGAATATCGGCAATTGGCTTGATATTCGACCAATTCAGGAAGTAGCCGAACCGGCCAATTGACAGGCCAGACGAATGGCGCCCTCGGCGGGTTCCGAGATTGCGAGGACGGGCGTGCAATGCAGCCTTCGCCGCTGCAAGTTCTTAATGAATCGATCGCGATAGCTTGGGGACTGCACGAGCAATCCGCCTGCGAGGGCTAACGGCAAGTTGTCCGTCGGAAGCGCCAGAGATCGAACTGCAGCGATCATGCATTCACTCAGTTCATCGAGTTGTTGCTCGACGATTGCCGACGCCGCAACGTCGCCCTCGTCGGCGGATCGGATCACATCTTCAGCCAGTCCCGCGAGTCTTGCTCGGCCCCATTCGCCGCTGTTCACTGCGGCGATGATTTGCGTTGGTTCGCGCAGCCCCATCCGCGTGAGGATTCGGTCTGTCAATGACGACGACGGTTCGCGTCGATCGGCCTGCCGTGCGATAAACCGCAGACCGTTAAGAGCGAGCGCATACCCGCTCCCCTCATCGCCGAGCAATGGGCCCCAGCCGCCAGCACGCGCCGAGCGCCCATCGGGCGCCTGCGCCCAGACGCACGAACCGGTACCAGCGACCACGGCAACGCCCCAATGATCCGGCAGCAATGCGATTGGCAGCCCAATATCGCCGACCACACGAATTGTGTCGGCGAGTCTCTTCTCAGTGGCCCATTTCTCAATGATCGCTTGCTCGCCGGGCCGCCCAGCGCCCGCGATACCCAGGACCCCCGCGCCGACTATTCCGCGCGATTGGCCCGTGGCCGTGAAGGCTCGGTCGATGGCCTCATCAACGTTCGCAAGCGCTTGCGCGGAACCCGTCGCCTGCCAATTGGATGGACCGGCCACGCCTCGTCCCAGGACCCGGCCTGTTGCATCGGCCAGCAATGCCACCGTGTGCGAGCCCCCGCCATCCAGGCCGAGACGCCAATCGGGATAACGAAGGAGCGGGGCGTCGAACGCATCCGCAACTCGGCCGCCGACTGCCGCGAGGCGTTCACGTGCTTGGGTGGGCGAAAGGCCGGTTCGTCCGACGACGATCGCGGTCTTCAACTCGCCATCGCAGCGCGCGAGGAGTTCATCGGCAGTCTTAACGTCAAGACCGATGAGCTGCCGAACAATTCGGTTTGTCCGAGCTCTGAGCTTCATATTGGTGGCACGCAAGTCGACCATCAGGTTGCCGAAGGCCTTGCCGAGTCGAACCATTGCGCCGGTGGAGAGCGTGTTGAGAACGAGCTTCGTTGCAGTCCCTGCCTTGAGTCGCGTTGAACCCGTCAAGACTTCCGGGCCGACGAGCGGTGCGATCTGAATGTCGACGAAAGGTTGCAGGTCCGAGTCCGCGACGCAAGTCAGCCCAATCGTCGCAGCGCCGACCGACCGGGCATGTTCCAGTGCACCGATGACGTAGGGTGTCCGTCCACTGGTCGCAATGCCGACGACAACATCGTTCGCGGCGACCTGGATTCGTTCAAGATCACTCGCGCCGGCGACCGGATTGTCTTCGGCTCCTTCGATCGCCGACGTCAATGCCGTGAGACCGCCGGCAATGATGCCGATGACCTGCCCGGGCGACGTGTTGAACGTCGGCGGACACTCCGCGGCATCCAGCACGCCGAGCCGTCCCGAGGTGCCCGCCCCCACGTAAATCAATCGGCCGCCTGTGCCGAGACGGTTCGCGATGAGGTCGATGCCACGGGCGATTGGCTCCGCCACGGCGGCCACGGCAACCGGAACTTTTGCGTCCTCCGCATTCGTGAGCCGCACAAGCTCAACGGCAGTCATGCGATCGAGATTGGCCGAGGCCGGATTGCGTGCCTCGGTTAACAGGTGGTCCATAGAGTTGAATGGCTAATAGAGCAGAAACGGCTCACGCCGTGCCTTGAAGGCCGCCTCGTGTTCCGACCAGGGACGGGCAATCTCCGCGACCGACAAGCCTGACTGCAGCGCCAGCCGTTCGCGGCTGCCGCCGAAGAGCAAGTCGATCGCCGGCACGTTGTCGACGAATTCGTAAGCGTCGTTCCGCCAGCGGAAGTGTGCCGAGCCCTCGGCCCGAAAGGCGGTGAGGATAGCAAGGCTCGTCCGCACGGGTCGAAAGGCCGACCGATCCGTCACGTGCAATTGGACGCCGTTGCAGCTCTGGCCGGCGTACTTGTGAAAGGTCGGACGGAAAGTCACCGGCCGAGCGATAGCGCCCGGAATCACGTCCTCCGGCAGCCGTGCCGCCACGCGCTCGGCAATTGCCCAGGGAGCGCCGCAGAGTTCGAACGGCCGTGTCGTGCCGCGGCCTTCAGAGACGTTCGTCCCTTCGAGCAAGCACTGGCCCGGATAGACAAGGGCTGTATCCAGCGTCGGCATGTTCGGCGAAGGCATGACCCAGGGCAGAAACGTCTCGTCGAAATAGTGGTCACGCCGCCAGCCCACAAATGGGATGACGCGCAAAGTCGCGGGAATGTTTCGTTCCGCGACGTACATCAGCGCGAGTTCCCCGAGCGTCATCCCGTGCCGGGTTGGGATTGAATGCGGCCCGACAAAGCTTTCCATGCCCGGCTCGATCGCGGGCCCTTCGATGGTGACCCCATTGAGCGGGTTGGGCCGATCCAGAACGATCACCGGCAGATCGCTGGCCGCGGCCGCTTCCAGGCAAAAGAGCATCGTCGCCTGAAACGTGTAGTAGCGGCTGCCGATGTCAGGCAAGTCGATCACGAGGACGTCCAGTCCACGCAATGAACTCTCGGTCGGGCGGAGGCTCTCGACCGAATCGCCATACAGACTGAAGACGGGGCAGCGATAGCGTGGATGCATCGCGTCGGCAACGCCCGTCAGGTCCTGGACGTCGCCGCCGAATCCGTGTTCCGGGCCGAAAAGGGCGGTCAGCCGAATTTGCGGCGTATTGATGAGCAGGTCGGCCGCATGACGGAGTCGACCGTCGATGGCGGCGGGGTTCGCGACCAGGCCGACGCGTTGGCCGCGCAGTGGGGCAAACTCGTCAAGCGATAGGAGATCGAGCCCGGTTTGAACCAGAGGTGCGAGCATCGTAACGGGTCGCTGGAGATGGGCGTCGGGACCGGCTACAATGGCCCCTCCTAATGCAACATATGAGCCTTGGGCCGTCGGAGGGAGTTCATGTCCCGATCGTCGATGCTTCGGCTGACGCTGTTCGCCGGCCTCGCATCCCTATCTGGCTGCAAGAAAGACGAGCCGACGCAGGCCGCGCCCGTTCCGCCGGACGACCCGAGTAACGGTCCACCGAGCATGCGCGTGGCCGGGCCGGCGGCCGCGACAGTCAAGGAAATGACGCTCGACCTGACGCCGTGCATGGTTCCTGCCGAGATTCAAGTCCCCGAAGGAACGACCATTGCCCGGCGCAACCACGGGTCGAGCGTGCTCCAGCATGGCCCCGGATTTGCCATCGAAATTGAGCAAGAGAAGCGGCCGCTCGAAGCGGTCAAGAAGGACTGGCAGCCCAACGTGGTGAACTGGGTCAAGGACACGCCGACGTTGCTCGTGGCGGAAATCAAGATGACATTGAATACGGGCGAGTTGCACGGCTTCGTCTTTGCGATGCGCGTCGAGTTCGGGAACCAAGCGTTTCAACTGCACACGCCGATCTACACCCGCTTCACGAAGGAAGACGTGGATCGCATGGTGAAGTCGGCCGCAACCGTCAAACAGACTGACGCGATTCGCGAGGCGCTCAAGAAGGAGCCAACCGCGATCGCCAAGCTCGAAAAGCTCGATTGTGTGATCACTACGCGCACCAACGAGCGCCGGCTCATCATTCGGAACGACAAGGTGACGGACGATGACCTCGCCGCGATCCGCGACGTGACAGGGATTTCCGACATCGCCGTGGTGAATGCGAGCCGACTGACTGCCGCGGGCATGGCACGGATCGCCGAATGCAAATCATTGGTTAAGTTATCGTTGAGCGGACGCGGCATCACGGACCAGAATGTCGCCCCTCTGGTCGGCTGTGCCGGCGTCGAAGCGATCAACATTCGCGAACACGCGCTCACGGACGCCGGACTTGCATTTCTCGCCGGAATGACGAATTTGCGCGTCTTTGAATTGAACAATACATTTGAAGCTCCCGTGCCGCCGCGGATCACGGGCAGCGGCTTCGTTCATTTGCGCAAAGCAACCGGGTTGCAGAAAGTCCACGTGCATGGCGGGCCTGTCGGCGATGCGGCTTGCGAGAATCTATCAGCTAACAAGGAGTTGACCGATCTCACGATCGAAGGCACGCGAATAACCGATGCCGGCGTTAAACACCTGCGGGAATTAACGGCGTTGCGTTGGCTCAGTTTGCCCGACAATCCATTAGGCGATGGCGGCCTGGCGCAACTTGAAACGCTTACCAAGTTGGAACTGCTAGACCTCAGTCAGACGCGTGTCCGTGGTCAGGGCCTTTCGGTCGTTCAGTCGCTTCCGGCGTTGCAACGCCTCAATCTGAGACAGACATGGGTGACTGACGGCGGCGTGGACCGCTTGAAGGGCTGCAACCTCGTGGTGCTCGACCTTAGTCTGACACCAGTGACGGATCGCTGTATGCCGGCGTTTGCCGAGATGATGGGGCTTAAGTCATTAGTTCTTCGTGGTACACGGATCACCGATACCGGCCTTGTTCACCTTGGCCGCATGAAGGAACTGAACACTCTCGACGTCAGTTATACGGCGGTCAACGGTAGCGGACTCAGCAGTCTGAAAGGACGCCCATCGCTTCAAATTCTCCTGTTGAAGGGCACGTTGATAACCGACGCGGCGCTCGGCGAGTTGGCCGGCTGCCCCAATCTCAGCGGCCTGGACCTCGATTGCACCGGTATCACCGACGCGGGACTCGAACGCCTTCGCGATGTGAGAAAACTCGGCGGCGTCAGCCTTCATGCGACGGAAGTGACGGCGGCCGGCGTCGCCAAATTGCAAAAGGACCGGCCCGGATTTACAGTCACGTGGAATGAAGTCAAGGAAGAGCCCGACCCGAAGCCGGTCGCGCCGCCGATTGCCATCGACAAGTTGCCGCCTGCCGATCCCGCGGCACTGATCAAGAAATACGACGCCAAAACAAAAACCGACGACGAAATCGACGGCAAGCCCGTGATTGAGGTCGACCTTTCCGGCAAGGACGTCACGGACGAGGAACTCGCCCGCTTGCGAACGTGGAAGACGCTCCGTGTGCTCGACTTGAGCGGCTGCAAGAAGATCACCGACGCGGGTCTGCCGTATGTCGCGCCGTTGACGAACCTGACGAGCCTTAACCTGCAATCCACCGGTGTGCACGGCGACGGGCTGGTTCATCTGAAAGGTCTGACAAATCTGACGAACCTGCAACTGCCCGACGAAAGGATGGCACTCAAGCAAGTAGCGCCGCTCGTTGCCCTCAAAGCGCTCGAACAACTGAGCGTCAAGCTCCCGGAGGAGAGCTATGGCACGCTTCGCTTCCTCGGCTCGTTCCCACGATTGAAGAGCGTGGCGTTGCCGGTCATCTGGCAAAACGATCGCCATCTCGCTCTGATTCAAGACATGACGGGCATCGAGTGGCTGGAAATCCACTCGGACACCGTGAGTGATCGGGGCCTTGCCAATCTCAAGGGCTTCAAGAACCTCAAGGAACTCTGGCTGACTTCAGAACTGGCTACTGACGAAGGTCTTAAGCCCGTGGGCGCACTGACGGGCCTCAAGCTGCTCAACATCACCGGTCGCCGCTTCACGGACCTTGGATTGCAAAATCTCCGCGGAATCGAGGGCCTCGAACGGTTGAAGCTCGAAGGCACTTCTATTGCCGACCGCGGCCTAACGCACGTGCAGCAATTTACCAAGCTCATCGAACTGGAACTGTCGCATGCTGACGTCGGCGACATCGGCATGACCCATCTGGCCGAAATGAAGGACCTGGAATTCATCGATCTAAGCGGTACGCGCATTACCGACGAAGGGCTGAAGAACTTCAAGGGCATGGAAGAACTGCGCAAGCTGACCATCGAAGATTCCAAAATCACGGGCCGTGGTTTTGCGGCGATCAAGAAGCTGCCGCGTCTGGCGCGCTTACATCTTGCGCGCAGTCAGATCAACGACGAGGGCCTTGCGGCAATCGCCCAGCTCGAAGCGGTCGAGCAACTCGAAATTAATGGCGCCGCCATCACCGACGTCGGGCTCGCCAAGCTCAAAGCTTTGCCGAACTTGCATGATCTCGTGTTAACGGGCTGCACGGGCCTCACCGACGCGGCTGGGGACATCCTCAAGACCTTCCCGGCCCTGACCGACGTCAATGTTCGTGATATCGGCCTCTCCCCCAAGGCCATCGCCGAATTAAGGAAGAAGGAAGGTTTGAACGTATCCACCAACTGAACCAGCCGGCATGGCGTATACTTGCGGAACGCTTTCCGAACCGGCCCGGTGGACATGGCCCCTTCGTCACGTTCGACGTCGCGACTTCTGCTCATGGGGCTGGCCCTAATGGTTTGCGTCGGTGTAATCGGCTGGAAGGGCGCTCAGCTCGTCTCCGACAATTCGCTTTTTGCACCGGATGATTTCGTCGAGTACTGGGCTGCCGGTTCGCTCAATGCGAACGGCTTGAATCCGTACGACGGTGCGCTGCTCCTGCCACTCGAACGGCGGGCAGGCCGGGATACCGACGAACCGGTGATGATGTGGAACCCGCCGTGGACGTTGTCCCTGGCAATGCCGATCGGCGTGCTGATGCCGCGTGTGGCGCAGCTCCTGTGGCTCGCGGTTTCTTTGGCGTTGGTCGTTCTGTGCGCTGATTGCCTTTGGAGCGTGTACGAGGGACCGTCATCGCGGCGCTGGGTCGCCTGGCTTCTCGCGCTGACATTCATGCCGACACTGTTCGTTCTCCACGCGGGCCAAATCGGGCCGTTCATTTTGCTGGGGATCACAGGATTTCTGGTAGCAAAATGCGGCGGAGACCGAAGCGCAGCGAGGTCGA
>DATANR010000280.1:0-11655 GCA_036266155.1 Gemmataceae bacterium | reverse complement strand
CCGTGCATTTGGAAACGCGATGCGGGCCGTCGCGATGAGCCGAACGAGCTGGACCGAGTCGACGGGCGGCGCCATTTGCAGCGGCGTACCTGTGACCGGCATCAGGCAATTGATCGGCACGCTTTCCGGCGGCGTATCGAGGTTGGCCAACTCGACGAGCATCATGAGGCGGTCTTCTTCCGTCTCGCCCATGCCAAGGATGCCGCCGCAACAAACGGAGATGCCAGCTTTCTGTACGTGCCGGAGCGTGTTGAGTCGATCGTCGTAGTTGCGCGTCGTGACGATTTTCGGATAGTACTGCCGCGACGTGTCGAGATTGTGGTTATAGGCCGTCAACCCGGCAGCCTTCAGGCGATGTGCCTGATCCTCGGTCAACATGCCAAGCGTGACACATGCTTCCATGCCGAGCGCTTTCACCTCACGAACCATCTCGAGCACGCTGTCGAATTCCGGTCCGTCCTTGGGCTGGCGCCAGGCCGCGCCCATGCAGAACCGGGTCGCGCCGCGATCGTGCGCCTCGCGGGCGCGGACCTTGACTTCGTCAATGCTCAGCAGTGGTTCGCGCGCGACCGGTGTGTCATAGTGGGCGCTCTGCGAGCAATAGCCGCAGTCCTCGGGACAGCCGCCGGTCTTGATGCTCAGAAGTGCACAACGCTGCACGTCGGCCGGATCGCGCTGCGCCCGATGCACTTCGGCGGCGCGGAACATCAGTTCGGGCAACGGCAAATGGTAAACGGACTGAAACTCGGCGAGCGTCTTCATTCGGCTTGGTGTACGGTCCTTCGGCGGATTGGCGAGCGCTGTCATTGTGCGCGAATGCCCAGGGCAGCGACGAGCTGTTCGCAAAACTCGGGCAATTCGTCGTTGCCGCGACCCGTGATCATCGGGCCATCGACGACGACGGCCTCATCCTGATAGGCGCCAGCGACGGCCCGCATGTCGTCGCGGATGCCGGGATCGCAGGTGAGACTCTTGCCATCGAGAGCACCGGCGCTTGCCAGCAGTTGCGGGCCGTGGCCGATGGCCGCGACCAGAATCCCATCCTGAGCAAACGTGCGGGCAAGGTCCACCGTCTCTTCCCGCAGCCGCAATTTTTCCGGCGATCGGCCGCCGGGAATAACGAGCACGTCGTACTCGGACGGATTGACCTCGGGCACGGGCATGTCGGGCTCGACGACATAACCATGCAATCCGGTGGCGGGCCGATTGTCGACCGCGGACGCGATGGTAATGAGCACGCCTTCCTCGCGAAGGCGGTAATACGGCGTGAAGAATTGAACGTCTTCGAATCCATCGGCAATCAGAAACAGCGCTTTCATGCGAATGATTCCGCGATGACTGGAATAAAGAATCACGGCATTCTAGACGAAGATGCACGGTCGGAAAGACAATGCAGCATCATCCCGCAATGGTCGCAGAGGTCATAAAATCTCTCCGATTACCAACAAGAATCCGCACGCAAGGTCCTCATGAAAGTCCTGGTCATTGGCAAGGGCGGTCGCGAACACGCAATGGTTTGGAAACTTGCCCAGTCGCCGCGCGTCGAACGCGTCTACTGTGCCCCGGGCAATGCGGGGACGGCGATCGATGGTGTCAATGTTCCGATTGACGTGAACGAGTTCGACAAGCTCATTCGCTTTGCCAAGAAGGAAAAGATCGGCTTCACCGTTGTCGGCCCGGAAGAGCCCCTGGTGAACGGCATCGTCGATGCGTTCCAGAAAGAGGGGCTGCGCGTCTTTGGCCCCAGCCGGGCGGCGGCACGCATTGAGGGGAGCAAGGTTTTCTCGAAGCAACTCATGCGGCATGCGGATGTACCGACCGCGGAATTCAAGATCTTCGATCACTCGGAACCGGCGAAGTACTGGGTCGATACGCGTGAGTACCCGGTGGTCGTGAAGGCCGACGGCCTCGCGGCCGGCAAAGGCGTGATCGTTTGTTCGACAAGCGAAGACGCCAAGAAGGCAATCGATCGCGTGATGATTCAGGAAGAATTCGGCAGCAAGGCGGGTCGGCAAGCCGTGGTTGAAAAGCGCCTCGAAGGCGAGGAGTTGAGCGTGCTTGCCCTGGTCGGTGGACGTGCGATCTTGCCGTTGCCATCGACCCAGGATCACAAGGCCGCCTTCGACGGCGACAAGGGGCCAAACACCGGCGGCATGGGGGCCTATAGCCCGGCCCCCAAGGCCACGCCGGAGTTGATGGCGAAAATCGAGAGCGAAGTCTTCGTTCCAGTCGTCCATGCCATGAAGCGGGGGCGTTATCCGTTCAATGGCCTCCTGTATGGCGGGATCATTCTGACCAATCAGGGGCCGAAGGTACTTGAGTTCAATGCGCGTTTCGGAGACCCCGAGACGCAACCGGTGTTGATGCGTCTCAAGAGCGATTTGCTTGATCTTCTGGAGGCCGTGGTCGACGAGCGTCTATCTGAGATGCCTGATGATCAGGTGGTTTGGGACACGCGGCCATCCGTCTGCGTTGTGATGGCGAGCGGCGGCTATCCCGGGAAATACGAGACGGGTAAGCCAATCGCTGGACTTGATGAGGTGTCGCGGATGCCGGACGTCAAGGTGTTCCATGCGGGGACACGGGTCGACAGCAACCGCATCGTCACCGATGGCGGCCGTGTGTTGGGCGTAACGGCACTCGGCGACACGTTGGCCGACGCCAAGAAGCGCGCCTACGAGGCGGTCGCCAAGATCAGTTTCCGAGGAGCACATTTCCGCACTGACATTGCCGACAAGGCCCTGCAATAGCTCACGTCCAACGGACCCGGCGGCCATCGACGCTGATGCGCCCTTCGATGACGCCGCGGATGACGGCCGGATACAGCTCACACTCTGCGACAAAGACGCGCGCCGCCAGAGTATCTGTGGAATCGTCGTCTTTTACTTCAACAGTCCTTTGCGCGACGATCGGGCCATGATCGTATTGCTGGTCGACGAAGTGGACTGTGCAGCCGGACACCTTGGCCCCGTACTCGAGCACCGCTTCGTGAACATGATGGCCGTACATTCCCTTGCCGCCAAACGCGGGCAACAGTGCGGGGTGGATGTTCAGCACCTTGAGCCGATAGTCCTCGGGAATGTGCAGGAGCTGCAGATAGCCGGCAAGGCAAATGAGTTTCGCCCCGGCCTGGCGACACAAGGCAAAAGTCCGCTCGCTAAACGACTCAATGTTCGTGAACGACCGACGAGCGACGATTTCGACGGGCAGCCCGGCGCAACGCGCTCGTTCGACGCCAAATGCAGCGGGCCGGCTGGAAACAACTTGAACGATGCGGGCCGGCAGAGTGCCCGCGGCGATCCGTTCGATGATATTCTGCAGCGTCGTGCCGCTGCCGCTGAGCAGGACGGCGATCGGGAATGACATTGGCTCACCTCGCATCAGTTCGGTAATGCCACATCCAGTTCCGCGGCCAGCTTGCTCAACAAGGCCCAGGTACCGTCGGGGATTGCAATCCCGTCGACCAAATGGCGTTCGCGGGCGCGGCGTTCGGGGTCGCCGGGCAAGGTAATTTCGGCTACTCCTGGTCCGCGTGCGGCACCTCGAACAAATTCCGACAGCCCACCCACAGCATTCAGGAAGTGTTCTCGGCCACCGAAGAGATTAATGCTCCAGAGAACGAAGACCACGCTGTTCCCGAGTCCCGGCATCGGCCGGTCCGGTCTGCTGCATTCGCCGCCCGACAAGCCGCCAGCGAGCGCGTCCATCATCAGGCCGAGGCCGAAACCCTTGTAAGCTTGAGGGCCACCGAACGGGAGAATGGAACCCGGCGGGTCGGTGTACAAGTCCGCGGGCGTCGTCGTCGGTTGGCCCGCCGCGTTGAGGATCCAACCGTCTGGAACCGATTCACCTTTTTGGAAAGCGACGCGCACTTTTCCCTCGGCGACAGCGCTGGTGCTGAAATCCAGCACGAGCGGATCGCCCGGAGTCGGCGCGCCGAAACAGACGGGGTTCGTACTGATCCGCCCTTCGGTTCCGCCCGGCGGCACCACGCGGCGACCGGAGCCGTGCGAGTTGACGGTCGCGAACAAGGCCAGCCCGTGCTCCGCGGCCCATTCCGCGTACTCGCCGAGTCGCCCAATGTGTCCGCAGCGCCGCAAGGTCCCGCTGGCGACGCCGAGGGTTTGTGCCTTCGGCAGCAGGCGTTCGAGAAGCCGATGCGCCTGTACCTGGCCGAGCCCCCATTCGCCATCCGCCGCGATCATCGCCGGCGTTTCCCGAAGCACCGTCAGCGGCACGTTCGGCTTGAGCTTGCCATCGCGGACGAAGCCAACATACTGCGGAATGCGGATGACGCCATGCGAATCGTGTCCGCACAGGTTGGCGGACACGAGCGAGCGAGCGACGACGGTCGCCTCGGTGTCCGGAATGCTTGCATTCAGAAAGAGCCGGCGCGCGAAGTCGATCAGCACGTCCGCCTGGGTCATCGGCACGGGTCGCACTCGTGGATAGAATGTCCACACTCCCTCATTAAGCAGGAGTGCAGCCCATGTTGTATCACATTGAAACCGAAGAACGGACGGCCGCCGGGCATTCGAGCACGGTATACACGCTAACGCGACCTGACATCGGCTCGCTGGCTGAGATCTGGCCGGCGCACGGGTTCAACTGTCTCCACTGGACCGCAGGGGGGCGTAATCTCCTCTATAGCGCGTCCGACTGGAACGAAAATCCGTTGCCGACGCGGAGCGGTGTGCCGATCTTGTTTCCGTTCCCAAATCGCATTCGCGGCGGGCAGTTCGTTCATGACGGCAAGATGTATCGCTTGCCGAAAAATGACTCAACCCATGCGAACGCCATTCACGGGTTCGCGCCGCGGGCGCCCTGGCGCGTCATGGGTTATGGAGTCGATGCTCATGGCGCCTGGCTGCATGGCGATTTTCGAATTTCCGCCGACGCGCCGGAAGCCGCCGACCTTTGGCCGGGAGACGGCGTCCTTTCGGTCGTTTATCGCCTGTCAGAGCACCGGCTGCGAATTGAAATGCGCGTCCAAAATATCGGCGCTGAACCATTCCCATTCGGTATCGGTTTGCACCCTTATTTCCGTATTACGAACGAGCCGGATGTTTCTCGTTACGTGCTCCACGCGCCGGCGCGTTCGATCTGGGCCCTCACGGAGAATCTGCCGGTTGGCGAACGCCAATCACTTCCGGATGACTTGAATTGGAATCGTCCACGCATGGTTGGTGGGACGCGACTCGACACGGTATACGGCGATCTTGGCGTGATCGAAGAGGAGGCCGGCAACCTCTTGCTGCGAGCAATGATCGGCCACGTCGATCAACCGGGCCGACTGGAGTTGTGGACGTCGCCGGCTTTTCGCGAGGCTGTCCTGTTCACGCCGCCGCATCGGCAAGCCATTTGCGTTGAACCTTATACCTGTGTGACCGATGCGGCCAACTTGCAAGCCCGCGGCATCAATGCTGGTTGGCGTGTGTTGGGTATCGACGAAACGTTTACCGGGGTTGTCGAAATTCGCTGGAACCCGGCGGAGTGAGGGAATGGATAAGAAGCGACCCGGCCGATTTCGTTACACGTTGCGTTATGGAATCGTCGCCGCCGTCGGGATCGTAATAGCCCTCAACTTGCTCTATCCGCGCGAGTCCAACGTCGTCACGGTCGGCTACGGCACCTTCAAGCAGATGCTCAAGAGCCCTGGCGCTCGTTTTCAACACGTCCGTGTCGGCGCGACTTCGATTCGCGGCGAAGTTGTGTTCGACGATCGCGTTTCCGGGTTGACGGATGCGGCGGCGGGCGCACCTACAGTCATTTCGTTCCGGACGAGCCGAGTCGGCGTGCAAGATGATAAGGAACTCTTCGCGACGCTCGATCAATACGCGCCCGGTTATGAGGCGGAGGGTGAGAAATCGAGTCTGACGGTCCTGATGGAGGTGATTACCTATCTGGTTTTGATTCTGCTTGTCGTGCTGATCTGCGTCCTGGTGGCACGAAAATACTTGGGCCTCGGTGGGCAATTTGGCTTCGGCCGCGGCAAGCATCGGTTGTATGAGGCGGGTGAGAAGCGCATGTCGTTCAAGGACGTGGCGGGCATCGAAGAGGCGAAGGCAGAACTCAAGGAAGTCGTCGATTTCTTACAGGATTCCGACAAGTACAAGGATCTGGGTGGGCGCATACCCAAGGGTGTCCTACTGGTGGGACCGCCGGGGACCGGCAAGACGCTGCTCGCCAAGTCTGTCGCGGGTGAAGCGGGTGTGCCGTTCTTCAATATTTCCGGCAGCGATTTCGTGGAGATGTTCGTCGGCGTCGGTGCGTCACGCGTCCGCGATTTGTTCCGCGAGGCGGCAGCCCAGGCGCCGTGCATCATCTTTATCGACGAACTCGACGCGATGGGGCGCTCGCGTGCGGGCAACTCGGTCGCCTCGCATGAGGAACGCGAGCAAACGCTGAATCAACTGCTCGTCGAAATGGATGGCTTCGACGTCAACACCGGCGTCATCCTGATGGCTGCGACCAATCGACCGGAGATTCTCGATCCGGCCTTGCTCCGACCGGGCCGGTTCGATCGCCAGGTTGTCGTCGATCGGCCGGACATCGACGGGCGGGAAGCGATCCTGCGCGTTCACGTTGTCGCGGTCAAGAAGCTGTCACCGGACGTCAATCTGCGCAAGATTGCCGCGCTCACGCCGGGATCGGTTGGCGCTGATCTAGCAAACATCGTGAACGAAGCGATCTTGCTCACGGCCCGCCGTGGGGCCGATCAGGTCTCGATGCGTGACTTCGAGGAAGCTATCGAACGTGGGGCCGTGGGGCTTGAGCGCAAGAGTCGCATCATGCGGCCCGAGGAAAAGAACCGTGTGGCCGTTCACGAGGCCGGGCACGCGCTTGTGGCGTGTGCGGTCGAGCACAGCGACCCCGTGCACAAGGTCTCGATCATTCCCCGTGGCCTGGCCGGCGGCTATGTGCTGCAGCGTCCGGATATGGATCGCATGTTGATGACCCGCGGTGAACTCGAAGCTCGCATCATGGTGGCCCTCGGCGGCACGATCGCGGAGGAAATCGCGCTCGGCGAAATCTCCACCGGCGCGACGAGCGACCTGAACACCGCAAGCCGGCTCGCCACGCAGATGGTGCGCGAGTACGGCATGAGCCGGCTCGGCCGCATTTACCTCTCGGCTCCAGCGTCGGCGTATCTCGATAGCGGGCACAGCGAATTACGCGGCCACAGCGAGCAGACCGCTCGCGAAGTCGATCTGGAAGTCCGGGCCATCATTGAATCGTGTCTGCATCGAGTTCGCGACGTCCTCGAAAACGGACGCCCCGCACTCTCGGCCGTTTCACAACGACTCATCGAAAAGGAAGTGCTCGAGGATCGCGAATTACTCGAACTGCTGGACAAGAACGGCTTCTCCATCAGCGCGGCCGCCCGCAAGAACCTGCTCGAGCACCATGCCCGGCAAACTCCGATGATCGATCAAATCACCACCGAGCGCATCGAATAGCAGCCGTCCCGTTTTGTTCAAAAACACACACACCCCAGAAACGCAATTTTTGGGCTGGGTCTGACATAAATGCTTGGTGGATAACGGTTATCGGCGAAATCAGTTGCGTTTCGCGCGTCCAAAGCGTGTCCGAAAATGGCGGATTCCGCATCCGCGCGGTGCTAATCGCACACAGTTTTTGCTGGCAATGTCTATTTTGCAGCAGCGGTTTCGTTTCTGGTTCGTTCGTTCTGTTGGGCCCGACACGCGGAAAAGCCGCGGAATCAAAGCGATACGCGGAACATTGCGTTTCTGGAAACAGGCCAAACGCAACCGCGGAACGAACGCACGACGCGCTCACAAGAGATAACTTTGGGTATTCGTAGCGGAAGTCGCTAGACTTGCGGTCGAGCGTGAAGACGGAAGTCTGGCGACGTCCGCTACAGAAACTAGAAGTCTGCTCTTGCCGGTGCTTCAATCGCGAAAGTCGAGACGATCCTGCAATGGAGGCCCGCCACCCCGCCAGACCAGCAGGCGCTGGAGCCACCTGGCGATGGCGATGAAGACGACTACGCAGATGGATGCGATCACGAAGAGCATCAAGATGAGCTTCATCCCGCGGAACGTCGGGTCGTTCGCCATGATGGCGCCCGCGGACAGCGTGGTTGACATGACGAAGAGCATGGGCGGGATCGTCACGAACGCATAGCGGCCACGGCCGGAGTTCACGAGCCAGGTGGTCACGATCGCCAGAGCCAAGACTGCGAGAAGCTGGTTGGCGATGCCGAACATTGGCCAGATTGTGCGAATCTCCCCGCTCCAAACCAGCGAACCCCAGCCGAGCGTGACCAGTGCGGTCGCCAGCAGCGCTCCGGGCAACCAGTTCGGCCGCGCGAACGGCGCATAGACCTTACCCAGCGTCTCCTGGAACAAATAACGCGCAATGCGTGTGCCGGCATCGATCGTGGTCAGGATGAACAACGCCTCGAACATGATCGCGAAGTGGTACCAGTACTTCATCAAGTCATGCACGCGGCCGTCGGTCCAGTCGAAGGCGCTGGTTAGTATGGTCGCCATGCTGACGGCCAGCGTGACGGCCCCGCCGGTGCGGCCGCGGAGCGATTCGCCGCCAACCAATTCCTCCGCCTCGGCCAGATTGAGTTGGTGCATGTCGCGGACGCCGACTTTTTGCATCTTGTCGTTCGCGGCCGGCGTCGCGCCGACTTTCTCGTACATCTGGTCGAGTTGCTCCTGATACTGGGGCACTTTCTCGACGTCGACATTGATCGAGTAATAGAGTTGCGGCGGCATCGCGGCGGCCGCGATCAGGGCTACCACACCGACCAGCCCTTCCGTCAGCATGGCCCCATAGCCGATCGGCCGAATGTCGCGTTCGCGGTCGATCATCTTCGGCGTCGTGCCCGATGACACGAGCGCATGGAACCCCGAGATGGCCCCGCACATCACGCAGATAAACACGAACGGGAACACGTTGCCGCCGAACGTCGGTCCGCCATTTTGAAAGGTCTCGTTGATCGGCGGATGCTGAAGTGTCGGATTGGCGACGATGACGCCGACGACGAGCAAAATCAGCGTTCCGATCTTCATGAAGCTCGACAAATAATCGCGCGGCGTCAGCAATAACCAGACGGGCAATGTCGCGGCGATGAAGCCGTAGACGCCGAGAGCGACGATCGTTTCGTGCTGATCGAGGTCGAAGTACCGTTCCCACGACGAGCCCGGAATGGACCCGCCTAGCACCACGGCTCCGAGCGTCAACACACCGCCAATGATCGACGCCTCGACGATGCGCCCCTTGCGAATGCGATACATCCAGAGGCCGACAAACAGGGCGATGGGGATGGTCATCGCGATCGTGAACGTGCCCCAACTGCTGCCGGGGATGATTTGGACGCTACCCTTCGGAAGTGTGTAAGCGGCGCCCGCCCCCTCAGGCACCCAGACAAGGAAGCCATCGCCCCGAAGGCGCACTCGGAATGCTTCGGGCCGTTTTGTTTCCGCCGCGGTGCCGGGGTACCGGACCACGCAGCCCGGCGGAAACGAGATTTCAGTTGTCTTCTCGGCGATGTCGGCCGCAGTGCTGTTGGGTGTGATGACGACCGTTCCCGCCGGCAACTTCGCGTCCTCGCCGCCCAACGCCTTCACTACAACAAACGCCAAGCCCGCCAGCGCCATCACGACGATCAGCAGAATCGCCAGCGACGCGATCAGCGACGCCGGCTTGCCCAATTCGATGCGAGCAATCTCCGCGAGCGACTTGCCGCCACGCCGCACGGACGCAGCCATCACCAGCATGTCTTGAACGGCTCCCGCGAGGCAGACGCCAATCAATAGCCACAGCAAACCGGGGGCGTAACCGTACTGCATCGCCAATACCGGCCCGATCAGCGGGCCAGCGCCGGAGATGGCGGCGAAGTGGTGGCCGAACAGTACCCAGCGATTGGTCGGGTGGTAGTTCTGGCCGTCGTTGAACTCGTGGGCCGGCGTGCGGCGGCTGTCATCAAGCGCGGCCACTTTGGCAGCGAGGAAGGCACTGTAGAAGCGATAAGCGATCGCGAGCACGCACAAAACGCCGAGCATCACGGGCATGGCCCGCAACAGGTGCTGTTCCTCACCCGACGTCAGGGTGCGCGTCTCGAAAAAGGCATTGGCCAGTGGAAGCATGATGGTTGCCGTTAGTCGAAAATGTACTCCTCACGCTCCGCGTGAGGATTTGGGTCGGACTTCGGGGAGCATCAATGTCCGATGTTCGAGTAGCTCTTGTCCTCACGCGGAGCGTGAGGAGTACACTCGAGCCGGTCACTCACTGGGCGGCCGCATGACGCGAATAATCTCGGTGAACTTCGCCCCCGCGGCCGCGTCTTGGATCGCCACCACGGACTTCCAGGGCACCTGCGGATCGACTTCCATCGCCAGCGCCCGGTGGTTCTCGTCCTTGAATTCCTTGAACTTCGCTTCCAGGTCCTTCTGTGCGACCACAGCCAGTTCGCCACCGACGCCGACGCGGAAGACCGTCTGGCCGTCTTCCAGCTTGGCCGTCACACGCACCGTGATCTTGTCCAAATCCTTGTCGGTGGTCACTCCGACCTTGTTTTGCTTTTCGCCCGTCGGCGGGTTGAATTCCTTGCGCAGCTCTTCATAGGTCGTCGTCAGAATGAAGAAGATGAGCAGCACCAGGGCGACGTCGATCAGCGGATTCATGTCGAGCCGCGTCTCGTCTTCCGGGTGCTTCGGGGGCGGCGGCTCGTAATCGGCCATCGCCTGGGCGAACACCGGATGGCGATCGAGGGGCACCCACTCCGAATCGTTTGGCCCCATGACCTCGTCGGTCGGGTCCCACAATTCTTCCTTGACGCCGTCGAGCACGTCGTCGGACGACAAGCCGTCGACAGCGAAATTCGATCCCGCAGGGCGAACGCTCCAGAGATGGACGGTCATGGCTTGGCTCGCTCGTTGACCTCGACGGCAACCTCGCTGATCTGTCCCTTGAGTCGCCGATCTTCCAGGGCGCTCAGGATTTCGCTAACTACCTCATAAGGAACGTCGCCGTGGGCCGCGATGCGCACCTTCGGCGGATTGACGACCTTGCTGAGCCGGGCGTCGAGGCGCTGTTTCAGCACGACGTCGCTTTCCAATTTGTCGTCCTCGGCCGCTGGCGCGTTAATGCCGAGACCGAGCGCGTAAAAGTAGCCGCCGTCGCGAACGTCGATATCGATGCGAACCACCTCGGGGTTGGTTTCGATCGTCGTCGCATTCTGCATGTCGGGGACCTTGATCCGCGAAATGGCGGACACCGTCATCGTCATCATGAAGAAGATCAGGAGCACGAGGCTGATGTCGATCAGCGGGATCATGTCGACGTCATCGTCGTCGTCGGGCACGGACCTCGGCCATTCCGGCTCAAGTTCGACCGGAGCAATTTCCTCGGGCTCTTCAGACGGCGGCAGTTCTGCGCTGGGGAAATATGGTTGAAACGCGTTGACGGAACCGAGGGGATACCAATCGGACGTGCCGGATGGCCGCACCTTGTCATCAGCGACAGCGCGATTCTGCTGCACCCAATCGGTGACGACGTGGAACGGGACCTCCTTGGTCACCGTGTTCGCTTGTACGAACCAGAGGTCGAAAAAGCGTTTGGGCTGCTCGGCCATAGAAAGCTCTCGGTTTGGCTCCCTCTCCCCCGCTTCGGGGGAGA
>DATANR010000279.1:0-8000 GCA_036266155.1 Gemmataceae bacterium | reverse complement strand
GGCTCCTTACGGAGCACCGCTCGCCGGCCAGTCGACCGGCACGAACACATCCGCCGCCATGCCGCTCTTGAAGATGCCTTGGTTGTCCACCACGCGCACCTTGATCGCGAAGACCTGGTTGGCTCGTTCGTCGACACTTTGCACGTTACGCGGCGTGAACTCGCTGACCGACGCGATCTGGGAAATCGTCCCTGAGAATCGCTTGCCGGGATGGCTGTCGATCGTCACTTCGACGGCTTGGTTCAATTTCACCTTGCCGAGTTCCGTGGCCGGCACATAGGCCTTCACCCACAGATCATCGGCTCGCAGCACACGAGCGATCGGCTGGTTGGCCCCGACTACGTCACCCGGCCGCACGGTCAACACTTCGACCACACATGGCTCGGGCGCTTTAATGACGGCTTCCGCGAGTTGGGCATCCAGTTCATGGATCCGCGCTTCGAGTTCCGCGACCTTGGCTGACGCCTCCGCCGCGTCCTCCGATCGAGCCGGCGCCTTGACCAGCGTGAAATTGGCCTTGGCCTTCTGCAATTCCGCTTCTGCCGCCGCGATGTCCTCTTTGCGCGGGCCAATCTCGTACATCGCCAGCTTGGCTTTTGCCGCGGCCGCCTGGGCCGTCCAACGCAGATAGGCCGCACGGGCCGTGTCGACTTGGCTTTCGGTCGTGACGGTCTTCGGCAGGCCGCGTTGACGCTCCCATTCCAACTTCGCTAGATCGACCTCGGCGACGGTCGCCGCGAGGTCCTTACGGACCTGCTCGATCTCTTGGTCACGCCAGCCGGCCTTGACCTGAGCGACCTTCGCTTCCGCCACCTTGACTCCCGCCTCGGCAACGGCGATGTCCTCCGGCCGCGCGCCATTGAGCAGCTTGTCCAGGCTTGCGGCCGCTGCTTCGCGCTTGCGGACCGCTTGCTCGCGTTGCGCCTCGATCTCCGGCATTTCAAACTCGACCACCACCTGGCCCGGCCGCAAGACGTCGCCATCTTTCACGGCGACCGACTTGACGCGCCCGCCCACCTTGGAGCTGAGGCGAACTTCCTGAATCTCGACCGTGCCCGGCAAGCGCATCGGCTGCGGACCGCGGTGCGTCGTCCAGTAGTAGATCCCAAAGCCGCTCGCGGCCGTCAGGACAACCACCCCAATCGCAATCGCAGGTTTGGCAGACATGGTGCGCTCCTGTTTGACACCTAACCAAGCTAGGTGTGTGCCGGTTTCAGACAAAGATTCTCGAAAAAAATCAAGCCGCAGCTTTCGTAGCTGGATTCGTGAGAATTCAGTTCGCTCGTGAGGGCCAAGAACTGAATTCTCACGAATCCAGCTACAATGCGGGTCTTGAACGTCGCTGTCGCCGTTTCACCTAAAATCTCCCTTCATGAGCGACGACGCGACCGTACTGTTACAAGGGCTGATCGACCGGGCGCTCGCCGGCGACCGATCGGCCCGGCACGAATTGCTCGAACGCGCTTGTGAACGGTTACGGCGCCTCGCCGCGCGAATCTTCAACGAGTCGTTCCCCGCTTTGCGGAGCCGGCACGAACTCGACAGCATCGTCCACGAAACCTGGCTGAAGTTGGCCCAGGCGATGGAAACCGCCGATCCGCCCACGGTCGCCGATTTCTTTCGCCTGGCCGCCCACAAGATTCGCCAGGTGCTGCTGACGATGGCCGAAAAGAATCGCTTGCAGGTCGCCCGCGAGGCCGTTGGCCTGAGCGGCATCGGCGGCGCTCCGCCGGACGGCACCTTCGACCCCGCTCGTCTCGCTGAATGGACCGAGTTCCATCGCCGCGTCGATGCGTTGCCGGCGGATCAGAAGAGCGTGTTCGAGATGCATCACTATCTCGGGTTGCCGCAAGCCGAGGTCGCACGGTTAATGAACTTGCACCCGCGTAAAGTCAGCTACCTCTGGATCGAAGCGACGGAACAACTGACCGACGGCATGGCCGACGGCGTAATCACGGAGTGAAACGAACGACGAGATCGCAACGGATCGGAAGCACCCATGGCCCCCGTAGACGATCGACTGATGGACCTGCTCCTTGAATGGGACGAGCGCCGCCGCGCCGGTCGGCCGCCCACGGTGGAGGAGTTGTGCCCCGACGATTCCGACATGCAGCACCGCCTGCGTGAGCGCATCCGCAAGCGTGAGCGCATCGAGGCGATGTTGCAGCCGTCCACCGTCGTGGGGCCGACGACGAACGAACCGGCCAAGCCGACGATTCCCGTGGTCGAGGGTTACGAAATCCTCGAAGTGATCGGCCACGGCGGCATGGGCGTCGTTTACAAGGCTCGACACAAGACGCTGAATCGCACGGTCGCACTCAAGATGATCCTGAGCGGGTCGGCCGCGACGGATGGCGAACGAACGCGCTTCCGTGCCGAGGCTGAGGCGGCGGCCCAGCTTCAGCACCCGAATATCGTCCAGGTTTACGAAATCGGCGAAGCGGCCGGCCGGCCGTTTCTCGCGCTCGAATATGTCCCCGGTGGCTCGCTCGCGGCCCAGCTCACCGGCGACGGTGTCGACCCCCGCCGCGCCGCCGAGTTAATCCTCCCGCTCGCCGACGCCGTCCGCCACGCACATGAGAATGGCATTGTGCATCGCGATTTGAAGCCGGCGAACATCCTGATCCAGAGGTCAGAAGCCAGAGGTCAGAGGTCAGTGTCAACCTCGGCAAACAATACTGACGTCTGGCCTCTGACTTCTGACATCTGTCCGAAGGTGGCCGACTTCGGCCTCGCCAAGCGGCTCGACGTCGACAGAGGGCAGACGCAAACGGGGGCCATCCTCGGCTCGCCGAACTACATGCCGCCGGAACAGGCGATGGGTGATGTGAAGGCCATCGGACCGGCGGCGGACATTTATGCGCTCGGGGCGATCCTCTACGAGTTGCTGACCGGCCGGCCGCCGTTCCGGGCTGGAAGTTTGCTCGAGACGCTGGAGTTGGTCCGCAAGGGCGAGCCCGTGGCGCCGCGGCATTTGCGTGCTCGGGTCCCGCGCGACCTGGAAACCATTTGCCTGAAATGCCTGGAACGGGAGCCGCGCAAACGCTACGCGTCCGCCGGCGATTTGGCCGACGATTTGCGACGTTTCTTGTCAAACGAACCGATCCACGCTCAGGAGGACGGCATCGCCGCCCAGCTCGCCCGCTTGCTCGGCCGCACCGAATTCGATTCACGCGTCCATCGCTTCGGCACCACGTCGCTGTGGTTGAGCCCCTGGCCGATCCTCGTCCAGTCGATCGTCCGCATCGGCTGGGGCGGCGAGTCGTACTATCCGTACGTCGCGCTCAGCACTTTGTTGACCGTGGTCGTCATTAGCGTCGGCGTATTGGTGCTGTCGAACAGCAGCACGCTGCGCGAGATCCCCGGCCCGCAACGACGCCACTACCGTGCCGTGTGGGTCAACAACGTAATTGCCAGCTTTTTGATCATGTTCGTCGTCGCGTTCACGATCCGCATGGATCACCCGTCGGATTTGTTGGTGATCGTTCCGCTCATGGTCATCGTGACCGCCACGTCAATCATGTCGCAAACCACGATGGCCGGCGTCATGTACGTCGTGGCCACCGTCTTTTATGTGGTGGCTGTCCTGATGACGCTCGAC
Organism: Gemmataceae bacterium; assembly: GCA_036266155.1. GTDB lineage: Bacteria > Planctomycetota > Planctomycetia > Gemmatales > Gemmataceae > SIAJ01. Next base: position 4,399 of record DATANR010000279.1, on the reverse strand, counting down.
CTGTCGCTCGCGCCGCTGGAAGCCGGGGCGCTGATGACGAGCAATATGCTTTTCCACGGTTTCTATCTGCGGCGCTTTCGGGGCGGCAGTCAGTGACTACTTTGGAGTGCTGTGGCTTGACACAGCTTTCTTTCTTTTGTGAGCGGTCGAAAAAGAAAGAAAGCTGCGTCAAGCCGCAGCACTCCAAATCGCCGACGAATCACTTCCACTCCCGAATCGTCGTGTACACACTACCCTTGAGCGGCGTCCCGCTCACCGAGCGCACGTCATACTCGATCTTCATGTGCATCGCCGCCCGCATGTCGGCGAGGGTGAGCGTCACCGTTCGGCGGTCTTCCGTAAGTGCCGCGGCCGTCACCTTCACCGAATCGATCCCCTCCTTCTTCGGATCAAGTACCGACCAGTTCTTCGAACCATAATCGGCGCTCCAGCGATAGTTGCAGCGGCCGACTTTGAACTTGGTCAGGTCATCGAGCGACTTCACGTCGATCGGCTGATCGAAGGTGAGCCACACGCTATCGGCTTCGACGCGATAGCCAACCGGGAACGGATACGGCTGGCCCGTGTAGCGCACGCGTTGCAGGCAACCATCCTTCTGCGCCGCCGTCTGCCAGCCTCGCAGGCCCACCACATACAGGTCGCCGTCTTTCGGATTGAAACGCGCACGGGCCGAGCCGGAGAGGAACGTCAGGCCCAGGTCGACGGCCGCACCTTGGAAGCGGTCGCCATCGGGGAGGATCGCATAGCCCTTGCATCGGCCATACGAGAGGTGCAACATGTGCCCGCCGAGCGCGCCCCACTGGCCCTTCGGCACCCAGACTTGCCCGCCGGCCGAGTTGTCGGCTTCCTTGGGCAACCAGATAAACGGTTCGTCGTAAATCGTCGGCGGCACGGGGCGATGATGGGTCCGCATGTCGCCGTAGAAGCCGCCTTGCTTGTAAAAGTCGACACGCGTGACCGGCATGTAGTTGCCTTCTTGGTCGGCCCCGCTGATCCGGCCATCCGGCGAAACGCCAAGCCCAATAGGATGGCGGAAGCCGGTGGCAAAGATCTCCATCTTCGAGCCGTCCTTGGCGATCTTGAGCAGGCAGCCGCCGGTCGGCGTGTGATCGTCGCCGGTCTTGAACAAGTAAAAATTGCCCTGCGGATCCGTTTCGAGGCACGTGTCGTACGAATGCTCGCCGCCACCAGTGTGCCAGTCGTTGTTCAGGTTCTCGTAAAAGTCGGCCTCGCCATCGTCGTTCAAGTCGTGCAGCCGAGTGAGTTGCCCACGTTCGGCGACGACGATCTTGCCATCGACCACCTTCAAGCCGAGCGGCTGATACAAGCCCGTCGCGAAGCGCTTCCAGTTGAGCGTGTTGCCAGTTTGCTTACAGGTCCAGACGTCGCCATGCGCGGTGCAGATGGCAATGCGGCCATCGGGCAGGAAGTCGACGCCGGTGACGAAGAAAAGCGCGTTGTACGGGTTGTCGTAAGGCAGCGGCAGCGTGTCGACGACAAACGGCCCGCCGGTGTCCTTGCCGGGATCGAGTTGGGTGGTGATGGGCTTGTTCCAGCGGGCAGGGCCGGGCTTTTTTTGAATGTCAGGTCCATTAGGTGCGATCAGTCGGCGGGCAACCTCCATTTCTGCCGCAAGATCGACGCCATTCGCCGCGGTTCCGTAGACGAGCGCTATTCGACGTACCTCCTTTCCGGCAGGTATTGTCAAGATCGCCCGCCCGTTGGGTTCGAGTGTCAATTTCCCGTCCGCCGCACCACCGACCATGAGGATGTGGCACGCTTTCTCGGGCCGCGATTTTGAAGTTGCCCGGATTGCGTTCCCATCTATGGTCAGCGTCGTGCCCGAATCGTACTCGGCAATAAGTGTCTTCAGTTCTCGTCCCGCCGGACCAACAACGATCGAACGTATGAAGACTACGTCGTCGCGCACTTTATGGCTAAGGGGCGACTCGGTTACTTCAACGTTACCCACGGTGTAGCTCAGCACCGTCCGATTACTATTCAAATTCACGCCCTTGAACTTCGCCCACTCCTTCGGCAACGGCCCCGTCGGCGGATAACTACTTTCGAAGTTCCCCTTCTCATCCGCCCACCCCGCGATGCTCGACGTGCTAAACACCATCGTCCCGTTCGGCGTCGGCGTGTTGAGCAATCCAAATCGCCGGCTCGAATGGTTCAGGAAGCCGCCGGTCCACGCGGCGGCGAAGCGGAGTTGGTTGCGGTCAAAGAGCACCGTCGCCTCGCCCTTGTCGCCGACTTTGATCGCCGTCGCCTTGTACGAGCGCACCTTGCCCTTCGGCCCCTCGTAGTCGATGGTCGCATTCAGGTAGGGGCCGGTGTCGGTCTTCTGGAATCGGCTATCGACCCAGTCCTTGTCGGTCTCGCGTTGCCACGGTTCGCTCGTCACATCCGGTGTCGGCGGCGTCCAGTTCGCGTCGGCCGAGATGCCCTCGTCACCATCCAGGTTCCACAACCCAATCGTGTGTTCATCCCGCACGAGTGCCGCTTGCGGCGTAGCGCCAATGGCCCGCGCGATGTTCGCGATCCGCACCTCATCCACCAACCCATCACACCCAATATGCTGATCGCCCGCGTATGCCCCGCCGAACATCAACGGCCCCGGCACCGGCTTACCCTCCAGCCGATATGCGATCGCCTGCTCCTTCACGTTTTTGCCGTCGACAAACAGCCGCACCGCCTTGCCGTCGTTCGACATCGCGAGGTGATGCCATTTACCATCACAGACCTCGACGCCGCTGCGAATCTCGCCCTGGAGCGTGCCCGGCATGTACACGCTAAAGTCGCCCTTGCCCGCGTAGGTGTAAATCTCCCAGTGCTGGCCCGACGTCTTCGGATCGGTCGAGACGAGCACGTTGAAGTTGTTCTTCGAAAAGAGCTTGGCCCAACATTCCACCGTGATCGGCGGTTTGCGATAGCGGTCGTCGCCCTCGATGCTGGCCGGCAACACGCGGGCGTCGAGTGCTTTGCCGAACTTGCCTTCCGCGAACACGAGCCGTTTCTCGACGGCCTTCGGCGCCGCGGCCGGCTTCTCCGGCTTCAACTCGAACCCGGCCGCCCACGCGGCGCCGCGGCGAATCAACGTCGCCGGCCCGTCGGCACGAATCGACTCGGCCGCATGGCCGAGCACTGTCTGAAAGACGCGCGCCTTGCCGTACTGGTACGCCCACGCGAGCGGCTCATTCTTGCCCGTGTCCTTCGACTTCGCGGTGACGAGCACCTCGGCCGACTGGTCGCCTTGCTGGCGATAGTAAAGCTCGTCGACTGTATCGAACGCCTGCATCCCCTCGGTGATCGGATGCTTGCCCGCGATCTCGACCTTGAACGGCCCGAACTTGTCGTGCCCGCTCAGCCCCTTGCCGTGATCCCAGACGCGGCGAACGATTTGCCGATATTCGGGCCAGTCGGCATCCTTCGCATTCGGCAACGACGGATGAAACGCCCCGTTCGCGAAGTGGATCACCGCCAGGCCGTGACCCGCTTCCAGATACTTGACCAAATTCTTGCGTGCCGCTTCCGTGATCGCGGGCCGTTCCCAGTTCACGTAGTTCTGCACGATCAGGTCGTAGCCGAGCAGGTCCTCGCGGGCCAGGAACTCGGGATCGGTGACGATCCGGCACTTCATCCGCCCGTCACGTTCGATGGCGATCTTGAGGAGTTGACTGTTCGCTCGCCAGTCGTGGAACGGCCCGTCGTGCCCGGTCACGATCAGCACCTGCGACGAATTGCCGACCGGGACGAGCGCGATCTCGCGTTCGCCGGGAAACTCGGACTTCACGCCGCCGTCTGGCACCTCGGTATGGGCCGTCCAGAGGATCGCGTTGAGCGCCATCTTGCGATACGAATCGGTCGCCCAGTTCTCGAAGAAGTGTCCGCCGGTGAAGCCGAAGCCGCGGCTGCCAGTGTTGCGCTCGACCGCCCACGCCACCGTCTGCTCGCCCTCGCCCTTCATGGGCACCGTGAGAATCGGAACGAGTTGCGTGTCCTTCTCGCGGAAGCGCAGGTTGTAGTAGAACTCGTCCTTTACTTCGAACTTCGTCATCCCCGCCGTGATCGGGTGCCGGCCCGGCGTGGCCGGCACGGTGACGGTTTGAATCTTCGAGTACCAGCCGTTCTTCGCGAGGCCGGACTCGTAGTCGAAGTAGCCGCCGACCCAATCGAGGATCTTGTCGCCGGCCTTCGCCTTCGGCACAAATGTCGACCAGTGAATGAGGCACAGCCCGCAGCCGCGTTTGACCTGCTTCTCGATGACCGCGAGCCGATCGCCGACGAGCAGCGGATGATCGCTCTCCTTGCGATCGGAGCCGCTGGAAACGAAGACGATCGTATCCGCATCGTCGAGCGTCTTCGGCTTGTCGGGCCAGCCGTGCAGATGCGCCTC
>DATANR010000278.1:0-20092 GCA_036266155.1 Gemmataceae bacterium | reverse complement strand
CGCCCACCTGGACGGCCAGACCTCACGCGTCACCGCTATCGCGTTCTCCCACGATGGCAAACGACTCGCGATCGCCAGCGGCGATCCCGGCAAGTCGGGCGTCGTCAAGCTGTATTCGGTCGACGAGAAGGCGATGAGGTTCGAACCGATGGGCGAATTGACGGGCGCGAAGGACGTGCAGTATACGCTCGACTTCGCACCCGATCACAAAACGCTAGCGGTCGCCGGCTACGACCGAATCATCCGCATCTGGGACACCGACGCACGCTCCATCATCCGCGAATTGAAGGACCACAGCGACACGATCTATGCAGTCGCTTTTTCGCCCGACGGCAAGCTGATCGCTTCTGCCTCCGCCGATCGCGCTGTGAAAGTCTGGGACCCGGCCACGGGCAAGCGGCTCTACACGCTCAGCGATGCAACCGATTGGGTCTATGCCCTCACGTGGCATCCGGACGGCAAACGCCTCGCCGCAGCCGGGGTCGACAAGAGCATCCGCGTCTGGGAAGCCACGCCGGAGGCCGGCAAGCTCGTGCAATCGGTCTTCGCCCATACGCAACCGGTGACACGGCTCGAGTATTCGAAAGATGGCCAGTTCCTCTACTCGGCGAGCGAAGGCAAGAACATCAAGAAGTGGGACGCGGCCAAGATGGTCGAGAAGCTCACGTTCCCACCGCAGCCGGACACGATTCTGAGTCTCGCCCTGCGGCCCGATGGCAAGCAACTCGCCATCGGTCGCTTCGACGGCGTTCTGCAATTGATCGACACCGAAGCCGGTAAGCCGACGAGCGAGCCGCTGCCCGAGAAGCCAAAACCGCCAGCCGTCGGCAAGGTGACGCCGAACTTCGGCAAGCGCTTCTCCAAGTTCCAGCTCACGCTTGAGGGCCAGCATCTGGATGGTGACCTCTCGATTGCGTCAAACGTGCCCGGCGTGACCGTACAGGTCTGGGGCTCTTCCGGCGCGACTCGCCGTGCGGAGATCTCGATTGCTCCGGACGCGCCCGTTGGGCCCGTGATGTTGACGCCGAAGACTGCCGCCGGGGCCGGGTCGGCTTTTACTTTCATAGTCGACCGATACCTGCTCGTTGCCAAAGCCGCGACCATCGACTCCGCGAAGAACGGCCGACCGATAACTCTGCCGGCCACGCTCGTCGGCGCCATCGATCGCGCCGGCCAGGCCGACTGCTTCCGCTTTGCCGCCCAGGCGGGCCAACAGATTGGGGCGCAGGCGCTGACATCTGTCCTGGGCTCGAAACTCGAGCCCGTTCTCGAAGTCACGGATGGCGATGGCCGCGTCGTCGCGGAGGGAGCGAACGGGCTCCTCGGCTTCACCTGCCCGACGGCCGGCACCTATGCGATCGGCATCCGCGACAAGGATTTTCGCGGGGCAGCCGACATGACGTATCGGCTCCACATCGGCGATGTGCCGATCGTCACTGGCGTCGTGCCGATGGGCGCTCAACGGGGGACCGAAGCAACAGTAGCGCTGCATGGTGTCAACTTGACGGCGACAACCGGCATCATCAAGGTCCCCGCGGATGCTGCCGTCGGCTCACGAGTGCCCATTCCGATCCTGACCCCAGGCGAGAAGCCGCTCGGCGATGCTAGCCTCATCGCGGGCGAATTTTCGGAGGTCACGGTTCAAAAAGGGCAGGCGACCATTCAAACTCCCGGCACCGCGAACGGCGTCATCGGACGGCCCGGCGAGAGACATCATATCCGCTTCGCAGCGAAGAAGGGGCAACGGCTCTTGATCGAGACAAACGCCCGCCGCGTCGGCTCGCCGCTGGATTCCGTGATCGATGTGCTCGATGAAGCCGGCCAACCGGTCGAACGTGCCACTCTGCGTTGTACAACGCGAACGTTCATCGTCTTCCGCGATCACGACTCGGCCGGCGGCGGTATCCGCATTGAAAACTGGAACGATTTGGCCATGAACGACTTTGTCTACGTCGGCAACGAGTTGTTGAAGATCGACCAGCTTCCGCTCAATCCAGACGCTGACTGCAGCTTCGCAACGGTCAATGGACAGCGCGTCGGTTTCCTCGACACAACCCCGACGCATCATCCGCTCGGCGCGCCGATGTACAAGGTCGAGATTCACCTGCCCGGCTCATCGTTCCCACCGAATGGGCTGCCCGTCTATCACCTCAACTATCGCAACGACGATGGCGGCCCCGGCTACGGCAAGGACTCGCGGCTGTACTTCGACGCGCCGGCCGACGGGACCTACATCGTCCGCGTCGGTGACTCGCGCAACATGGGCGGGCCGGAATTCGGCTACCGATTGACCGTTCGCCAGCCGCGGCCGGACTTCACGGTCAGCTTCAATCCGACGGTGCCGAGCGTTTGGAAGGGTGGGGCGATCCCGATTGGCGTCACGGTCAATCGCATCGACGGGTACGACGGCCTGGTTCAGCTAAAGCTCGAAAACCTGCCGCCCGGCTTTGAAGCGCCGGCCACCTTCATCGAAGCCGGACAGCAATCGACTACGTTTGCCCTGTTCGCAATTCCGATGGCCGTCGACCCGCCGGCCACCACAGCGCCGCTCAAACTGGTCGCGAGGGCAATGATCGACGGCAAAGAGATCGTTCGCGAAGCACTCGGGGGACTGCCGAAGGTCGTCCCGCCGGGCGACCTGATTACGACGGCCGCGGTCGGCGAGGTAGCAATTCGGCCCGGCAGCGAAGCGCGGCTCAAGGTGAAGATCGAGCGGCGCAATGACTTCAAGGGCCGGGTGCCGTTGGAAGTTCGCGGCTTGCCGCATGGTGTCCGCGTCCTCGACGTCGGGCTCAACGGCATCTTGATCACCGAGCGCGACAGCGAACGCGAGATCGCGATCTACGCCGAGCCGTGGGTCAAACCGGCCGATCACCCATTCGTGGTGCTGTCGAAACGCGAAGGCAAGAACACGGAGCATGCCGCCAAGAGCGTTTTGTTGCGCGTAGAAAAATGACGTAAACACCGTCTAGCTCAGAGATAGCGCCGACATCTCGCCGAGTTTCCATAAGATACCGATCTTCTTTTCGCGGCGCGGATGCAGCAGCCGCGTCGATGACGGATCATCCCACCGACCACATTCGCGGAGCGACCGCCCGGTCCGCCCGCACGGAGTTGCTTCATGATTCGCCATCGACTTGCCGGTTGGATCACGCTCGTAACAGCCATTTTCATTGGCGGTCTGAGCATTACACGAGGCGAGGATCCGCCCAAGTCGCGTGAACAACAAATTGCCGAACTCGAAAAGCAACTCGCCGACGTACAGAAAAAACTCGCGGATGCCCGTGCGAGTGCCGCGACAGTCACCGCCAAGAAGCCGTTGACGCTTGCGGAAGCTGACACGTGGCAAGCCGTTCGTGGCATTGCCATCTCGCCAGACGGTAAATGGTTCGGCCACCGCGTGGGACCCAACGAAGGCGACGGCGAAGTCGTCCTGCGGTCAGCCGACGGCAAGGAGACGCGCTTTCCGGCCGGGGGCGGCTTTGGTGCGCCGGTCTTTTCTCACGATTCCAAGTGGGCCGCGTTTGGTGTGACGCCATTCACCAAGCCGGGCAGTCCGCGACCGAAATCGAAGATCACGCTCGTTAATTTGGGAACCGGTGAAAAGACGGAAATCGATGGAGCCGGCTTCTTTCAGTTTTCGGGCGAAGCTGCCACGCACCTGGCTTACCGAAAATCCATGGAGACGCCCGTCGGACCGCCCGCTCCGGGTACGCCACCGGCCCCGGCCGGGTCCGATCTTGTCCTGCGTGAGTTGGCGACCGGCACTGACCTCGTTCTCGGCAACGTCGCGGATTTCGCGTTCGACAAAAAGGGGACGTGGCTCGTGACCGTGATCGACGCGGCCGGTCAGATTGGCAATGGCATTCACCTTCGCGACATGAAGACCGGGGCCACTCATCTGATCGAGGCGGGCAAAGCGACTTATCGCGGACTGAACTGGAACGAAGAGTTCACTGCATTCGCACTGCTCAAAGCGACCGACGATCCAGGCTCCGAAAACAAATGGAATGTCGTCCTGGGCTTCACCGATCTGGGACCAAAACCCACGCGCGTCGTTTACGATCCCAAAGATGACAAGGACTTTCCCAAGGACATGGCGATCAGTCAGAACAGACCAGTTGCGTGGATGGAGGGACTCGATGCCCTGACATTCGGCATCGCGGAGCGCAAGAAAAAAGAGGAGGCCAAGAAAGAGAGCGGCCCAACCCCATCCGTCCCAGGCAAGAAAGATGCTCCAACTAGTGAGAAAAAAGACGAGAAAAAGGAAGCTCCGAAGCCGCCCGACCGCCCAGCCGCCACGGGTCCGAAGCCGGACCTCGTCGTCTGGCATTGGAAGGACCCACGCCTCCAGCCGATGCAGGAGAAACAAGCCGCGGCCGATCGTGAATTCGCGTTCACCGCGATCTATCGAGTGAAGGAAAAGAAGTTTCTGCGTCTGGCCGACGACTCCGTCCGTGAGGTCTCACTGGCCGCCAAGCATCGATATGCCATCGGCCGCGACATCCGAGCCCATGAGTATCGAAGCTACTTGACGGGAAAACTATTGACCGACGTGTACGCCATCGACATCCGGACGGGCGAAAAGAAAATGGCCGTGACCGGCCTCATGAGCCTTTTTCAATCGCCGCCACTCGTAGTCCCATCACCGACAGGAACGCACTTCCTTTATTTCAATGACGGCAACTACCACATCTACGACATGGCGGCCGGCAAGTCGACGAATGTCACCGCGAGCATCTCGGCGACGTTATTCGTTGACACCGAGGACGACCATAATTTCGCCAAGCCGCCGACACCGCCGTTGGGCTGGAGTCGCGACGGCAAGTTTGTGCTGCTCTCAGATCGATGGGATATCTGGAGCGTCGCCGTGGACGGCAGCGGCGGTACGAACTTGACTGTCAACGGTAAGAAAGATGGCATCCGTTATCGCGGAGCGGTTCAGTTCGAGGTCGATCCCAAGCCGGGTATCGACCTGACACAACCCATCTACGCGCTGTTGTATGGTGAGTGGACGAAAAAGTCGGGCCTTGGAAAAATTGATGTCGCCAAGCCCGGTGTCAACGTGCTCGCATGGGGCGATTGCCAATATGGGATGCCTAACAAAGCGCGCAATGCCGAGGTCTTCACGTTTAGTCGAGGAACCAGCCTCGACTACCCGGATTACTATCTGACGGACGGGACGTTCAAGGACCCCAAGAAGGTAACGACGGCGAACCCACAGCAGTCCGGTTATTTGTGGTCCGCTGGTTCGAAGTTGATCGAATACATGGGCGTGGACGGCAAGCGTCTGCAAGGCGCGCTGTTCCTCCCGGCGAACTACGAGGCGGGGAAGAAGTACCCGACAATCGTCTACATCTACGAGAAGCTCTCGCAAGGCTTGCACCAGTACTCACCGCCCAGCACTGGAGGCATCGGCGCGATCTTTACGTCCAATGGATACGCCGTTCTGATGCCGGATATCACTTATCGACTCAATGATCCGGGCAAGTCGGCGGCGGAGTGCATTCTGCCTGCGCTTGATGCGGCGATCGCAACAGGTATCGTCGACGGCGACAAGCTCGCCTTGCACGGCCACTCGTGGGGCGGCTACCAGACGGCGTTCATGGTGACGCAGACCAATCGCTTCAAGTGTGCCATCGCGGGAGCGGCACTGACCGATCTCGTGAGCATGTATAGCTCGGTCTACTGGAACGCCGGAATGGCCAACCAGCCGATCTTCGAAAGCAGCCAGGGGCGTTTCACCGGACCTTACTGGGAATTGCAGGAGGCGTATATTCGCAACTCGCCCGTGTACTTCGCCAAGAACGTGCAAACGCCCCTTTTGCTGCTGCACAACGACAAGGACGGCGCCGTCGATTTCACACAGGGTGTCGAGTATTACAACACGCTCCGCCGACTCGAAAAGCCGGTCGTGATGCTTCAGTACAAGGGCGAGAATCACGGTTTAGCGAAGCCGGAGAATCGCCGAGATTATGCGAGCCGCATGAAGGAGTTCTTCGATCACCACTTGATGGGCAAGCCGGCGCCGGAGTGGTGGAAGGAGGGCGTGCCGTACCTGAAAATGGACGACCACCTCAAGGGCCGTCGGCCGTAAAAGCGAATTGACAAAGCAACGAAGCCCAGCCCAACAACACGTTGGGCTGGGCTTTGTCGTTTCAGTCGCCAAGGCTACTTACCAACAACTTCGATCGTCGGATGGGCCATCAAGAACCCTTGAACTGGCAACAGTGGCGTGACCGATTTGATGTCGGCCCAACTGTGGTCGGTGATCTTGATGTGGCCTGGCCCGACCGAGCCCTGGCCGAGCGTCGCGTCGATGCCAAGCCACTGGCCGTTGATGAACACTTCCGTCCACATGTGGAACCCCAGGCCGGGCTTACCGAGCAAGTTGTTCACATAAACGAGGCCGATGGCCGTGCGGGCCGGGATACCGACGACCTTGCACATGGCGCCAGTCAACATCGCATACTCCGTGCAGTCGCCGGTGCGCGTGCGGGCGACGTGGTCGGCCGGGGCCAACGCCTCGGTGAAGTCGGCCGGAAGCATGAAGCCGCGCACAAAGCTCTCGATTTTCTGCGCTTGCTTCCACGGATCTTTTTCGGTCCCAACGGCACGCGCCGCGAGTTTCTTCACCTCAGCATCGTCTGAGTTCAGAAAATAGTTGCTGCGAAGAAACTCAGGCCCCGACTTCTCGACGCCGGTGCCATTCGCTTTGCGCTTCGCGTTGATCACCAAATCGAACGTGTTGCCATCGATGTTCTTAATCGCTTGTCGGTCATCGGCAACAACGAGTTCTTTGGGTAGCGCCTCACCCTTATAACTGATGCGGTAGGTGATCGTGTTAAGCTCGTGCATGTCCGGCACAACGGTCTTCAGGAAAATCGATTGTTGCTTCATCAAGTCCGGGGCCTGCCCGTTCGGTGCGAGTGCCGCGGCCTTCGAAGTACGGATCAGCGACATCATGCCGACGCCGGGGACCTCCATCATCGTTTTGACCGTGTCGTATCCGATTGGATCCGCCCAAAAGGTGCCGGCTGGCAACCGAAGCTTGCTGCCGTTTGGCAACTCAAGCGGCTCTGGCGTGGCGGTTACCCGGAGCAGCCTTCTCTTGCCCCCGCTAGGCGGCAGAGCGACGTCCTCTTCCTTTTGCACTTCGACGTGCACCGTCACGGGATGCGTAATCTGCATCTCGTAGTACCGGTAAGTAAACTTGTCGCCGGGCTTGGCCTTCTTTTCGCGCAAGAGGGTCTGCTCGCCGGCCAGGCCGAGGTTGCTCGGGTTCCAACGGAAGGATTGCTCTCCCGAGCCGACATCAACGATGATCTTTTCACCGTCGACCTTGAAAGTTCTCGTCTGCACCTTGTCCTTGCCGAGCCAGGTGCGGGCGAGCATCGCGTGGACCCGGCCGGCGCCGTCCTCATCCGTGGAAACATCCGCCTTCATTTCCACTTTGGCATCGGCCCGGCCAACGACGAGCCGAAGCTCCTTCGTCGTGCGGATCAAGCTCTTGCCGTCCGCGGTAACCGGGACCGAGGTCATGTGCACGTAGCCGATCTTAACATCGACGCCACCTTGATTCTGCACATAGGCGGCTTCCCAAACCTCATCGAGCGGTTTCGGCGTCGTCGACAGCGAACTGTCCGCGACGGCAGACGCCGTGGCAACGGCAGCGATCGAGAAGGCGTAGAGCAATCGGCGCATGTTCAAAACCTGCGAGGACACGGATTTCCCCATCATCCTGTCGGCGGCGTCCGCTGGCAAGATGAGAAAAAACACTCGTCGTCGATGGACCAGATACTTTCCGCGAGAGCGGACCGGTGCATTCCATGCGGCCGGTCCGCCAGATGTCGGTATAACGTGCGCAGCTTTCTTTCGTTGGACTATCCCATGTCGCGCTTACCCATTCTCCCGGCCACCTTGTCGTTGAGTTTGCCGATCGCAGCGGCCGATCCACCGACGGTCCCGAGTTGGTGAAGAAACTCGGAGAGGAGCGATTCGCGGTCCGTTATCTCTTGTTACGACCGACGGGCCGCCATCAGGTATAACGCAAGAAGCGAGTATTTCGACCGTCCGGAGCAGTGATGCGCGCACTGATTCTTGCCATCGCGTTCATTCCAGCGCTGCAAGCCGCTGATCCACCGGCAGTTGCCGATTTGGTCAAGCAACTGGGCGACTCCCGCTTCGCCGTTCGAGAAAAAGCGCACGCCGAATTACTCAAGCGTGGCGAAGCAATCGCCCCCGAACTCCAGAAACTCAAAGTCGAGGATCAGGAGACCGCGGAACGCGTTGGCAAAGTGCTTTATGCCTTGGTCGGCTACAAGGATGACATTCGGCGGCTCCTGGCGGAAACGGAAGACGGCAAGGACCGTGCGCCGTCACCGGTCGCGGAGGAACTTCGCGGCTTGATTGCCGCGCATCAGCCGGGCGCAGGCGACTTGTTGCTGTCGCTGCTCGCCGATCGCAAACATCCGCTGCACCTTCAGACATTGCGAACGTTTGTCGCGACGTGGAACGTGGCCACGCCGGATCAACTCGACGCCTTTATTCGCCAGAGCGTCAGCTTGAAAACGGAACATCGACCAAAATTCCCGGCGAAGGTCGCCGCGATGATCTCATTCGAGGCCCAGTTGCGCGACGGGTGGATGGCGTGGCCGAATCAGGCGCCGCTAAACTTCACGTTTCGCACGCGCACCACACAATATCTCGACGGCAAGCCTTACGACAAGCCATTCGAATATGCTTACCCGTTCGCGACCGTCGGCTGGTTTCGGCTCGACGAATTGGCCGAGGGCAAGCACACGATTCACGCGATCATGGATTATGAGTTCACGCAGAATGGCGAGAAGCGCAAGGGTTCGATTCGGTCGCGCGATTCATCGTTCGAAATCGTGGCGGCCGATACACCGGATGATCTGGTGGCACCGCGATCGACCGATGTCGCCAATCTCATTCAAGCCGCATTTTTTGTCCGCGGCGTGCCCGTTGAGAAGGATGGCAATCAAGTGCGTGAGATTCCGAGTCGCGATGGCTTCGATCAATTTCCGCCGCAAGTGTCCTGGCAGGTTGCTCCCAATCAACGGGCTGGAATCCGATGCGTCGATTGGGAGGTCAGAGCGCCCTTGTCCGTCGACCTCTGTTTTGACGTCGAAATTCATGACGTGAAGTCGGGCAAGGTGTATCCCGCCGACCCGATACGCATCACGGGCAATGCGGTCGGACGCGGCTACTGCGTGCCGCGCGACGTCAGAGAGTTCGCCAAGGATCGCGACGGACTGGTGCCGGTGAAGGTGGTCATGAAGCCATCGCGGGCCTTGGCGCTCACGGACGTTCGAATGAAAAAGTACTATGCGGATGCGATCACGACTGGTGAACTGTGGATGAAGGTCGTTCCCAATATCGAGCCAGAAATTCGCAAGCACCGATAACGAGGTGACATGCTCCCCGCCGAGGTGATGCGGCAGATTCGCCGCCTGCAACTCCGTGCCCGACGGGCCGTTCAGACTCTTCTGGGCGGCGAATATCACTCTGTCTTCAAGGGAACCGGCCTTTCGTTCGAAGAAGTGCGCGAATACCAACCGGGTGATGACGTTCGTACCATCGACTGGAATGTCACCGCACGCATGGGGGCGCCGTTCATCAAGCGCTTCGTCGAAGAGCGGGAACTGACGGTGCTTCTCGTTGTCGACATTAGCGGCAGTCAACGTTTCGGGACACAGAAACACACGAAGCGTGCGGTCGCGGCGGAAGTCGCGGCGCTGATCGCGTTTAGTGCCGTCGCCAACAACGATCGCGTCGGCTTGTTGGCCGTCAGCGACGAGGTCGAACGCTTCCTGAAGCCCGGTAAAGGGACCAAACACGCCTTGCATGTCTTGCGCGACATCCTGTTTTATGAGCCGAAGCGAACTGGCACGTCCCTCAAGACGGCATTCGATTTTCTGAATCAGGCGCTGACGCGGCGTGCGATTGTGTTCTTCGTCAGCGATTGGCTGGATGCAGGATATGAGTCCCCGTTTCGGCTCGCGGCACGCAAGCATGACCTGATCGCGGTTCGCGTTACCGATCCCCGCGAAGAATCCTTGCCGGTCGCCGGGCTGATCGAAGTCGAAGACGCCGAGACAGGCGCACACTTCTTGCTCGACACGCGCCGTAGTTCCGTACGTGAAGCGTATGCCGCGAACGGCGCACAACGCAAGGCGGCGTTCACCGCGCTCGCCCGCAGCGGCAAGGTAGACTCGATCGACGTCTCGACCGACGGCGGGCACTTTGATGCGCTCGTGCGCTTCTTCCGTCTGCGTGAATCCCGGCGGAGGCGAGGACGATGACCCTCCGTGTCATTTGCGGCATTACTCTGGCCCTCGTCAGCATCGGCGCCGGCCCGCCGCCTCTTGTCGAAATTCGCAATGCGGGCGACAGCAAGAATCGCATTGAAGCGCGAGCCGAACTCGATACCGGGACGGTTAGACTGTCCGGCGAGGTCAAGCTGACTTTGACAGTCGAGGGACCAGAGCCCCTCAGCGTTACGACGCCGAAAGCGCCGGTGACGCGGCCCAATACGTGGCGCGTGCGTGACGATGGTCTGCCGCTGCGGGAGATCCTTGGCGGCGGCCGAGCGCTTTGGAAACAGGTCTACCGTCTTTCACCGCTGGCCGTCGGCGATCAACAAATCGCACTCGCGCCGTTGATCGTGCGCGCAGGTGATGCTGCGGATATCACGATTGCCTGGGACGCGGAAAAGCTGCCGTCCGTCCGCGTCGTCAGTGTGTTGGAAAATCCATCCGTGGAGTCGCTGCGACCGGCAACGGACATTGAACTGCTACCGCCCGACCCGATTGACGTCAAGCCTGGGCACGGCTGGGTGTTCGCCATCGTTCCATGTCTGCTCACGTTGTCCGCGGTCGGAATTCTCCTTGGTCGGCGCAAACGACGGCATGCGATTCCACGTGATTCCGGCTGGGCAATTGCCCAAATGACGACGGGTTCGCTCACGCCCGATCGTTGCGCGCACATCTTGCGGCAATATCTTTCGTACCGGTTCGCGGTGCCGGCTGAGTTTGAAACGACACCGGAACTCGCTGCCAGGCTGATTGCAGAACAGCGCCTACCCGCCGACGTCATTGCGGAGTTGCAATCATTCTTGAGCGAGTGCGATGCGGCGCGATTCTCGGGAACATCGGCGACGGTTTCTGAGCTTGCCGACCGAGCCCGCGCGCTCATCGAATTGACGGAGCGACGAATCCAGGAACGCCTCGCGGACGAGCGGAAAGCCGTCAAAACGTGAGTCGTCGCAAACCGGCTCGCACTAAATTCTTACGCTCTTACCCACTTTGCCAGCGCCTGGCAAACCGGCCCAAGCTCGCCTTGCGTCTTCGGCCGGATCACCTTATATTGCCGCACCTTTGGTCCCGGTCCAGGATGGGCCGAGCCGGGAAGGATCCCGATGGCCACGTCACCACAGCGCGCGCCGGCCCGAGCGACGCCCCGCGTTCGACCCGCGCTGCCCCGCGTGTCCGTGGTGGTCATCAATTACTGCCAATGGCGCAATACCGACCGCCTAACACGCCAACTCCTCGATGCCGACGCCATTGATAACGCGTCCGCTGAAGTCGTCGTCGTCGACAACGATTCGCCGCCCGACGCCGCTCTCGGCCGCCTGCGTCGGACGCCGGGTGTGTCGCTCAAGCGCTTCGATCGCAACACGGGGTTCGCCAAGGCTGCCAACGAGGGCTTTCGGCTCGGCAAGGGCGAGTGGATTCTCTTGCTGAACCCCGACACCGCCGTGCCGGAGGGTTTTCTCGATCAACTCGAAGCGCTGTGCCGATCTCTCGATCAGGAAGAGCCGCGAGCCGGGGTGATCGGCCTGTCGTTGCGGCACTCGGACGGCACGGCCCAAGCGTCTTGTGGCCCGCCGCCGACATTGGGCCGTACACTGGCGGGCCTGTGCCTGCCGCGCCGCGTTCGCAAATGTCGGCCGGTGCGCTCGAACGATCGCGTCGCCGTGCCCTGGGTCACTGGTTGCGGTATGCTTATTCGCCGCGACTGCTGGGCCGAGTTAGGTGGGTTCGACGAATCGTTCTTCCTCTATTACGAGGACGCCGACTTCTGTCGGCGGGCCTGGCAAGCGGGCTGGTCGGTCTGGTACGAGCCAGACCTCCGCCTCACACACTACTCTCCCTTGCATACGCGCCCGGTGCCGCCGGAACTGCGGCTCATGACCCGTCACGCGCTGCTGACTTACGCCGAAAAGTATTGGGGCGGCTGGCGACGAGCGGCCTTGGCCAGCGTTGTCTGGATGGAAGCATTAGCGCGACAAATCGGCGCCATCGCGAAGCGGGGCGAGCGTCCACTGCATACCGAACTCCGCAAACTCGCGGCCGACTGGTTGGGCGGCCGGCCGCTGTCGGCCCGGTGGCGGGTTCGCAAGACGGCAAAGCTGCTCGGCGGGTGCGCTGGCCGCGAGGACGGACACCTGCCCGATGCGTTGCCGATGCGCCGCGCCGGCTGATCGAAAATGCGTTTCGTTCAGATAGGGACACACTCCGAACGAATCCTGAAAGAATCCTGAAAGAATTCGCCATTTCTTCACAATTTTGTAAATACTTTGATGACCGGACTTTGCGCCAATCTGTCGATCGTCATTCCGTCCCGCGATCGGCCCGATCTCGAACGCATGTGCCTCGAATCGATCCAAAAGAACGTTAGCAATCCGCTAGAGGTCATCGTCGTCGATGACGGGTCGCTTGAAGAATGCGCGACTCATGTGGCTCGGTCTTTCCCCGGTGTTACTGTCGTCCGCAATGGGTCTCCAAGGGGATTCGCGGCCAGCGCCAACCGCGGCATCGCGGCATCGCACGGCCAGATCATTCAACTCCTGAATGATGACACGCAAGTCGAACCCGGCTGGGTCGACGCCGCTCTCGCTCACTTCGCCGATCCGACCGTCGGCGCCGTCGCACCGCTCGTCTTGCGTGGTCCACCACATCAAGGCACGCCGATCATCGACAGCGCCGGCGACGAATACGACGTCGGCGGCTTCGCTCGCAAACGCGGCAATGGCAAACCGTTAAGCTCTGCGTTTCGCATGCGCTGCGAAGTATTCGGGGCCAGCGCGTCGAGCGCCTTCTATCGCGCCGACGTCCTGAAGGCCGTCGGCGGCTTCCCGGAATCGTTCGGCGCCTACTTCGAAGACGTCGATCTCGCCTGGCGCATTCGCCGGGCGGGCTATCGATGCGTGTACGAGCCAAAGTCGATCGTCTGGCACCGCGTCGGCTCGTCCTATCGAGCGAACCGGGCTCTTCTCGAACGCCAATCGCGCAACGAGGAACGCGTCTACTGGCGCAATGTGCCGAGCGTCTGGCGCATGCTGCCGCGACATCTCGCGGTGCTGGGCGGCAAGGCGCTGCGCCGGGTGCGTGAAGGGACGCTGGTGCCGTGGGCTGTCGGGCGAATGCGAGCGTTTGTGGAGGTGCCGGGGATTGTTCGTGCGCGAGACCAAAGGGCCGCGTAACGGCGGGCCACCTCTAATAGCACTGCCTCCTTTTGACTTTCGTCGACCGTTCGTCCACAATCTCCTCCATGTCCACGGAACCGATCTCGCCGGCCACTGATGTGACGCTCACGCAAGTCCTCGATCCTGGCGTCACCCTTGCCGCCGCTGCCAGCACGGCGGCGGGTTCGCTCGCCGGGGCGCGGGTCGGCGATCACGAATTGATGGACGAAATCGCCCGCGGCGGGATGGGCGTCGTCTATCGGGCCCGGCACCTGAGTCTGAACCGAATCGTCGCGCTCAAGATGATTCTCAGTGGCCGGCTCGCGAGCGCCGGCGATTTGCTGCGCTTTCGCCAGGAGGCGGAGGCGACCGCGCATCTCGATCATCCGAATGTCTTGCCCATTTACGACGTCGGCGAACACGACGGTCGGCCGTACTTCTCAATGAAGCTGGCTGAGGGCGGCACAGTCGCTGATCGCGTGGCGGAGTTGACGCGCGACCCACGCGCCGCCGCGGCGCTGATGGAGCAGGTCGCCCGCGGCGTCCACTACGCGCATCAACGCGGCATTCTGCACCGCGACCTCAAGCCGAGCAATATCCTTCTCGCTGATCGCGACTTTGCCACGCCGCTCATCACCGACTTTGGCCTGGCCAAGAAGGTCGAAGGCGACAGCTCGCTAACCCAATCGGGCGCGATCCTCGGCACGCCGTCGTACATGGCGCCGGAGCAGGCGCGCGGTGAAAAGCAACTGACGACCGCGGCTGATGTGTATGCTCTCGGCGCGATTCTCTACGAGTTGCTTGCCGGCCGGCCGCCGTTCAAGGGCGAGAGTATTGCGCAGACATTGCGGCTCGTCGAGGAACAGGATCCACCGCCGCCGCAAAGATTGAACCCCGCGGCCGATCCGGACCTGGAAGCCGTCGCGCTCAAGTGCCTGGAGAAGGAGCCAGCCCGACGCTACGAGTCCGCTGGCGCTTTGGCTGACGACCTGCACCGGTGGCAGAGTGGCGAACCCGTATCGGCTCGTCGCGCCAGCTTACGACGACGGGCGATGAAATGGGTGCGGCGCAATCCGGCGATCGCAGGACTCACGACGGCACTGGCTCTCGTCCTCATCGCCGCGACGATGATATCGATCGCCCATGCAATGAAATCGAAGGCCAACGAGAAACAAGCAATCGCCTCGGATCTTCGCGCCCGCCTGGCGGCTGAGGAGTCGAAAGACGCCTTGTGCCGCGCGCAATACCTGCAAGCGCGTGCGCTGCGATTAGCGGGCCGGCCCGGCTGGCGGTCGACGGCGCTGGAGCTGCTCACATCGGCCGCTAATCTTCGGCAGCGGGCACGCCATCCGGATGCGCCGCCGGCCACCGACGTGCCTGAATTGGCGGACTTGCGCAGCGAAGCGGTCATGGCCTTGATCGCCCACGACGCTCAGCAAGTCCGCGAGATGCCGTTGAGCATGACGAGCCAGCTTCGCTTTAGCTCGAACGGTCGGTACCTGATGCAGATCGGCATGATGGCAGGTCAACCGGCCAAGGGGGAGTTGACCATTGTCGACCTCACGACGGGGGCCGTCGCTCAGCGCGTGCCGATCAATGCGCCCGACTTTGCCCATCCGGACCCGCTGTCGGCGTTGTTTGTATCTCTCGCCGTCAGCCCGGACGGTCAGCGTGTCGCGTGTCTCGATGTGTTCCATGCGGGCCTCACGGTTCGCGAACTGCCGTCGGGTCGGGTGCGCGCGACGATGAATGCCGAGAAGATTAAGGATCCCGCCAAAGCGAAGAACATCACCTACGCACAGTTTGCTCCGGATGGCCGACGTTTGCTGATCGTTCGCCAGGACGCGAAAGATGCGGAGTTGGTGGTATGGAGTCCCGACGGCCCGCAGCCGCCGCGTTCTTTGGCCGTGCGGCCGATCAAGGAACTCTCGGGGGCTGTCTTCGCGACCATCGATGCGGGGCGGCTGCCCGGCGTTCAATTTGCGCCGGACGGTTCGCGCGTCAGCGTGCCGACACCCGACCTTAAGTCGGTGCAGATC
The DNA here is from genome assembly GCA_036266155.1 of Gemmataceae bacterium. Classification (GTDB taxonomy): domain Bacteria; phylum Planctomycetota; class Planctomycetia; order Gemmatales; family Gemmataceae; genus SIAJ01. The sequence goes on along the minus strand of DATANR010000278.1, from coordinate 4,564 downwards.
ATGGATGTGTCGGTCGACCCACCGACGCCGGTGGCGAGCATTCCCATTTCAGGAAAGATCGTTACCTTCGAATGGCACCCGCGCGAGCCGATCGTTGCACTGCTCACGCTGGGCGACGGGACTAAGCCGGAGATTGTTCTTTGGGATATGGCGGCCGGGAAAGTGCTCGCGCGCCGCAATGCCGATCTCGGGACCGTCAGTGGCCCCGCGTCCTTTGGCGTTGGCAACACGACTCTGGCCTTCAGCCCGGACGGTCAACTGCTAGCGGTCGGCGGCGGAACCGACACCACGGTCCGCGTCTACGGCGCTCATGATGCGTCGGAGCGCTTTCGCTTGACCGACTCCGTGGCCATCGGCGTGTTTCGCGTGTTCTGGACGCCCGCGGGCGACCTGGCCGTCGCCGGCCTCATGGAGAGCTTGAAACTTTGGCGCCCGGATAGCGATCGCGTCGTCGACACCTGGAATCAACTCGATCCGGCGGGACGAGCGGCGTTCAGTCCCGACGGTAAATGGCTGCTATCGTTTCGCCCCACGGCGGGTCGCCGAACGAATCCCGATTTGCCAAACCTCCTGGGCGGCAATCCGGCATTCCGTCCAAATCTGGAGGAAGTGGTCGTCATCGATCGACGGACGGGACAAATTGTCCGACGCTTCCCAGGCATTCCAATGAATCGTGGACGGTTGACTTTTTCATCGGATAGCCGGCAACTGATGGTTGAATATCCCGGCGAACTGGTCGTCCGGCAATCGGAGTCCTGGGCGGAAGTTTTCCGTCGCCCGTCCCCGAAGTCGACCGGCGCCAACCAATGGCAATTGGGTTTCTTTCTGCCCGATGGTCGCGCCGTCGGCCTGTTGGCCGGTGCCGCGGGCAAGGGCCGAAACGAACCTCGGCTCGTGGATTTGGCGGTCGATGGACCAGCCGGCAGTTTGCCCCTGTCCGGACTCGGCGACGGCACAATTGGCACCACCGCGGCCTCGCCGGATGGCCGCTTTCTCTTCGTCGATCCGCCGCCCTATTTTCCAGGAGACCCCGCCGGCAAGCGCACGCGAACGGGTCGCCTGTTCGAACTCCCCGCCGGCCGTCTAGTCAGCGAACTGCCGCCGATGCCCGATACAGAAACGCGATACACGGCGACCGCCCAACTGGCCCCCGCCGGCGATCGGTTGCTGGCCGTCAGCATTCCGATCATGGGGGACAATGCGACGATGCAGAATGCCGCGTGGATCGTTCGTGCGGTGCCGTCGGGCGAGGAACTCCTGCGCGTGCCGAATCGTAGCTTCGCCGATTACGCCAATGCGTTCGGTCCCGATGGATCGTTAATCGCCATCGGCGCCGACCGCGGCCAGGTCGAAGTCTGGGACGTCAACGCCAAGGCCTTACTGTTCCGCTGGCAGCCGCACGGCGGCAAGATGTGCCACTATCTCTCGTTCGGCCCAGCCGGCGAAATCGCGACCGCCTCCGACGATGACGATCGGCTGAGCGTCCTGCGGATGGCGGACGTCCGCGAACGACTCGCGGGCATGGGACTTGGATGGTAGACGCCGCTCAAGAATTCACCACAGAGGCACAGAGGCACAGAGAAGGCAATAAGACAGGTCTGAAGACGGGACCGGCGCTGTCTCCTGTCTCATTTCTGCTTCTTGTCTTCTCTGTGCCTCTGTGCCTCTGTGGTGAATTTTTTCGACCCCCATTAATAAACCCGCCTCTCGCACGTTATCACTGCAGAACACGAGGAAGCCGGCATGGGGCAAGACCACGACTGGGTGGTCGCGGCGGCGCGGCGGTTTGAACGACCGCTGTTGGCCTACGTCCGTCGTTTGCTCCGTGATTGCGATCGCGGGCAGGACATCGTGCAGGAGGCGTTCTTGCGCCTCTGCCGACAGTCGCGGGTCGAGGTCGAGCCGCGCATTGGCCCCTGGCTTTATGCCGTCTGCCGGCGACATGCCATCGACGTGCTGCGAAAGGAGAACCGGATGTTCGCCTTGAGTGAGGCCGCGGAACCGACCACGCCGGTGGACGGGACAGCCGACGCCGTTGAAGCCAGCGACCTGCGCCGGGCCGTGCTTGATCGGCTCGCCAAATTTCCATCGCCGCAGCAAGAGGCCGTGCGCCTCAAGTTTCTGCAACAGTTTTCGTACCGCGAGATCGCCGAGGTCATGAACCTGAGCGAATCGCACGTCGGCGTCTTGATCCACACGGCGCTCAAGAAATTGCGCCAGGCATTCGCCGAGCCCCTCCAAACCATCGCGGGAGTCCCGTCATGACCGCCGAAGAACGCGATACGCAACTCACCGCCTACGCCCTGAACGACGCTGGCCTGTCGGCGAGTGATCGTCAGGAAATCGAGAGCCTGCTCGCCACCGATGCGGCCGCACGCCAGGCGGTCGAAGAAACCCGCAACCTCGCCCGCGTGCTGAGCGAAGGGCTTGCGGCCGAGCAGGCGGCGATGCCGGCGAGTGCGCCAGTCGCCATTCCGGCGGTAAACAAGGACGCACGCCAGCCGGCGCGTTGGGCCAAATACGTTGTCGCTGCGTCGATTCTGTGCGCGACGTGTGCAAGCGCGTTTGCTTTGTGGTCAAAACTGAAGGCTAACCATGACCGAGAGAACGCGGCGCAGTACATGGCGTTAGCGCATGAGAAGGCAGGAAGTGCTGCGGGGAACCGGGCGGAAGTGCAGTACGTTGAAGGGGACGATGACGGCGACGTCGAAAAGAGAATTAGGTACGGGGATCATGTCGCTCGTTCGGTCAACGGCCCTGACGGAAAACGGAAATACTTCGACCCCGCGTCTCCGTCCGATGGTCGAGGTCCCGCAACTGAGCCTGCCAAGGGCGTTCGGCGGGAGAACATTGATGCGCCTCCGCCTCCGCGGACAAGCGCCCCTAGTGCTCCCTTCCCCGGCGGCCCCTTCGCCGGTGGCGGCGGTCGCGGTCCCGGCATGCCTCACCCCGACCTTGCACCTGTACCGGGTCGCTCCGGCGCGAAGATGCCGAACCTTGGCAAACGTCGTGGTGACGCCGGGACTAAGGCCGGCGAAAAGGGCGATGGCGAGGCCGTCGGATTGCCCGATCAACCGAACGATATCCCGGGCGAAGCCGGCCCCGGCCAGGATCGCCACCTCGCCCTCATCGAAAACGCCTTCACCCTCGTCAAAGGCCAAGACGCTCTCTCAACCTTCGGCGTCGACGTCGACACGGCCAGTTACTCGATCATTCGCAAGTATCTGACCGGCAGCCAGCTTCCGCCGCCGAGTGCCGTACGGCTCGAAGAGATGGTGAACTACTTCCCCTACACCGACAAGCCGCCGACCGGGGACGAGCCGTTTGCCGTCACCGTTGAGATGGCCGACTGCCCCTGGGCCCCGACGCATCGGCTCGCTCGCCTCGGCCTCAAGGCCAAGCCAATCGACAAGGACAAACGGCCGCCGAGCAACCTCGTGTTCCTCATCGACGTGTCCGGCTCGATGATGACGCCGGAACGGCTGCCGCTAGTGAAAGCATCGCTCAAGCTGCTCGTCAACCAGCTTGGCGAGAGCGACCGCATCGCCATGGTCGCCTATGCCGGCCACACCGGGCTCGTTCTCGATTCGACGAGCGTGATGCAGAAGGACAAGATCATCGAAGCGCTCGATCGTCTCGAAGCGGGCGGCTCGACCAACGGTTCTAGCGGCATTCAGCAGGCTTATGAAGTCGCCCAGGCCCACTTCATCAAGGGCGGCACCAACCGCGTGATCCTCTGCACCGACGGCGACTGGAACGTCGGCGTCACGAGCACCGATGCCCTGATGAAGCTGATCGAGCAGAAGCGCGAAACCGGCATCTTCCTGAGCGTGTGCGGCTTCGGCTTCGGCAACCTGCGCGACGAGATGATGGTCCAGCTCGCGGGCAAGGGCAACGGCAACTACGCCTACATCGACACGCTGAAGGAAGCGCACAAGGCCTTCGTCGAGCAACTCGGCGGCACGCTCGTGACCGTGGCCAAAGACGTGAAGATTCAGATCGAGTTCAACCCGGCTGTCGTGAAGTCGTATCGCCTGCTCGGCTACGAGAAGCGCATCCTCGCCGCCAAGGATTTCCACGACGACACCAAGGACTCCGGCGAAATGGGCGCCGGCCACGTGGTGACGGCCCTCTACGAACTCATCCCCGCCGGCGTCGCCGACCCGGCTGACGGCAAAGTCGACGGCCTGCGTTACCAGAAAGAGCCCGACCCGAAGTCGGCCGCGAAGGCCATCAAGACCGACGAGGCCTTCGTCGTCAAGATGCGCCACAAGAAGCCGGACGCCGACGTCAGCACGCTCCGCGAACTGACCGTGAAGAACGAGACGAAGCCGTACGAGAAAGCCTCCGAGGACTTCCAGTTTGCCGCCTCAGTGGCGTCGTTCGCGATGATCCTCCGCGACTCGCAGTACAAGGGCCAGTCGAACTACGGCTTGGTGCTGGAGTTGGCGGCTCAGGCGACCAAACACGACCCGAGCGGCTATCGCACGGAGTTCGTGGAGCTGGTCAAGAAGGCGAAGACGCTTGCGGGGAAATAGCGTTTGAGGCGAGCGGAGCGGGGGTA
>DATANR010000277.1:0-10425 GCA_036266155.1 Gemmataceae bacterium | reverse complement strand
GAGATGATGACCGCGTTCACCCACCAGGTGCTGCCGAGCGCGACGGCCGCCTTGCTCACGTTTTGCGTCTCCAGGAGCATGAATGCCGCCCCCAGGAAGAAGAAGTGCCACGGGGCTCGGCCCGTCGGCCGCGGCAGCGTTCCGCGCGGCAGTTTGCGGGCCGTGCGCATGAACAGGACGAGCAGCACGACGCCGAGCAGGAAATACAGCGGCGGGACACCGGGCTTTTCGAGATAGAGGTACGGCCAATCGTCCGTGGCGACCGGTGTCGTGTGCGCGAACACGTCGGGGTGGCGATCCCAATCGGCGATCTGGGCCGCAAGGTTTGGACGGGCGGCCGCCTGAGCACGCGCGGCCGTTGTGTCGCCCGCGACCATGATGCGACCGTCGAGACCATTCACCGGGCTGGCCACGCGGAACGTGAACGGGTCCTCGCCAAAGACTTCGCCGAGCACCTTGTGCATCCGGTCGGCAATGAACGGTCGCTCATAGCCGAAGCGAACCACGAGCATGCCGCCGGGCGCCAGCAGTTCCTTTGCACGAGCGAAACTCTCACGCGTGTAGACGTAATCGTCCAGGCGCGTGTTGGTCAAGCTCGTTGAAGTGTGCGAATCGAGGAACTCGTACGCAATCACGTCGTAGCGGTCGGTTGCGTATGCAAGGAAGGACCGGGCGTCATCACACACGACATGGACGTTCGGCGACGAATAGGGGTTCTCTGGATGGTAGCGCCGACCCAAGTCGAGGATGACCGGGTCGATGTCCACCGATGTGACATCGGGCACGCCGTTCCGCAGGGCTGCGGCCGTCCCGTTGCCGGATCCCGAACCGAGGATGAGCAGTTTCTTCGGCGCTGGGTGCAAGATCGCGGGGAGATCGTACTGGCTCACGCCGCGGATTTCGGCCGGGTAGCGCTCCGGATGGGCGGCGATGGCCTCCGGCCGGAAATCACACATCGACTGATACCCGCCCGAACTATTCACGGAGATCGTAAAGACCTCGATCGTGTCCTTGTCCGGCGGCGTCGGGGACAGAGCAAGTTTCTGATACGGCGACCAGTGAACTTCGATGGTGTTGCGCTCGTAACCAGCCAGCGCGGCCAGTGGGACGAGTGCGGCGGCGAGTGCGACATCCAGCTTGCGCGGCGTGCCCAGTGCATAGCCGACGCCGACCAAGAGCACGGCCGCGGCACCGGCCCACACCACCGGCGGAGCATGGAGGGCGCTCATGAGTACGAACAACCAAACGCCAATCAAACTGCCGCCGACGTTGATCGAGTAGGCGCGAACCGTCCGCGGCTGATCGGCGAGCATTCGCCCAAGTAATCGGCCCAGCGGCAGGAACAGGTCCCACACCAAGATCAGGATGATGAACGTGAAGCACAGCCCCAGGATCGTGTAGACGACGGTTTGCGTCGGGCTCGTTGTCACGGTCTCGGTGAACATCAGGACGTCGCCGCAGGCATTCAGCATCAACGAGACCTGATTGCCGAGCGAGAACCAACTGATCGGCACCATCAGGCCAACGAGTGCCGTGAGCGGGAGCAGAATGTCGCGGAGCTTGACCGGTTGGCGACACGTCCAACAACCCATGCCCAGCCCGAGGAAGCAAACGACGAGAATCGTGCTTTGCAAATAAGCGAAGATCCGGACTTCCGTGCCGATCCAGCGGATGAGTAGCAGTTCGAGAAAGAGCGACGTCACGCTGAGAACGAATAAGTCGATGGGCCGAATTGCTTTAGGAGTCGGACTCACGTGTCTGCTCTTTGAAATGCGGAAGCGAAATCAAACCGTTGCTCAAAGGAGCGTAGTTCGCCCCGGGCAATAGGCCAAATGCCGGTGTTGAAATGGCTGGATCGAACTCATCTTCTGCGCAAAAGGTGAGGTCTGCGGAGAATTTGCCCGGCCCCAACGGTCGTCGCCAGTGTTTAATCGTTTGCTCATGTCTGCCACCTCTCACCGGGAGTTCCCTATGTCATCGCGGATTTGGCAATCGAGTTTGGCGTTAGTGATTGCGCTGGGATTAGTTGCGGCCGGCTCGCCGTTGGCCGGTCAAGAGAAGCCTGTCAAGCCGGGGACCGATCCGGCCAAACCGGGCGAGAAGCCCGCGAAGCCGAGCAAGCCGGACGGGGGCAAGTTGCCGGGCGCCAGTGGCACGGTCAAGGCCATCGACGCTGCCAAGGGCACGCTGACCATCAGCATCGCCACCAAGGGCGGCGCCACGAACGATGAGACCTATGCCCTCGACAAGGAAACAAAGATCACGGTCGACGGCAAGGAGGGGAAGCTGGCCGACGTCAAGGCGGGCCTACATGCCGGCGTCATGTTGACGGCCGACAAGTCGAAGGCGGTGGCAGTCAAGGTCGAGGGGCCGACGTTCAACGGCGAGTTGAAGTCGGTCGACGCATCCAAACACACCGTGGTCGTCAGCGTGGTCACCCATGATCCCACGGACAAGAAGAAGACGAGCACCGAGGACAAGACCTTCAAGGTGGCCGACGACGCGTCCGTGGCCATCAAGGGCAAGAAGCCGGCGACACTGGCCGATCTCAAAGCCGGAACCACCGTGGCCGTCCACGTTTCCGCGGATGGCGAACGAGCCATCGCGATCTACACGATCGTAAAGCAGGGGCCGTCGTTCGCGGGCGAGTTGAAGGAAGTGTCCGCGGACAAGAAGAGCGTCAAGGTGGCCGTCACCGTGCTGGCCGTCAAGGGCGACAAGTCGTCCGGGAAGATAGAGGAGAAGACGTTCAACCTGGCGGACGACGTCAGCGTCGCCGTCGAAGGCAAGAAGCCGGCCAAGGTTGAAGACCTAAAGGTCGGCTCCCATGTGACCGTGCAATTGGCAGCCGAGGGCGATAAAGCCGTCGCGATTTACACGCAGACCAAGGGCGAGAAGAAGCCGGAGAAGCCGTAGATAGTTCGTCGAGCGTCAGATTAACCGCCTAAAGTCCACAGTTGAGGAGCTTGTGGCGCGAGAATTGAAAAGTCTGTTTTTCGTCGCAACCGCATGCTCGATCAGAAGATCGGGCAAAAAAACAAGTCTAAGATGGCCAACTCCGGTATGTAGTTGGCCATCTTAGAATGTGCGTCATTTATTCAGCCCAAAATCCGCCGGCAGACGACGCCAGACGCTGTGGATGTGGTTGTTCTGGTTGCCGTAGCCGTCGGCCTGGATGTTCAGGAACTGGGCCACAAACGTCGGCCCCTGGATCTGGTAGGTGTAGGCTTTCCCAACTTCCGCCTCGCCGCTGTATGCGAAGTAGATCTTGTCGACGCCGCCGTCCTTGGCTGCCTTCAATTCCGACGCACCAACATTCGGCGGCATGCGGTTCGTGTAAGCTTCTAGCAACTTCACGAGCAATTCACGCTGTTTGTCGGTCATCTTCGCGCCGGCGAGGCCGACTGGCTCAGCGAGCTTCGCGGCCGGCGTATTCTCGCCGATCTCCGGGAAGTGCTTGTCGCGATGGGCAACCTTCACTTGATCGGCGTCGAGCGCCTTGATCAGTTCACGCACGCCATCCTCGACTTCTGGCAGCGATCGCTGGCCGGCCTTCGAACCATTCTTGATGGTCGCGGGGTTTGCTCCAAAGAAGAACGGCGTCGGCGACTCGATCTGGCCGCGGTCGACGGTGAACGACACCGACAAGTGGTGCCCTTCGATCCGCCAGCCCCACTTCCCCGTCTTGGACGGCTTGCCGAAAATGCTGACGAAATACCACCCATCATTGCGCACCATCGCGCCCTTCTTTTCGGCGTCCTTGAGGATGTTCTCCAGGCCCATGATGCCGGTGGCCTGCTCGTAGCCATGCGCGCTGGTGCCAGTCTTCAACAGAGCGAGGACCTTCTTCTTTTGCTCGTCGTTCAACTCCTCGAGTCGCACACCCTTGCGGGTGAAATTGCGATCTTTATCCTGTTGCGGCGTGAAGAACCACGCGGTTCGATGTGGGTCGTCGAACTCGAACATGGCTTTCTTGCGCAGATCGGCCGGCAGGCTGTCGAGCAGCCCGTCGGCGGCCTCGGTCATCTGGTCGGCGGCCGGCTGCACGTCGTGGCCGACGAGGCCGACCGCGGCAAGACCGGTCACGCAGACCAGGCCGAAGACCAGCCGAACAAGAGTCGTGGGTCGTTTCATGAGATTGTCGTTGCTCGGAACGGGCGCCGGGTGAGGGAGTCCAGCATAAGCCATTGGCCCCGGGAAGGAAAGCGGCAACTTCGCGTGCGCGGCCGCGCGGTGCGCTATCCGCTAAAGTGACGGGATGACCGACGCGGCCTTCCAGCGATGCATTGACCCCACGTGTGGCGCGACCGTCGCGATCGACGATCAATCGTTCCAATGTCCGAAGTGCGGCGGCCTAGTCGATGTCGCGTACGACTGGAATCGTGCTCAGCCGCCGACGAATCTGAAGGACTTCGAAGCCAAGTGGAGTCGTCGATCCGAGCCGCTTGAATTCAGTGGCGTATGGCGCTTTCGCGCGATGTTTCCGTTCGCGAGCGACGCGCAGATTTTGACGATCGGCGAAGGTCAGACGCTGACACAGCGATCGGATTCCGTCGGCAAATATGTCGGGATGGGCAACGGCAAGCTCTTCCTTCAATACGAGGGGATGAACCCGTCCGGCAGCTTCAAAGACAACGGCATGACGGCCGCGTTTGCCCATGCGCGCATGATCGGCGCGCGCCGAGCCGCATGTGCGAGTACCGGCAACACCAGCGCATCACTTGCGATCTACTGTGCGGCGACTGACCTGATGCGGGCCGTCATCTTCATCGGCTCGGGCAAGATTTCTTACGGCAAGTTGGCCCAGGCTCTCGATCACGGCGCATTGACCGTGCAGATAGCCGGCGACTTTGATGATGCGCTCGCCCGTGTGCAGCAGGTGAGCCGGCAGCTTGGCATTTATCTGGTAAACAGCGTCAACCCGTTTCGGCTCGAAGGGCAGAAGACGATCATGTATCGGGCGATGGAAGCGCTACGCTGGGAGGTGCCCGACTGGATCGTCGTCCCTGGCGGTAACCTCGGCAACTCGTCGGCGTTCGGCAAGGCTTTTATCGAACTGCTCGATCTCGGGCTCATCAAGCACGCACCGCGGCTGGCGATCATCAACGCCGCGGGGGCCGATACGTTTTTCCAGCTTTACGAGCGCCAAGGATTGCGCTGGAACAGCGGTCGACATGATCAGGGCAAGGTCGACGCCTATTTGCGCGGCCTCGACGCGGCCAACGCCCGTGCCAATACCCTGGCCAGTGCCATCGAGATCAATCGGCCCGTGAATTTGCCGAAGGCGTTGCGGGCGCTCGATCGCTGCGGCGGCGTCGTGCGTGAGGTGAGCGATCAAGAGATTCTCGATGCGAAAGCGAAGGTCGCCGCGGGTGGTCTCGGTTGCGAACCCGCGTCGGCGGCGAGTGTCGCTGGTGTCAAGCGATTGCGGGCGGAGGGAGTGATCGGCGCCGACGAGCGCGTCGTCTGTATTCTCACGGGTCATCAGCTCAAGGACCCGACGGCCACGGTCGCTTATCACTCGGCCGATCCGAAGACGTTTGAGGATGTTCTCGGCAAACGCGGCGTCCGCCGGGCCAACTTCGCGAATCGGGCCGTGCAGGTGCCGAACGATCTGGACGAGATCATCAAGGCGATCGAGGTTTATGCCTGACGATAGCAGAATTGCGTTGCATCCAGGAACACTCACACACGATTCATTAGCCGGACGCAACGACGATTAATTGTTTGTTCGTAAAGCTTGCCCGGAAACGGAACTGGTCGACTTGGGCTCAACTACATGAAGACGAATATTGCTATTAACGGCGCCTGTGGGCGGATGGGGCAGCGCCTGATCGCTCTCGCTCATGAGGATCAAGAACTCACGATCGTTGCCGCGGTCGACTGGGCGGGCCATCCAGCGCAGAGTCGCGATGCTGGCGACGTTGCGGGCATTGGCCCCCTTGGCGTGACTGTAACGCCTGAGTTGCCGCTCAGCGTGACTCCTGATGTATTGATCGACTTCTCCGTTCCTGATGGTTCGATGGCCGCCGTGAAGACGTGTGAAGCGCGCAAGATCCCGATCGTCGTTGCGACCACGGGCCACACAGATGAGCAGCGCAAGGAGATCGAATCTGCCGCCCATGCGACTGCGCTGCTCTTCTCCCCTAGCATGAGCCTCGTCGTGAACTTGCTTTTCAAGCTCGTCGGCGACACGGCAACCGCGCTGAAGGGCAAGGGCTTCGACGTTGAAGTCGTCGAACGTCACCATCGCTTCAAGAGAGATTCGCCGAGCGGCACCGCGATGCACTTCGCGCGTGTCATTCAAAAAGCGATGGACCTGCCCAAGCTGGTTCACGGGCGTGAGGGCATCATTGGGGAGCGGCCTTCGAACGAAATTGGCGTCCACGCGATTCGCGCGGGCGACAACGTCGGTGAGCACACGATCATTTTCAGCGCGCTCGGTGAAACGTTGGAGTTGGTCCACAAGGGGTATAGCCGCGACAGCTATGCGCGCGGCGCCCTGCTGGCGGCCAAGTTCCTGGCGAACAAGCCGGCCGGACGGTACACGATGGCCGACGTCCTCGGACTCTGATCCATGCTGACCAATGCCCGCGTCGTGCTGGTGCGGCCGCACTACTCCGGCAATCTGGGGTCGGTCGCTCGCGCGATGTGCAACTTCGGCCTCAATCAATTGACGCTCGTCGAGCCATTCGCCGACCCGCGCAGCGAAGAAGCCCGGCGGCTTGCCACACACGGCGAGCACCTTCTCGAATCCGCGCTCACGGTGTTGTCGCTCGAAGACGCGGTCGCCGATTGCCGGGTCGTGCTCGCCACGTCGGCGAATGTCGACGGCATCTACCGTACGCACAACTACGGCCGACCGGAAGAGTTGTTCCCCTCCTTCGTTGAGGCAATTGACGATGGACCGTGCGCGCTCGTATTCGGGCCGGAGCCAAGCGGCCTTGCAAATGCCGAGATCGCACGCTGCCACGGCCTCATCCGCATTCTCACGGACCGCAAGTGCCCGTCGCTAAACCTCTCGCATGCCGTCGCGATTTGTCTGTACGAACTGCGTAAGATCGAGCGCGAACGAGCCAACGCGATCGCGCGGCCCTCGCAGAAGGTGGCACCGTTCGCAGATCAGGAGCGCATGTTCGAGAGATTGCGCGGAGCGTTGACGGACATCCATTACTTGTGGGGCCCGAAGACGGATTCGCTCATGCATGCTGTGCGGCATCTGATCGTTCGTGCCCGGCCATCGCCCAACGAAGTGCGCATTCTCTTTGGATTGGCACGCCAGCTTCGGTGGGTGGCCGAGCATGGCGTTTCCCGGCCGCCCGACGAATTGCGGGATGCCGATGACTGAAACCACATGGTCCGTCATTGCGTGGTGTCTGGCCGTCGTTGTGCTCGGCTGGACCTGGCTGCCGGCGCTGTTGAGTTCGCTCGGGTGGACCCGTTATGCCACCGGCGGCTCCGAAGATCCCAGTGCAGTCGACGCCGCGAAGGAAGCCGACTTCTTATTCTGGAGCCAGCAACTTGTCGCGCTCCGGTTCGAGCCACTGGGTGTTGCCTGGATGAGCGTCCGCTTCCACGGGCCGGAATGGCAATTCCAATCTGACATGCGGGTATTTCGCTCAACTCGCACGCGGACGTTTGCCATTGTGCAGCGACAGCCGCGGCCGCTCGACGTCTGGTGGCTCACCTTGTTCGCCACCTGTTGGCAAGACAGCACCTTGCTCATGACCAGCAACGGCGTGGACCAACCACCCGGCGACGGCGAATACGTTCTTCAAGGCATGGAGTCGCTGAATTTGTCCGCCGTCGAGGAATTGCATCGCGGCGAGGTGGCACGCCTCCAGGCCGCCGGGCGCCGTGTCGATCCCGACGGCAGCCTCGACGTGCTCTTACGCGTCATGCAACAACATGCCGGCACGGCGGCGCGACAGACCGGCATGAAACTCGGCCAATCCTACTTGCTCGCACATGTCGCCATTCATGCGGTCCTATCCGTGCTGCCGGCGACCTTGATGGGTTTTGCGCACTGGTCCGTGCCGTTTACGAACCTTGTGCTCGGCGCGGTGCTGGGAGCGAGTTACCATGCGGCGAAGAGGAAGGCGGCTGTCATTCAGCGGTCGGAGATTCGCGCCTGGCTCAGCGACCCTTCGAATCGCGATCGTATCCAAAGCGCTGAATCACCTCGCCCCAACGGCGATTGATCTCCGCACGCTCGTCGTCGGCGATCTCGTATTTATTGCATTCGTAGCGTGAGGTCTCGGCAACATAGCGATCGATGTGCGGCCGCGCCGACTCAAAATCGCCCAAATCGAGATGTTCGTAGATGTGCCGCATCTCCCCGACCGCGTCCTTGGTCAGGTCCTCGTATTTCAGCTCATGAAAACGGTTCGCCGGCACGAGCCCACGCGTTTCCGCGAGCCGGGCATGGAAATGATTGAACGTCGTGAAGACGCGTTCCTCCATGCCCGCGAAGTCGGGCGCTTGCAGTGCCTGCATGCTCTGCAATGTCCGCCACAGATTGACAGTTGAAGCGTAAACCGAAACCGGATTGCGCACGATATGGATGAACCGTGCATCCGGAAACAGTTCGAGCAGTGCGGGAATCCGGCACGTGTGCGGCGGCGACTTCAGCACCAGCCTCCGGGGATCACGCAGGGACACCGTTTGCAGAAAGTGCAGGAAAGTGCGCTTCCACAGCGCACGTTCGTGTGCGGGCAGGCCGTCCAGATCGAGTGCCGCGTAGTCCGAATGCGGTTCGTTGGGAAAAGCAATGTCCAGGTACGGCGACGGTGCGCCCAACAGTGCGAGCGCGAATTCCTCTTCCTGGGGCCGACCCCACCCCACGGGCATGTTGTCCATCATCCGCCGCGCCGGCAGCAACCAGCTGAAATACTTGCGAATGAGCCGTTCGGTGAGCAAAAAATGGCACGGGTCAAAGCACTGGTACGTATTCGGTGAATTGTGCCGCGGATCCTGGACGAGCAACTCGTGCAACAGCGTTGTCCCGCTGCGCCAGTGACCGAGAATAAAGACCGGCGGCCGAGCAATCTTCGTCGCCCGAATCCGGCTGCCGTAGAGCCCTTCTTGCACGTAACGCAAGAAGGTGTGGCCCGAATTGATGAGTGTTCCCGTTGGCAGCAGGCGAAGCTTACGCCAGCCGACGCGAAAGCGACCGCGATAGAGCAAGCGCAACCAGGCAAACAGATCGCATCCGAACCAGATGTGCATGTTCCAGCCTCCCGGCCGGCTGGGTTGCGGAGTTGGCGGCATTGCTCTCTCCATAACTGCGCAGCGCCATTCTCGTCAAGGCCAGTCACTTTGCCTACGGCAACCCCGCTTTTGCCCGCCCTCTCCTTACAATGACCTCGCCACCTCTCCCGCCGATTGGGATCGTCGATATGCACCGGGTTGTGTTCGTTCAGGGTGGCGGCATCGGTCTGGACCAGGAAGCCGCAGTCAGGCGCTTGCTCGCCGCGGCCGGCGTCGAGATCGAATGGCAAGTCTTCTCGGCCGGGTGGGAAGCGCAATCCCACGGTTTGCCAGTGTTGGCAGACGAAATGATCGCGGCAATCCGCCAAGCCAAGATTGCTCTCAAGACCAAGTTGCTGCCAGCGGCCACCGGGTCGTCGACCTATGGCCAGGCTGCGAACTTCAATGTCCTGTTCCGCAAGGCCCTCGGCGTGTTTGCCGTGGTTCGGCCGATCCACAATTTGGCCGGCTTGGCGAGTCGCTTCAACAACGTCAACTTCACGCTCGTCCGCGAGGTCACGGAAGATCTGTACGCAACGACCGAACATGAGGTCGCACCCGGCGTCGTGCAGAGTTTCAAGATCGTCACTGCGACCGCCTGTTTGCGCTTCTTTCGCTTCGCGTTCGAGCTGGCCGTGCGTCAGGGGCGCAAGTCCGTCCATTGCATCCACAAGGCGAACATTCTGAAGCTGGCCGACGGGCTGGCTCTCGATTGTTTCCGCAAGATCGCGACCGAATTCCCGCACATGGCTGCAAAGGAAATGATCGTCGACAACGCGTGCATGCAGCTCGTCAGCCGCCCGCATCAGTTCGAACTGGTCGCCACCGGCAACCTGTATGGCGATCTCCTTAGCGACTTGGGCGCCGGCCTGTCCGGCGGCATCGCGAGCACGGCTGGCATCCTCCATGCAGACGGCGCTCGCGTCTATGAGGCGATCTTCGGCGCCCATCACGGTGCGATTGGCAGGGACAAGGCCAATCCGCTGCCGTTGATTCTGCCGGCGTTGGAAATGTTGAAGGAACTCGGCGAAACCGCCGCAGCGACCCGGATTCAACAAGCGGTTGAGACAGTGTTGACTGAACGCAAGGTGTTGACGACCGACCTGGGCGGCACGGCACGGACTTCCGAATTCACAGATGCGGTGATTCGGGCGATGGCTTCAGAGGCGAGCGTGG
>DATANR010000276.1:0-7622 GCA_036266155.1 Gemmataceae bacterium | reverse complement strand
GGGGCCGATCCAGCCGCTGGTGTCGACGGCGGTGTTCTTCAAGGACGTGCTCTGCTTGCCGCACAACATGGCCACGCAGCCGCATCGGCGCTTCGAGACGAACGCCGGCTTGTGCCAGCCGGGCGATCCGGTGCCGTACATCATCTACCCGCCGGAGCTGACGGGTTCGGGACTCTTGGCCGAAATCGGAGTGGTGGGCCTGCTGTTCGCGGCGGTGCCGTAAGTGCCAGTCGAGTTCATGATCTACGGCGCGACCGGTTATACCGGCGCGCTGATTTCTCATGCGGCGTCCCGGCGTGGGATGCGGCCGATCCTCGCGGGCCGAAATGCTGAGAAGCTGACACTGTTGGCTGGTGAACTCGGGCTCGAACATCGGGCCTTCGCTTTGGACTCGGCCGCGAACGTCGCCGACGGCATTCGCGGCATTCACACACTTCTGAACTGTGCCGGCCCGTTCAGCCACACCGCGCAGCCCATCGTCGACGCGTGTTTGAAGGCCGGGACCAACTACCTCGACATCACCGGCGAGGCGGGTGTCTTCGAGGCGATCGCCATGCGCGCTGCGGAAGCGCGACGGGCCGGCGTCGTTCTGTTGCCTGGCGTCGGCTTCGACGTGGTGCCGTCGGACTGCCTGGCGATGCATCTGAAGCAACGGCTACCGACGGCGACGCGGCTAGCTCTCGGCTTCCGCTCATCGGGTCGGCTGTCCCGTGGCACGGCGCTGACCGCACTCGAGCGCATCGATTCGGGTGGCCTGATTCGCGCGGATGGCGTGTTGAAGCCGGTACGGACGGCCTGGAAGACACGCGTCATCGACTGCGGCGACGGGCCGACGAAGGCGATCACAATCCCATGGGGCGACGTCGCCACGGCTTTCCACAGCACGGGCATCCCGAACATCGAAGTCTACTTGGCCGCGCCGTGGGGACTGCGCGTCGGCGCCCGGTTGAGCCGATGGCTCGGCTGGTTGCTGCGGTCGCGGCTGGTGCAAGGTCCGCTCAAGCGACGCATCTTGGCGGGACCGCCTGGGCCGACGGAAGCGGAGCGCCGGCAGAACCGCTGTCTGTTCTGGGGCGAGGCGACCGACGACGTTGGTGGGAAGGTTGTGGTGCGGCAGCAGACGCCCGACGGCTACGACTTGACGGTCGAGACCGCGCTCGCGGCGGCCGCGCGGGTGTTGAGCGGTGCGGTCGCGCCGGGCTTCTATACACCGGCGATGGCCTTCGGTCCCGACTTTATTTTGGAGATTGCGGGGGTGACGCGGACGGATGAGTTAGCCGCATCGTCAGCGGCTTGATCGAAATTCACTTTCGTTTTCACGTCCTCGACACTATTCCGTTCTAAGTGTTCATTTGTACATAGTCAAACCGGCGAGGGTCATGCGCGCGCCGCTTTCTCCAGAACGGCTCCAGGAACTCCGCGAGCGTATTCGCGGGATCGAGGGGCTTACGGAGCGCGGGCCGACTGAAGCGGGACTCTCGACCGGGTTTGCGAGCCTTGATCGTGTGCTGGCCGGGCGCGGATTGCGGGCCGGGTCGCTGGTCGAATGGCGAGGCGATGCAAATAGCAGCGGGGCAATGACTTTGGCGCTGGCGGTGGCTGCGCATCTGGCGCGGGATGGCGGAGCGATCGTCGTACTCGACGACGGCCACGAGTTCTACCCGGTCGGTGCCGCGGGGCTGGGTGTGCCGCTCGACCGTACCGTGGTCGTCCGGGCCGGTGACCCGGCGACTGGCCTGTGGGTGTGGGAGCAGGCCCTACGTGCGCCCGGTGTCGTGGTCACGATCGGCTGGTTGAAGGAGGTCCACGACCGCATCGCCCGGCGGTTTCAGCTGGCGGTCGAGGCGGGTGGCGGGCTTGGGTTTTTGATTCGCCCGCCGGGCGCACGGGCCCCCGCAACCTGGGCGGTGACGCGTTTCGAAGTTGGCGGCGTCGTGGGGTCGGGGAATGAATTGGATTGGAAGCTGCGGGTGCGCGTGATGCGCGGGCAGGCCGGGCCGCGCGAAGCGATGGCGGAGGTGGAGTTAGTCCATGAAGCGAGTCCTGTGCCTCTGGTTTCCGAGTTGGCCCGTCCAGTGGCGAAACGCCGCAAGGCCCGGCGCTAAGGTTCGGCCGCTCGTCGTGCATGCCTTGATTCGCCGTAAGGAGCGTGTCGTCGCCTGCTCGCGATCGGCCCGGCGACGGGGCGTGAGCGTCGGCATGTTGCTCGCCGACGCGGAGTCGCTGTGGCCGAAGGCCGGCGCGGTGCGCTTCGAGCCGGCCGACCCGCTGGCTGATCGACAACGCCTCCGCGAGATGGTCGTCGTCTGCCAGCAGTTCTCACCGACGGTGGCGATTGACGTTGCGGAGTCGCCGGAGGCCGTGCTGCTCGACGCGACCGGCTGCGGCTTCGGGTTCGATGGGGAGGCTCGGTTCGCGGGCGATGTGATTGCGGCGGTCCGCGAACGCGGTTTCTGGGGTGTGGCCGCGGTGGCCGACACGGTCGGAGCGGCGTGGGCCGTCGCTCGTCATGCGGCCAACGCGCGTGACCGCGTGCTGGTCGTTCCTCCGGGTGAACACAGGCGGGCGCTGCGGCCGCTGCCGATCGAGTCGCTGCGGCTGTCGGCGAGCACCGTGGAAGTGCTGCATGAGCTGAACGTCGCTCGCGTCGAGCAGTTGTTGGCGATCCCGCGCGATCAGTTGCCGTCGCGCTTTGGCGTCGAGGTGTTGACGTGCATCGACCGGGCGCTCGGGGTGATTACCGAAGGGTTGCGGGCCGAACGGGCGGTCGAACCGCTCGAAGCCCGCTGGTCATTCGAGTGGCCAGTCGACAACGCACACGTGTTGCTGCCGGTGATTGACGAGTTGCTCGGCCGATTGCTGAAGGAGGTCCGCGGGCAAGACGTCGGCTTCCAAAAGCTGCTCTGGTGGCTGCGCGTGGAAGGGCACGACCAGGTCTGCCTGCCGATCGAGTTGCTCCGACCGACGGCCGTGAAGGCAGATCTACTCGAACTCATCCGCCTTCAAATGGAACGACTGAGGTTGCCCGGCGAAGTGACCGACGTGACCGTGCGGGCGGCGCGGATCGTCCCGCTCGTCTATCGTCAGGTCGATCTGTTCGGCGGCCGCATCGGCGCGACCGGCGACGAAGACGTGACCGGGCTGATCGAGCGGCTGAGCAGCCGGCTCGGCAACGCGGTGGTCCTGCGGCCACGTCTCGTGCCCGATGCTCAGCCAGAGCTGGCGTATCAGTACGACCCGTGGCTCGCGGTCGCGACGCGGAAGCCGAGTGACGACCGCGAGCCGATGCGTCTAACCCGCCCGGCGATCTTGAAGGAACGCCCGGAGCCAATTGTGGTGATGTCGGCCCCCGGCGGGTCGCCCGCATGGTTGAAGTGGGACGACCGCGAGTACGCCATCGAGCGAAGTTGGGGCCCCGAGCGAATCGAAACCGGTTGGTGGCGTGCGGCCGACGTGCGTCGCGATTACTTCACGGTCGAGACGACCGACGGCGAACGCTTCTGGTTGTTCCGCGATTTGGCGGCGGGGCAGTGGTTCGTGCAGGGGTCATTCGCATAGGCGAGCGGAGCCGCGTAAGCGGCCCGATGAGGTTTTCCGTCAACATTATCGGGCCGCTTACGCGGCTCCGCTCGCCGGATCAAAAACAATGCCCGAGCAACCCGATCCCAAGCATCCGCTCCCGCGTCATCCTCCCACGACCATCGCGCGGCCGACGGTCCCTTATGCCGAGCTGCACTGTCGGACCAACTTCACCTTTCTCGAAGGAGCATCGCATCCGCACGAACTGGTCGAACGTGCCACGGAACTCGGCTACACCGCCCTGGCGATCACCGATCGCGAAAGCGTGGCCGGCGTCGTGCGGGCTCACGTCGCGGCCAAGGAGACAAAGCTCAAGCTGCTCATCGGCTCGGCCGTCCATCCAATCGATGGGCCGGCGATGCTGGTGTGGGCGATCAACCGAAAGGGGTATAGCCGGCTAACTCGCTTGCTGACGCTCGGTCGCCAAGCGGCACCGAAGGGCGAGTGCCGGCTGACTTTCGCCGACGTCGCTGGCCATGCGGACGGACTCCTCGCCGGCGTGCTGCTTCATGCGGCGACACGCGATCAAATCGAGATGGCCCGCGATGTATTCGGCGATCGGTGCTATGGCGTCGCCGAGGTGAACCGCGGATCGCTTGATGCACTTCGACTCGAACAACTCGCGCGCCTCGGCCGTGCCGGCCGCGTGCCGTTGGTGGCCGCGAACGACGTGCATTACCACGTCCCGCGGCGTCGGCCGCTGCACGACGTGCTCACCGCGATTCGGCACGGCTGCACCGTTGCCGATCTGGGCGACCGGCGCTTTACCAATGGCGAGCGCCATCTGAAGTCGCCCGAAGAAATGCTTACCCTCTTCGCGGCCTACCCCGACGCCGTCCCACGCACCGCCGAAGTGGCCGACCGCTGCACATTCATCCTTGATGAGTTGCGCTATGACTATCCGGAAGAGTTATGCCCCGGCGGTCTAACGCCGCTCGCCAATCTGACCGTGCTGACCTGGGACGGGGCTAACGAACGCTATCCGAATGGAATTCCGGACAAAGTTCGTGGGCTAATCGACCACGAGTTGGAACTCATCGCGGAGTTGCGTTACGAGGCGTACTTCCTGACCGTCTCGGATCTAGTCAAGTTTGCTCGGTCGCGGAACATTCTCTGCCAGGGTCGCGGATCGGCAGCCAATTCGGTCGTGTGTTTCTGCCTAGGGGTCACATCCGTCAGCCCAGAGCAAGTCGATGTTTTGTTCGAACGCTTCATCAGCAAGGATCGCGGCGAGGCGCCGGACATCGACATCGACTTCGAGCACGAACGCCGCGAGGAGGTGCTTCAATATCTCTACGACAAGTACGGTCGCGAGCGGGCGGGGATGACGGCCGAGGTCATCAGCTATCGCGAACGCTCGGCGGTCCGCGACGTCGGCAAGGCGCTGGGTCTTTCGCAGGACCGCCTGGACGGACTCGCGAAGACGATGGATCACCACCCGGCCCGCGATGAAGATCGGCTCGCGAGTCGACTCACCGAGGGCGGGCTCGATCCGGATAGCCGGCTTGCGAAGCAACTCGTCTGGCTCGTCGGCGAACTGCTCGGCTTTCCCCGACACCTGTCGCAGCATGTCGGCGGCATGGTCATGACCAATGGTCCGCTGTGCGAACTGGTTCCAATCGAAAACGCCGCTATGGCCGCGCGCACAGTCGTCCAGTGGGACAAAGACGATCTCGACGCGCTCGGCATCCTGAAGGTCGACTGTCTCGCCCTTGGAATGTTGACGGCGATCCGCAAGTGTTTTGATTTGGTGGAGAAGCACCACGGTCACAAGTGGATACTGGCAACCATCCCGGCCGACGACCCAGTCGTGTATGAGATGTGCTGCCGGGCCGACACGGTCGGAGTCTTTCAGATCGAGAGCCGAGCGCAGATGAGCATGTTGCCGCGCTTGCGGCCGAAGAAGTTCTATGACCTCGTCATTGAAGTCGCGATCGTGCGGCCGGGGCCGATCCAGGGTGGCATGGTGCATCCCTATCTGCGGCGTCGGCAGGAAAAAGAGCCGGTCAGTTACCCCAGAAAGGAGGTTGAGGAGGTTCTCCATAAAACGCTGGGCGTGCCGATCTTCCAAGAGCAGGCGATGAAGCTCGCCGTGGTCGCCGCCGGGTTCACGCCCGGCGAGGCCGACCAACTTCGGAGGGCGATGGGAGCTTGGCGGAAGACCGGTGTGATGAACAAGTTCAAAGACAAGCTGCTTAACGGCATGGCCGCGAATAACTACCCGCCTGATTTCGCGGAAGCCGTTTATAAGCAGATTTGCGGCTTCGGCGAGTACGGCTTCCCGGAGTCGCATGCCGCGTCGTTCGCCTTGCTCGTGTATGTCTCCGCTTGGTTGAAGTGCCACCACCCGGCGGCGTTCTGTGCGGCCTTGCTCAATAGTCAACCCATGGGCTTCTACGGCCCATCGCAACTCGTGGGCGATGCGAAGCGTCACGGCGTTGAGGCACGGCCCATCGACGTGAACCACAGCGATTGGGATTGCACACTCGAATCCACCCGTTTAGCGGCGACACCATCGGTGTCGCTGCGCTTAGGCTTCCGATTGATTAGCGGCCTTTCGCAAATACACGCCGACGCGATCGTCGCCGCCCGCCGCGATGGCCCGTTCCGCACGTTCACCGAGTTCGTCCATCGCACCGGCTTGCGCGCGGGGGCGTTGAAGCAGCTCGCCCAGGCGGATGCGTTCGGATCGCTTGCCCTGGATCGGCAATCGACGCTCTGGCGGTCGCTGCCGGAACGCGGGCCGCTCATGGTTTACGACCGATTCGCTTCGGATGAGGAGCCGGCCAATCTGCCGACGCTCGAGCCGATGGAAGAGGTCCTGGCCGACTACAAGGCCGCCGGCCTGACGCTGCGTCAACATCCGATCAGCTTCCTGCGGCCTATGCTCGATGAAATGAAGATCGTTCAGGCCGATCGATTGGCGGTCATGGCCAACGACGTCAACCTGGCCGTCGCCGGGATCGTCATGCTGCGCCAGCGACCGAGCACGGCGAAGGGCGTGACCTTCGTGACGCTCGAAGACGAGACGGGGACGGTGAACCTGATCGTCCACAAGGATGTGTGGGAACGCTATCGCCGCGTGGCCCGGTTAGCAGTTGCGATGATTGCCCACGGCAAGTTGCAGATTGAGAAGGAAGTGATCCACGTCCTGGTGACGCGTATGGAAGATCTGTCCGAGAAGCTGGCGGCTCTGTCCGTAAAATCGCGCGATTTTCATTGAGCGCGCCCAATTGGCCGACCATTGACGCCTTGAACTCCAGGCCGTTACCATGATCTCACTCTTCTTGGAGACTCGTCCATGTCCACATCCTCAACAGGCCCCAGTCGAGGCATTTCGCCGGTCGTGTTCGCAGTCGTGGTTTTGGGAGCGATGGCCATCACCGCCATTGCTGTCGTCGCGACGACCTATGTGACACGGCCTGCCGTCGCCGGATCGCCCACGGCCGCTGGCAACTCCGCCACCGGCCCCGTCGATTCAGAACCGTATCCGCAGAAGGGGAACATCAAACTGGAAGGCGAAGGCAGCGGCACGGTCTATTATCCCGTTCCTTATGCGTCGCCGCCAAATCTGACGGTCGAGCCGAAGTCACGCTATCTCATCGCTCGTCAGGACGAATTCGGCTTCACGTGGCTCGATCGCGCCCGCGAAGCCGAGGCGATTGACTTGCTTGCTTCCGTCCCGGAAGTCTCGAAGTTTCTGCCGAAAGGCGCCGAGCCGCCGAAGTATGACGCGAAGCAGCCTGAACTCACTTGGGAAGCGAAGGGCGTTCGTGGAGCGCCCGGCGCACAGGCCTTGAAGACATTTGAGCAGCACGGGACCTTCCAGAGCGACTTCGGTCAACAGGGACAAGTGAACTTTCCGATCCCCTATGCCTCACCGCCGAATGTCGAGTTGACGGGCTATCATGAGAAGACGGTGATTACCGAATGCACAGCCACCGGCTTCAAGTGGAAGAACGGCAGCAAGGGGCAATGGTCGTCGGAGGCGGGTGCGGTCACTTGGAAAGCGAAGGGTATCCGGGCGACGCAGGTGCCAAAAG
>DATANR010000275.1:0-5572 GCA_036266155.1 Gemmataceae bacterium | reverse complement strand
CTCGTGCTCGATGCGACCGCCGACGTGCTCGACGGCTGCACGCGCCTGCCGGGCGCAGCGACGGTGACATATGCGGATGGCGACGAAGTGCGCATCCCGACCGGCGCGTCGTCGCCGCGCTTCGTGGTCGTCTGGGTGGAGCAAGCGGATGCGGGCAGCCCGCGAGAGTTCAAGCGTGCGTATCTGACGCGGCACACGGCGTAACCCGGCTTCTGCGTGTTGGACTTGGGCACCGTTTGGACGGCGTTAGCTTAAAGAATACACAGTCGCTTCAATGTTTTCTGAAGTTTCACCACTGGACTATTGACAGATCGGCCGCGTCGATTTAGAAGGCATGTTCCCTCACTTCATCGCCACCGGCAGGATGCCGGCGCCTCTACGCCCATGTTCGGAGCCCAGCGAAAGGAATCGCCGGATGATCTTCGACTCATTCACGCAGAACTTGCTGCGCTGGTTCATCACAACCGCGAGGCGAACGGTTCGGTGGTCAAGGCTTGCGCTCGACAAATTGGAAGGGCGTGAGATCCCGTCTGTTGGCGGGGGATTCACCGCCGGGGGAATTCAGGGGGACTACTTCGCCAACGCCAATCTCAGTGGAACCCCTGCGTTCTCACGCCGCGACGTCCGCATCGATTTCGACTGGCAATTCAAATCCCCCGGTGGCTCCAATTCGCCCAGCTACCAAGCCGTCGGCCCTGACAATTTCTCCGTGCGCTGGACTGGATCGATCGTGCCGCGCTTCAACGAGACGTATACGTTCAAGACGACGAGCGACGACGGCGTGCGCTTGTGGATTCGGCCCACCGGCTCCGCGAACTGGACGCCGCTGATCGACCACTGGGCCGCACACGGTGCCATGGTCGACACCGGCACTTACACGATGATCGCCAGCCAGTCGTACGACCTGCGGATGGAGTACTACGAACTCGGTGGCGCCGGCACGGCCAAATTGCACTGGTCGAGCAACAGCACGCCGGAAGAAGCGATCGAGCCGGCCACCAGCATTGGCGTGAATGCGGTCACCTACGACTACAACTTGTATGCCGACGCCACCAAGAGCGGGCGTGCCGAGTGGGGCGACGTCGTTGACTATTTCAATCGCCCGAACGTCGCGACCGACGCGGCCGGCTGGCCGCTTGGCGATGCCGGGCACATCTTCTGGGAAGGTCAAGACCCGACCAAGACCGCAGGCACGTATCTGTTGACGTTTACGGGCCGTGCCGAGGTCGCCAGTTGGATGGGCCGCGGCCAGTTCGCGGTGAACGGTGTCAACTACGGTTCGACGCTGCCGGCCGGCGTCGGCTATGACGCGGGCAGCAACACGACGACTGCCCAGATGGTCATTGCCGGGACCGATTTACTGGCCCTGAACTTTCGCCACACGCAACGAACTCCAAATAGTCCGGAGAATTCGGGCATCACGAACGTCCAGATGCTCCGGCCGATCGCGCCTGGATCAACCACGACGTTCGCATCTGGCGAATTGTTCGACAGCAATGTGAAGACCGCGTTCGCCCGCTTCACAACACTTCGTTATCTGACTGCCAATTTCAATGCCGAACGCGAGTGGTCGGATCGTATGTTGCCCGGCAACCTGAAGGCTGCCTTCGGCGATCGGCATGCCGTGTGGGAAAACGAGGTGATGCTCGCCAACGAGACGGGCAAGGACCTCTACATCACGCTGCCGGTCAACGCATCGCCCGATTACGTCAGCAAGCTCGCGAACCTCATTCGCTATGGATCGGATGGCGTGAACCCGTACACGAGTTCCGTCGACAATCCGGTCTATCCCGGGCTGAACCCCAACCTCCGCGTGTACGTTGAATTTGGCAATGAGGTCTGGAACTGGGCATTCAGCCAAGCGCAGATAGCTTCCGACGCCGCCCGTGCAGCGGTCGCGAACAACACCCCCGATGGGCAGGTGATCAACTTTGACGGTCACCGTCCGCAGGGCGACTTCCGACGCTGGGCGGCGCTGAAGACGGTCCAGGCCAGCAACACATTTCGCTCGGTGTTCGGCGATGCCGCAATGGGGGACCGCGTACGCACCGTGCTCGAATACCAGTACGATAACGAGCAGGGCACTGCGGTCGAAGCTCTAAAGTTCATCGACAACTTCTTCAACAATGCTGATGGCATCGTGCACGTCCCGAACCCGCATCCGGTGAACTACTTTGTCTGCGGTGCCGGCGGGGCTTCCTACTTCGGCGCCTCGAATCCCCGCGGTTTGGTAAACGACATCTTCGTACCCGACGGGAGTTTCGAGGGCGTGCCGATCAACGCCGGCCAGGCGCAGGTCGCGCCGGCGGGCATCCCGTGGGTATTCAGCGGCGACGCCGGCATCTATCGCAACGTGCCGGGGTCCGAAGGCAATGCCCGCATTGCCGTCAACGGCATCGGGGCCGTGCCGGCTACACCGGCCGGGTCACAGGCGCTGTACATTTCCGGGACTGCGACAGTCGCCGTGAACATCGATTTTCCACGTGCCGGAGTGTACGCGCTCGACTTCAAGGCCGCGGCCGAACTCGATCCGAACATGTGCAATCCGCTCGACTTCTATTTCGACGATCAACGGGTGACGCCGAACGCGCAAGATCTAAATCCAAACGCAGGCCCATGGACGCCCGGCACTGGCTACGGCCGAGATGCTTCTTCCTTCACCGACTATGGCACGGTCCCCGTCTATGTGTCTGGCCCCGGTCGCCATGCTTTCCGAATCGTCGGTCGCGGATCCGCACGCCAGACGACGCTGATCGACGATGTGCGCGTGGCGAGCACCGACGCGATCTTCGCATCGAATATTCCCGGCGGCGGCCAAGCCGCGGGGCAAGTGTCCCAGTTCGATTACGAGACCCAACTCGCGGCTCAGGCTCAGTATGCCAAAGCCTACGGTTTGAAGGTGGTCGCTTACGAAGGTGGCTGGTCGCTCGGCGGCGATGTCGACTCGGTTCCGATTCAGAGTTACGCCAAGTACCGCGATAGCCGAGCCGCCGACGTGATGGCGGCGGCGATCGACGACTTCTTCCAGGCAGGCGGCGACCTGGATGTCCTGGGCACGTACGATCAGTGGCACCTGGATGACGCGATCAACGCGGACAGCTATCCGTTGATCCGCGGCATCGACGCCCGCGTCGGCGGTATCCCGGCGGTAGCCGCGGTGAACACAGCCAGTGCACCACCGCCTCCCGCCCCGACTGTGGTGTCCCTGGCGCCACCGGCCGCGGGCTTGCCGAGCAGTTGGACGGCGGACTCCGTCGGCTCGCCCGAAATCGCGGGCTCCGTTGCGTTCGACGGCATCGCCTGGTCCATCCAGGGAGCTGGTGAGAACATCTGGGGCTCGGCTGACCAATTTGAATTCGCGCACAGGACCGTTAGTGGCGATGTGTCCATCGTCGCCCACGTCGACAGTTTGGAGCGGACGCACGGTTGGGCGAAGGCCGGCTTGATGATGCGCACCGGCGTCGGCGCCAGCGACCAGTTCGCCGGCATTTTCCTGACGCCCGACAACGGTGTGCAATTCGAGACGCGCTCGGGTTATCGCTCGGCGCCCGTGTCCATCGGCGCTGCCGCGAACGGTCCGCTGTGGCTGAAACTCGTACGCAGCGGGAACTCGTTTGCGGGCTATTACTCGACGGACGGCCAACACTGGAGCCGCATTGGCGACGCGGTCACCATATCGATGCCCGCGTCGGCTCAGGCTGGCCTGATCGTGACGTCGCACGATGCGACGCAGTTGGCGACGGCAACCTTTTCGAATGTTTTCGTGGCGAACTGAAATCTACTTGTACGCTACACCAACGCTGGCGGGAGGAAGACAATCAATATCGGGGCTGCCCGGCCAGCCAACGGGCCGCGTTCTCCAGGAGTCGGAGCATCGGCTTCTCCTTGTACACAGCAAATGTTTCGTGTCCGGGGCGAACGTAGAAGACTTTGCCTTTGCCTAACTCCCACAGGCACCCGCTGCGGAACCAGTCGCCGCTTGCCCAGCGCTCTTCCAATAGCACCACGTCCGGATCGGGCACGTGGAACGGCTCGGCGTACATTTCGGTGTGCGGCAGGACGAACTCTTTCGGTACGTCCTTGACTATGGGGTGGTCGGGCTTCAGAACCCGGATGGTGCTAGGCTTGCCGTCCGCACGATAGGCCGGGAAGCAGCAGATCGGCTGATGGACGGTCACCTTCATCCCGCCGCTCGGGAACTTGAGGACTTCGTCATATGGGGTGATGCGAGCGTCCGCCTTGGGCACCGTGTACCGTTGCGCCGGGGGAACATACACGAGTTCCACCTTTTCCGGCCCGCCGGCCGGGTAGCGCTTCTCGGCGTCTCTCCGGGTTCGCTCGTTCATCGCTTCGACAAACGGCGTGGACCAATGGGCCGAATGCAGGGCAACCAGGGACAGTCGGCCGGCAACGATACGATCGACGATCCTGCGCCCGGCCTCGGGCGTGATCTCTTTCTGCCGCACGTGTCCCCACCAAATCAGCACGTCGCAGGCGTCAAGAATCTCGTCCGGCATCCCGTGGCCAGGGTCATCCTGTTTGACCGATTTCACAGAAAGTCCTGGCCGGGACTCCAGGTAGCGGGCGATCCAGTTACCGAGGAAATTGTCGTACGCCTGCTTTTGGGCTGGCTGCTGTTCGTCCCACACGACGACCCGGACCGGCTTCTCACGCGCATCGCATGGCGCGGAAGAACTGCTGAGAAGGCTCGAACCGAGGGCTACAGTCGATGCCCGCAGGAAATGTCGACGCGTGGATTGCTGGCGCATGGCAGGGTCCTCGACGGGTTTGGACGTCTGGCTGCTAATCTAAGGTTGTAGTTGCACCTAACCCCGGCAACCGGAGACAACCTGATTTTGAAGCTCTGCGTTGTGATCGGACAGAAGGAGCAGATCGTCGCGTTCGATTTGCGGGATGTGCCACTCCCGTAGTCGTCCGCCGTCGACGGCCTAGAATTCGCGAGAGTGATGCACATCAATCCCTCAGCGCGAGGCCGACCATGCGACGAGTGACGACTGCAATTGCAATCCTGGTGTTCGCCGGCATTCCGACGACCTTGTGCGCCGACGACGCGCCGAAGCGATCTGCCGAACTTCAAGTCCTCGAACGATTCATCGGCAACTGGGAGACCGAAATCACGGTCAAGCCGTCCGGCGACACATACAAGACTACCGAGATCCGCAAGTGGTCGAAGGAGGGGCAGTTCGTCCTCTCGGAGGACTTGAATCTCGCGTCCAAGAAGGAAGCACACTTCTTGATAACCTACGACTCGAACGTCAAGGCGTATCGGAGCTGTTTCATTGATGATGCCATCACGATCGCGCTCCTCGGAACGTGGGACGAAGCGACGCAGACCATGAAATGGACCGGCAGCGACGGCACGAACAAGCACGACGGCACCTACCGGTTCATCGACAGGGATCACGTCGAATGGACGGTCACCGCAACAGGGCCAGACAAAAAAGTGGTCGTGGAGTTGGTGGCGAAACAGACACGCAAGAAGTGAGAACAAGGCGAACGTCGAGGCGTAAGCCCGACGTGTAGCAATGAAGCACGTCGGGCTTACGCCTCG
>DATANR010000274.1:0-4388 GCA_036266155.1 Gemmataceae bacterium | reverse complement strand
AGATCAAGCCACTGAACTTGCGGTACTTTAACCCGACCCAGTCATGGATCGAGGACCGAGTGTCGAAAGGACTGGTTGAAGCGCTGATGTTGCGTCGCGCGGCAGTGACAATCTATATGGCGCAGAAAGGAGATACATTTGGAAAGGATAGCGAAGCCTCTGTCGCTCTCGGACAGGGCAAGACGGTTATCGTTTATGTCCCAAGGCTTTACGACCTGAAGAGTCGAATTGATAGTCAGGACGTCTTCCGGATGAGTGTTGGCGCGTTAGATGAGAGGCTATTGGCAATGGGTTATTCTCAAGAGGAGGAATTAGATCTGCGCGAGAAGGCAAGGACGTTTCTAAAGCTGTCAATCGAGAAGCTATCGGACGAACAGTTTGGAGAATTGTTGTGGGCACATTGGGCTGATTTCGACTTGCACGCTGAGTGCCGCACTGTGGGAAACACGAATGTAAGAAACAGCATTCTTCAGATCATTGAGAAAATCGCTGCGTCGGCAGATCGGACGGCAGCAGCCGATTTACGAGTTGAGCCAATAGCCCGTGCAGAATTAACGGACAAGCTTGTTGCAATTGCAGATAGATTCGAGTCTCGGGCAAAACTATTTCGTGATACTCACCCGCTGGCACTTCAGGTTATTGTGCGGTCAGGCGTGTTGAATGGCATACTTGTCACGCGCTCCATCGGCGAATGCGCTACGCTGCTTCGAGGCGTTCTAGAAAACAACCTTAAGTTCGATGTCGAATTCGACGAGCAGAATTATCGACTGGTTGAGCGGATTACTCGGAGCACAATTCGAGTAGTGTCACGTCATCGTTTGCTTACATTTGCGTTTTGGAGCCAGTATTTCGATCCGGACAACTTCTCAATTCCTGCACACGAGCTGCCTGTGGCAACGCTTTAGTAGGCGGGAGGCTCCGCACTCTGCAGGTTTCATGCAATCTTTGCTCCCCGGAATTGACGTTCTGGCATAGCTCTGAAAAGTCCCGTACAATAGTCGAGGCAGGCTTTGGTTTGGCAGAGGCCTGATGCCATTCGCGCGTCCTATTGTTGAACTGTAGGTCAGGTTGCGCTTGGAAGCGAGCCCCGAGTTCAGTTGATTGGTGGGAGGTCGTTATGTCGATTGACACCTTTCGCGGCATTGTTCGCGGCAGCAACATCGTGCTACTTGAGAAGGGCCCTTCATTGAGAGAGGGCACGGAGGTTCTCATTACACCTATTCACCCGCCAGGTTCGGCAGCGGCCATCATCGCCGCTATCGAAAGCCCTCCTCACGTCCCGTCCGAATGGGTGGACGAGTTAGAGCTACTGATCGCGGGAGGCGCACGGCCGCCGGCGCAGGCGCCTAGTTTTGACGATCACCATGCGAATGCGGAGAGTTAATGCCTGCCGCCCTTCTGGACACAAATGCTGTCAGCGACTTCATGCGTGACCATCCACGTGTCAAGGCCCGAGTCAGCAGCTGTCCAGATCCAATAGTGACGAGTGTCATTGTCGTAGGCGAAATCCGATATGGTCTGGACAGATTGCCAGCCGGCAAGAAACGTAACGATTTAGAGACACGAGCCTCGACAGTTCTTGCCACTCTTCCGGCGACGACGGTCACGCCACAAATTGCCGAGATTTATGGTCGATTGAAGGCAAATCTGCAAGCACAGGGCATGACTCCCGACGACAACGATCTGTGGATCGCTGCAACCGCTCTGGTCAGCAACGACATCTTGGTGAGCCGCGACCAGTTCTTTCAGCGGGTGCCGGGCCTTCAAGTTGAGGATTGGACAGTCTAAAGGCGAGCACGGCCGACATTACCGCAATTCCCCTCGTGCCACCGGCCCCAACACCTCCCGTCCCAATCTCAGTGTAAACCGCTTCGCCCCCTCCGGCATCAAGTGGTGCGGATCGAGAAAATCCTCGTCCGGACACCAACTCCGCGCATCAATGACGGGAACGCCGAATTCGTCGCCGAGGCCGTGGTAGAGCTTTTGAATCTTCTCCTCGACGCCGTCACCGTACCAGGAGCGGAAACGGCTGTCTTCGGGGGCGATCAGGAGGGCCGTCAGGATGTGACGGTCGCGGCAGAGTTGCAGGAGTCCGCGGGTGGCTTCGACGAGTTGCGAGTCGAAGTCGAAATTCTGCATTTGATTGGCGTACATGCCCTTGATTAATTCAAATTGCTGCTGTTTCTTGGTCTCCGGGTGCGCGCCGGGCCGGCTCAGGATCGCGTCGTCGCCGAGGGGGCCGAGGAAGATGTCGTCGCCTTCGCCGGCCTTGGTCGCGAATGGCGGGGCGAAGGTGCGCAGAAACGCCGTGCGATTCTTGTAGACGATGTTGAGCCGCAGGCGTGAGAACTCTATCAACAGTTTCGGCTTGTTCTCATACGGCATCAACACCGGAATATCGGCGGCCGACGCCAGTGTGCTCGAGATGGCTTCATACCGCAAATGAGCCGGCACGATTTCGATGACGAGCCAGGTCGGCTCGTGGCCCGCGCGAATAAGGCGATGCATCTGCATCAAATTGAGCCGCGGGCCGGAGCCGTGATGCGAGTAATTGAACACCAACACTTGTCGGCTTTCGGCATCATAGATCGGCGGCAACTCGCTCGGGCAAAACGCGGTGCCGATCCGCGAGCTGCCGATGACGGCCAAGATCGGCCGTTCCGGATGCTCGGCAACACGCTCATCTAACAACTCATGACGAACCTCGTACTCGCGGTCGTACCACCAGGGGAACTTGATCTCGGCCAACAACACGAACCCCGCCCAAATGACGACCATGCCGATGAACGCCCACAGGGCCTCGGCACGAGCGACACGGCGACGGGGAATCGGAATGGCCAAGCTAGATTTCCCTCAAAACTGGAAGTAAATGAAGGTCCACGTTGTTACGGGGGCGAATATCAATGTCGCGAACACGATGCTTGCGAGGGCGACGCCGCGGACGGCCGGGGACTGTTGTTGCCAGCGTTGCCAGAGGGCAGGGCGGCTACCGAGGAGATGGGCGGCGAGGACGATTAGAGCGAAGGTCCAGATTGTGATCGGCGGGACCGGCCAGCCTTCTCCGGCGGTGGGCACGAACATTTGATGGAACACTTGCTTTGCAATCGCGAACGTCGGCGCTCGGAACACGACGAAGGCGAGCGTGGTGGCCGTGAAGGTCATGGCGATGCGTAAAGCGATGCCGGGGATTGTGTCGAGGGCCGCGCGAAACGCAAGCAGGTCGCGCGTCGCCCAGCGGAAGGCGCGATGAAGGATGAGATAGATACCGTTGAGTGCGCCCCAGACGACGAACGTCCAGTTGGCGCCGTGCCAGAGGCCGCAGAGCGTAAATGTGATTAGAACGTTGACGTTTGAACGCAAGACCGAGCCACGGTTGCCGCCAAGGGGGATGTAGATGTAATCGCGGATCCACGTCGATAGTGATATATGCCAGCGCCGCCAGAATTCGGTGATATTCGTCGATGCGTAGGGCATCTCAAAGTTGACCATGAGCCGATAGCCGAGCGCGCGGGCCGTGCCGAGCGCGATGTCCGAGTAGCCGGAGAAATCGCAATAGATCTGGATTGCGTACGCGATCGCGGCCATCCAGACGACGCCGGTATCGAACTTGGCGGGATTGGCGAACACCGGATCGACGAGCAGGGCCATGCGGTCGGCGATGACCATCTTCTTGAACAGGCCGAGCACGACCTGCCGGCCGCCGACGGCGAAGCGCGTCCAGGTCAGATGCTTGTGCCGGGCAACCTGCGGCAGAAAGTCCGATGCTCGCACGATCGGCCCGGCGACCAGGTGCGGGAAGAAGAGGATGAAGAGCAAAAAGTAATCGAGATTGCGTTCGGGCCGGATCTTTTCACGGAACACGTCGACCGTGTAGTTGATGGCTTCGAAGGTGTAGAACGAGATGCCGATCGGAAGGATGATGTCGAGCAATTCGGTCTTGCGATCGTAGTCAAATCCGATCGATTGAAAGTACGTTTCGAGGAAAAAGTTCTCGTACTTGAAATAGCACAGCAGGCCCAGGTTCATCACCAGGCTCAGGATCAGCAGCAGCCGGCGCAGGAGCGGGCGACTCGTGGCGTTCATGCCGTGGGCGATCAGGTAGTCGATCACCGACGAGCCGGCGACGAGCAGAGCGAGCCACTGGTTGAAGCAGAAGTAGAAGTAGTAACTGGCGACGAGCAATAGCCAGACGCGCGGACGCTTCCAGGGGATCGACCAGTAGATCGTGAAGACGACCACATAGAAGATCAAGAACTTCTGCGTGACGAAGAGCATGACTCGCGAAAAGTAGCCAAGATGGGGGAAAAAGACAAGGCGGGGTATGGGGTATGGGGTATGGGGTGTAGGGTATGGATTCGAATCACGCGACACCCCATACCCCATAACCC
>DATANR010000273.1:0-42113 GCA_036266155.1 Gemmataceae bacterium | reverse complement strand
CGAGGCGTAAGCCCGACGTGTGCGAGCCAAACACGTCGGGCTTACGCCTCGACGCTCGCCCGCTTCCGTCCATTCCACCTTCGGTTCATCATCATGAGCGCTCGAACTCCGCTTCGCCGCCTGCTGGCAACGATCGCACTTGTCATGGGTTTCGCCGTCGTGGCCTCCACGCCGGGCCGTGGCGACGACCCGCCCGCGAAGGGCAGCGACCGCGAAAAGGAGATCGCCACCCTCGAAAAGCAGCTGGCGGATTTGCAGGCGAAGTTGAAGGCGCTCAAGGAACCGCCGGCCAAGGCGCTGACGCCGGCCGAGGAGATCATTCCAGCGGCATGGGTCAACAAGTTCCAATGGCGCGGCATTGGCCCGGCGACGATGGGCGGTCGCGTGACGGCCATCGCCGTCTACGAGGCCGACCCGACGACGTTCTGGGTCGCCACCGCGTCGGGCGGCTTGCTCAAAACGACGAACAACGGCATCAACTACGAGCATCAGTTCGATCGCGAGACGTCTGTCTCGATCGGATCGGTGGCCGTCGCGCCGTCGAATAAAGACATCGTCTGGGTCGGTACCGGCGAGAACAATCCACGCAATTCGGTCTCGTTCGGCGATGGCGTTTACAAGAGCTCTAACGGCGGCAAGACCTGGACCAACATGGGGCTAAAGGAGTCGTACCAGATTGGCAAGATCGTCGTTCACCCGACGAACCCGGACATTGTGTTCGTCGGAGCGCTGGGCCGCCTCTATGGACCGGGCGGCGAACGCGGGCTCTTCAAGACGGAAGACGGCGGCAAGACGTGGAAGAACGTCATGCCAGTGACCGATGAAAAAGGCGGCGTGATCGACGTATCGATCAACCCGACGAATCCGGACACGCTGCTCGTCGCCACCTGGGATCGCAAGCGCGACGAGTTCGACAGTTTCCTCGGCGACGCCAAACCAAAAGCGCCGCCGGGAGCCGATGAGTACGCGCCGGCAACCGTGCATGGCCCCGGCGCCGCGATCTTCAAGACGTCAGACGGCGGCAAGACGTTTACCAAGCTCAGCAAGGGCTTGCCGGCCGTGAAGCTCGGCCGTGTCGGTTTCGATTGGTCGCGCAAGACGCCGAACACTGTCTTCGCGGTCATCGACACGGAAAAGTCCGGGATGGGCAAAGCTCCGCCGCGCGTGTATGCCGGGTTCCAGAGTGAAGTGAAGGACAACAAGCTCGCGGTCACCTCCGTGACCGCCGACGCCCCGGCCGGGAAGGCCGGCCTCAAGGAAGGCGATCAAATCACAGCGATCGACGGCGTCGAAGTGAAAACCCGTGAGGGCATGCTCGACGAGTTCCGCAAGAAGAACATCGACGACAAGGCCAAATTCACGGTCTTACGTGGCAAGGACAAGAAGGAAATCGAACTGACTTTCGCGTCGCGGCCCGAAGATCGACCGATGCTCGGCGTCACGCCGGAAGAGATCGAAGGCGGGCTCAAGCTGGCCGATGTTCTGGAACTCGGTCCGGCGGCCAAGGCGGGGTTGCTGAGCAGCGACATCGTCATCTCCATCGACAACGCTCCGACCAAGGTGCGCGCCGACATCACGCGCCTACTGCTGAACAAGAAGGTCGGCGACAAGGTGCAGGTCGCATACATCCGAGGAGCCGACAAGAAAACGGCCGAGGTGATCCTGGCGAGCAATACGCCGATCGATCGGCCATTCGCACAGGCCGTGCCCGGCGCCTCGCTCGGCGGTCAGCAAGCGAACGTGACGCCCGATCAGCAGGGCGCCATCGCGAACGATACGGGCGGCATCTTCAAGAGTTCCGACGGTGGCGACACCTGGACGCGGCTCAACAGCCTGAACCCGCGGCCGTTCTATTTCTCGCTGATTCGCGTTGACCCCACCGACGACAACACGATCTACGTCGGCGGCATCAAGATGTTCCGCAGCACCAATGCGGGCAAGTCGTTTAGCCAGGACGCCATCAACGACGGCTTGCACGACGACCAGCACGCCCTCTGGATCGATCCGAAAGATGGCCGGCACATGATCTGCGGCTGCGACGGCGGCTTCTACGTCAGCTACGACAAGGGCGCTCGCTGGGATCATCAGAACCATGCCGGCGCGCTCGGCCAGTTCTATCACGTGGCCGTAGACAACCGCACGCCGTACCGCGTCTATGGCGGATTGCAAGACAACGGCAGTTGGGGCGGGCCGAGTCGCTCCGATCGCTGGCCAGGGCCGATCAATCCGGACTGGATCAACGTGCAATGGGGCGACGGCTTTGTCTGCCGCGTCGATCCGAACGATCCGGACATCGTCTACGCCGAGAGCCAGGATGGCAACATGGCCCGGCACAACTTGAAGACGGGCGGCTCGACGGGCATCCGCCCGCGGACGCGACCGGGCTTGCAGCCGTTCCGCTTCAACTGGAACACCCCGTTCATTCTCTCAGCGCACAACGCGCACATCTTCTACGCGGCCGGGAATTATGTGTTCCGCTCGCTGAAGCAAGGCGCCGACCTACAGGCCGTGTCGCCCGAGATCTCGTTGACCAAGCGCGGCACGGGCACGGCCCTCTGCGAGTCGCCCCGCAATCCCGATGTGGTCTGGGCGGGCACCGATGACGGTGCCGTTTGGATCACGCGCGATGCCTGCAAAACGTGGACGAACGTTACTGACAAATTCAAAACGGCCGGCCTGCCCGGGCCGCGGTGGGTGTCGACGATCGAGGCGTCGCGTTACGTCGACGGGCGCTGCTATGTCACCTTCGACGCGCACCGTTCGAACGACGAAAATCCGTATGTCTTCGTGACCGAGGATTTTGGCGAGACGTGGAAGTCGTTGAAAGCCAACCTGCCCGTCGGTCCGACACGCGTGTGTCGTGAAGACATCGCCAATCCGAATCTGCTCTATCTGGGCACGGAGTTCGGGTGCTACGCCAGCGTCAATCGTGGTCAGGCGTGGACGCGGATCAATGGTGCCCAGGGGCTGCCGACGGTCGCCGTCCACGAGTTCGCTCAGCCAACGACCGCCAACGACCTTGTCGTCGCCACGCACGGCCGGTCGATTTGGGTCCTGGACGTGACGCCGTTGCGGCAGATGACGTCCGAGATCGTGAAGGGGAAATCAGCGCTCTTGATTCCGTCGCCGGCCGTGGCGTGGCGCAACCGCGGTTCGGTGCCGTTCTACACGTCACACCGCGTTTTCAACGGCAAGAACCCCGAGCCGGGCGCGAACATCGATTACGTGCTGGGCAGGAAGGCTGACAAGGTGTCGCTAGTTGTGAAGGACGTGACCGGCGCGACTGTGGGGACGATTCAAACGAGCACCGACGCCGGCTATCATCGGGCCCGCTGGCAATTCGCCGTCGCTCGTCCGCAGCGGGGCGGCGGCGGTCCACAGCCCAAGGGTCCGAACGCGCCGGCCGCGCCGCCCCCGAACTTGAATCCGCTCAGCCCGGCCGGCGGCGCTCGCTGGGTCGGTCAGCCGGGCGAGTACCGTGTCGTGCTGACCGTCGACGGGATTGAGTATTCACAGACGCTGATGATCGAGGGCGATCCGAGCATACCGCACGATGGGATCAGTGAACTGGACGAGTTCGAAGAAGAGCGGCAGCTCGAAAAAGCGCTGAAGCGGCGACCAGCGATCGGGACGGGGGATTGAGGTTGATGTCGACGAAGGTCAAGGGTGTGAGGTAACGGTAGTCGCGTTCGGATAGCGAGAAGGGATCGCTTGTGCATGGCCGAATGCCGAGCGAAGGTGCGATTATTATCATTTCAATTGTCCGAGAATGATAACTCGGCAAGACAATGGTGGAGGCTCGCGCGACATGGCAACGACACGCCGTGGGATCCAATCGGTCTATTTCTTGGCCTTGCAGCCGTCGTTTGTCTCCGACATTTGCATGGCGCTTTTGAATGCGCCAGCTGGGACGTTGGTTGAGATCGAGTTTAGCGCGGCCCACGACGGGGGCAGAGGGTGGGCGAACGCGCGAACGGCGATCAACACGCTCCAACCGCGGGGGCTGAACATGACGGTGGATTTCGGCCATCACACCGTCGCTCCGGACAAGACCGCGTCCGAATGGGGAGCGAGCCTGTTTTCCGGTCTGTTCAAGAACAACTGGAACAAGGCTCAGTTCATCATCGAGGTGGCGAACGAGGACACGTACTCCAATGCCGACTGGGCGACCAAGATGTCGGCCATTCTCGGCGGTCTCCGGACAGCTTGGTCCAACGACTCAGCGACCAAGAATTCTCCGTTCCCTTACGGCCGCCTCGCTGTCCGGCGGTGCCCGCCCACCGGCGCGCCCCAGCGTTTCAAAATCGCTGCGGGCGACTCGTACGACTTGCCGGTGGAGACCGAGTATCACTTCCCGGCCGACGGCGCCCCCAATTGGGCACATCCAGCGACCGTAATCAGCAATGACGGCCAGATTGTGTATCGGCGTGGAATCGATCCTAACCCCTGGGCGTATAACGGCAGCAGCGCGCTACGCCAGGTCTCGCTGGCGGACTTCAAGTCCAAGTACGGCCTGCGCGCGCTGCTGTGGCATCCGGCGCTGCACCGCTGGAACTTCAGTAACGGCGCGTATCACGCAACGCCCAAGGCCGACGCCAGCGCGGGCAATCAAGCGGCTTTTCTGTCTTTGTTAAAAGACTTCTTGAAGTGACATCGGCGTTCTTTCCGTGGCCTGGTTACCGGCGCAAGTCTGCTGGCGCGCCGGTGTAGCCGCGGAACCGAAGTGCACTGAATTGTGTCAACATGGCCCTCTGGCTCCATGAAAGGAATGCAGCGCTGGCCCATCGGCAATATCTTCTCCCGCTGCCAGGGTTGCCGGTATCTCGAGGAGCCGGAGAGCTGCGTTCGCACATCAAGGATCGTTTATGCCTTAAGCAGGCCTCAGCGACCGGCCAGCGTCGATCATTGCGGCAAATCCTTCGGCAAGTCGATGTCGATCACCTGGCCGTCTTCTTCGACCTCAACGATCAGCGGCGTGTGCACGGGGTCGTATTTGTTGGCCAGTGAGTCGCCGTGCCGTTCGTCGAATTGATGGATGGCAACCATGTAACGGCCCGCGCGGATTTCATCGATTCGATAAGTCCCGGCTTCGCGGTCGGTCTCGGCCAAATATGGGTCCTGGTTTTCACGGCGAGGCACCGGCACGAAGATCACCAGCAGGTGACCTCCTTCACTTTTCCATTCGAGCGGCTTGCCATCGCGGGTGATGGTGCCGGTGATGTTCGTGCGCTTGCCGGAACAGCTGGTGGCCGCAACCAGCAGCGCTAACACGAGTGAGACTCGGAGGAAGACGCGCATCGGGGCTCCAATCAATGGAAGGATGAGTTGAGAGTGTTTCGTCATCGGACGCGCTCCGCATGGTTGTGCGTGTCGGGCGGAACGCCGCTGTGGCCGGGGTGGCAGCCGACGCAAAAATGCCGGCCACCGACTTTCGTCAGGCTGTAGTGATCGCCGGCAAACGCGTACATCGTTGCCGTGCGGCCGCTGGTGTCCTTGGCGGGCGTGCTCCATTGCACGACCCGGCCGGAGTTGTCGAAGCCGGCGAGCACCGTCGGTGAGTCCGTCGGCGCCGGGGTGCCGCCCACGCCGTTCTTCACGGGCACCTTGAGAATCATCTCCCACGTGCCGGCGATGCGCGGCTTATCGGGATCATCGAAGCGGTCGCGGCGCGCGGCATAGATGCGCAAGTGATCGATGGCGTCCTTCGGCGGGCCATCGAAGATCGGGCCTTCGCCGGCATCGGTCTTTTGGCCGGGCAAGTCGCTCATCGCGGTGTGGGCGTTGATCGACGTCGCGAAGAGCTGGCCAATGGAACCGCGATAGATCTGCCCGTTCGCGAGCGGCAGGTCTTTGGGCGTCGCTTCGTCGGATGGCGACTCTTCCTTGCGATCCATATTGGCAAAGAATCGTTCGTAAACCGCAACGGGTTCGGCGTCGACCAACTCGGGATCGTCGAACAGCAACTTCAAGTCGACGTTCGCGGCATCGGCTGGCGCGTCGCTCGCCGGCCAATCGTCGCTCGCCATGTAGAGCCCGAAAGCCCCCGACTCCGGTCGACGGGCGCCCGCGTTCACGGCGGCGCCGGCCATCACCACATGTGACGTCGGGCACGGGCTCGGCGTCGCCAGCCAGAGCGATCGACCGTCGGCCATGCGGTCGGGTCCGCGACGCAGCAGTCCGGACTGGGTGCGAGGCAACAAGGCGCCCGTTGGCCGTGCGCTTGGGGCATTCGCCAGCAAGCCCGGCGGCACTTGCACGACGGTGAGCGGTGGATCGTCGCCCGCAGTTCCCGGCTCAGCAAATGTCGTCATCATGACGATGCGATTGGCAAACAGAGGACGCGGCCGCCAAACGGGAATGGCGGGTTTGACCAGCATGCCGAAGTGTCCACCGGGCATTTGTGCAAAGGCGCCGAGCCAGGCATCGGTCGGTGCGGTTGCGGCGGCCATCCCCGATTCATAGGGCCGCACGTCGGTGCGATCCCCCGTCACAACCTCGCGATTGCGGCTCCACAGGCTGAACGCGACATAGCCCGAGTTCAAAAGGAACGGCCAGCGATCGTTGTTCCGGTTCGCTGTTGCCGGTTGCATGCGGCCATCGGCGTGAAGGACCAACAGGGTTGTCGATCGCCGGGCGTGATCGCGGCCGAGATCGGGCGTCCGGCTCGACGCAAAGACAATCCGGCGCTCGGCGAAATTCAGTTCGATCGGATCGACGTCGTCGTAGTCGATCGTCTGGCGCTCGGTTTCTTGCATCAACTTGCCGTCACGCCAGCGCATTGGCGGAGCGGCCGTGCAGCCGTGGTCGTCGGGGCCGCCAGTAAGTTGATGCAGGCCCGTGCCGTCGACGCCGATCTCGTACAGGCGGAAGCGCCCATGATCGTCGCCGCCCTTGCGGCCCGCGAACAGGATGCGTTTGCCGTCGATTGAAACCGACGGGCTCATGACGTCGATCAGCGTGCTGCCGTCGGGGAGCGGCTTGCCCCACGTCAGCTCGTGGACGTTGCCCTCGGGCGTGAGCAGGCGTAATCGTCCCTCGCGGGCCGCCCATTGACGCTGACCGGGATAGGTGAATCCTTCGGCGTCCGCGGCCGCTGCTGCGAAACTGGCGGGTTCGGTTCGCGATGTGAAAACGATGGGCACGGGCGGCCGAGCGTGCACGAAAGACCGTAAGCGTGGATCGCCGTTATCGCGAGTGGCAAGCCGGTAGACGATGACTCCGCCGGCGGCCAGGATAGCGAGACCGGCGACAAGCGAGAATCGCAGCCATCGCGCGCGAGTCATGGAGTACGTCCGCGACGCTCACTGGTTCGGAACTTCGATGTCCAGATCCTGACCCTTGGTCAACTCATAAACCTTGTCGGACTTGTAGGGCCCCATCGGCTTGCTAAGCTTCCCGTCCTTCGATCCCGGCTTGGCAATCACCACCGTCGTCCGGTAGTTACCCGGCGCTACTTCCACCGAATACGTTCCCGTCTTCTGATCGAACTTGGCAGAAAATGACTTAGCATCGTTCGGATTGGCGCCGCTGGTCTCCAAGACAAATGAAATCGTGACGTACGTATCCTCGCCGACGATCATCGGTTGACCGTTCTTCATCACCTTGCCGCTGACCTTGACGGACGGCTTACTGCTGTCGCAACCGGCGAAGATGAGCATGAGCGCAGCAAAACCAAGCGTTGACAATTGACGGGGAGAGATCATGGAGGCACCCGGATCTGGAGAGTCGACGGATGAATGGTGCAAGGCGCGAGCAGCGGATGAGCCGAAGCCGTATGGTCGACTCATCCGCTGGCGATCATGGGAGAAGCAATCGAACTATTCTTTGTTCACCTGGCCATCGTCCGCGGAGCACAGGCACCACCAAGCAGCTTGGCTGATGCTGTTCTTGATGAACCGCACGCTGCCGTCCGCGAGGCAGACGCTGACGCCACCGGCGTGGCGGCTGCGCGAATTTGCCTGTTGGTACGGGCAGCCCGGCCAGGCGCCCATGCCGCCCTTGGCGTCGTTGATGCAGCCTTCGCAATCGTCGGCGTTTTCTTCCGTGGTGTTCGGAACCGTGTCATCCCAGCTCGACTGACCGCAGACGACGCTGGCGCCGGGATAACCCAAGGCCCAGGTGCCGCGCGGGTCGAGCGTGCTCAGGTGCGAGCCGGTGCGGACTTCGCTGAGCATCACCGTGTTCGAAGAACCGTCCGGAATGCGGTGGATGCCGTGACCCCAGTTGATGCACATGACGCCCTGCGCATGCCAGTCAGTCGGCAATCCGCCCCAGCCCCAATCATTTTTCGGGCTGGCGCCGCCTTCGGTGCTGGTCCAGGCAACGTCCGGTCCGTGAATGCCGCCGGCGTTGCAAGCGTAGTTGCCGCGTGCCCAGCCGCCGTTGACGCCGGCATACGTTTGCTTGTTGCCTGCATCAGACGGGCACATCAGCGTTGGGATCTTCTGGCCGCGGACGGCCATCCATGCCGTGTTGCCGTTCTGCATGTAGCTAGTGATGTTGACCGACTGCGTGTTGAACAGGTTGTCCTGTTCGAAATACGGCAGAAGCAGGACGAGCCAGTTGGGGCCAAAGTTCGTGCCCGTGGCCCAGGTGCGGTTGGCGCTTGAAACCATTTGCACGGCCGGGGGCAGCGTGCCGATCACGTCGTGATAGTTGTGACAAGCCAGCCCAAGCTGCTTCAGGTTGTTCTGACATTTCATCCGGTTGGCCGCTTCGCGAATCTTCTGCACGGCGGGCAACAACAGGCCGATGAGGATCGCGATGATCGCGATGACGACCAGCAACTCGATCAGGGTGAAGCCGAGTCGACTTCGACGGGCACGGTCAGGAGAGTGGACCATGACGAGCATCTCCACGTGACGATGGGAAAACAAAAAAATGCGAGACGACTGCCGCTCACTGTAACAAGTCCATTCAGAAAACGCTAATAGATTTGGACAAATTTTAGCTTCGTCGTTTCCATTAGATTCCGCCCGGTACGCCTGGCCTCCCGCGTTCAACTTCGATCGATGAGCGATTCACGCGGCAGAGATGGCGCCAACGATCTTGGCGGCGTCTACGGTAGCTGCCACGTCGTGCACTCGCAAAATATGTGCCGACCCGCGACTGACGCAATAACAGCCGACCGCGATGGAAGCGACCGCCCGTTCGGTGACCGGCCGGCCTGTAATTGTTCCCAACATGCCCTTGCGTGAAACCCCCAGAAGAACAGGCCGGCCAATCGAGGCGATTTTCTCTAAGTTGCGCAGCAATAATAGATTATGCTCAAACGTCTTGCCGAAACTGATGCCGGGATCGACGACGATTTGGTCGAGGGCCACGCCCACAGATTGGAAGGCGGATACTCGTTCAGACAGGAAATCGCGCACTTCGGTCACCACATCGCCATAGGCCGGTCGCAAGTGCATGGTCTCCGGAACACCTTGCATGTGCATCAGCACGATGCCGGCGCCCGACGCGCGCACGACCTCCGCCATATCCGGGTCACCAAGCCCGGCGGATATATCGTTGATGATGGCCGCTCCAGCTGCCAGCGCTTGCCTCGCTACCTCGGCTTTTGTGGTGTCGACCGAAACTGGAATGGTAACTTGTGACGCGAGTTGCCGAACGACAGGAATGACGCGTGTCAATTCCTCTTCAAGCGACACTGGCTTGGAGCCAGGGCGGCTCGACTCGCCGCCGATGTCGAGAATGTCCGCGCCCTCGGCGGCGAGTCGCAGGCCATGTTCAACTGCACGATCGGTCGCGGCGAATTGACCGCCATCGGAAAAGCTATCGGGTGTAACGTTGACGATGCCCATGACCAGCGGTCGTGGGCCGATCGGGATGGTTCGTCCTGGGATTTGCCAAATCATGGTGGAACGGCGGAACTGAGGCGACGGCTATTGTTTTAGCGTCCGCCGAGATTACCAGGGCTGTTCCATCGCCGACACGATCTTCACGGCCAGGCGATCGAGGCACATGTTGATGGCCGTGGTCGTCGATTCGCCAACTTCCGGCAAGGCGCGGCCATTGGCGGAGAGTTGCACCGGCCGCGGCGTGTCCGGCTTCGGCGGCAGCGGCGGATTGTCTTGGTCGAATGGGAACTGCAGCGCCGGAATCGTGCCATCGCGGCTGCGTGGGTTCGTGAGGATCTTGCCTTCATTCCCAGGCCGCAAGTCGTGCCAGACAATCTCACAGGTCAGGTAGAGGGTCAGCTCGCGAACTTCATTGAAGTTGGTGCGGTTCGTCAGCAGTTTCGTGATGCCGGTGATCGTGCCTTGCAACTCGGTGTCGGCGGCGTCTGGATCGCTCAGCACTTTCATCGGCGTCTTCGACTCGATCGCGTCGACCACCTTGCGCGTGAGCGTGAACTCCATGCCACGAAACGGCGTGGTCTCGATAACGCGTGTCTTGAAGCACGGGACGTAAACGGTGCGAATGTCCGGCGCGTAGTTGGGCTCGGTCGTATAGCCCAGCATGTTGAAATGGCCGTTGTGAACACAACCGGTCGCGGCCGCGGCCGCGCCGCCGAAGAGCGCGGCCAGGGCATGTCGACGATGGATGGGTCGCGATGGAGTCATGGCCTCTCGGAAATCGGTGTCGTCACTGCCGTGGGCGCAAGTCGGCGGGCACGGCCGCACTCGCGGGGAGCGCTGCCGGCCGGGCTTCAGGCAGTTCCTTGGGCAATTCTTTGGCTGAGTTGGCTGTGGCATCCTTCGGCATATCGTGACCCAGCACGTACTGCTCCCAAATCCGCCGCGTTGAACTGGCGACCGACGGGTCCTTCATGTCATCCAGTTTGGCCTTCAGCTCGACCTGGCGGGCCGCCGCCTGGTCGGCGAACGGCTTCAGCCCCGGATAACGGCGCTTCACCAGTTCGTAGTAGAACCAAGCGGAGCCGGGATGCCCCGTGCGCCGGTAAAACTCGGCAGTCTCGTAGTCCTTTTCGGCCTGCTGATAGCGAACCATCAACGCCTGGCTGTCGAGGAACTTGCCTTCTTGTTCACGGAGCAGGGCCGGGCTCGTAGC
Source organism: Gemmataceae bacterium (assembly GCA_036266155.1). GTDB lineage: Bacteria > Planctomycetota > Planctomycetia > Gemmatales > Gemmataceae > SIAJ01. The sequence goes on along the minus strand of DATANR010000273.1, from coordinate 31,100 downwards.
CTTGGCGCCATTGATGAGCCGCATGGCCTCGGCGGCTTCCCGACCGTCGTATCCGGGCCCGCCGGTGCTGTTGTTTTTGGAAACGATCGCGAGCTTGAGCGCCTCATCCCGCAACGGGCTGCGGTCGTGCATCTCCGCCAGTTGCTGGAAATACTTGGACGCTTCCTTGTAATTGCCGCGTTCGTAGTTCACGCGACCCAACATGAAGAGCGCCTTGTCCGCATAGGGGCCGGTCGGGTCGCCGAAGTACGCTTTCTCGAGCGTCTGCAGCGCGCGGCCTTCGGTGTCGAACGTCGGCAGCTTGCGATCGAAGTTGACAAGGACGATGCCGTCCGTCCAGTTCTTGCTCTTGCGGTCCTTCTCGGGCTTGGACTTGTCGGCAATCTCGTCGCGAACGGGTTGGAGCCATTCGCTGGCGATCATGTACATCTGGCCGACCGCCTGTTCGCGGTAAAGGCCGGCGGGGAAGTCAATCAGCAGTTTGTTGAAGGTGTCCACCGACTTAGGGTAATATCCCTGCCGGCGCAGCGACTCGGCCTGGTAGAAGCGGGCACGCTCGGCGACTTCGGGACGATTCTTTTGATCGTCCGCGATCTCTTCGAACATCTTCTCGGCCTTCTCGAACTCATCGCGGCGGTAGGCGTCTTCCGCATTGGCCAGGCCGTCGTGCGCTACCGGCGAGGCTGGCGTCTCTTTGTGGCCCACCTGCGTGACCGGGTCGGCGGGGCCCTCGGCGCGCGTGGACGGGCGATCGCTGCGGGCCATGGGCGGCGCGTGTGTGCAGCCGGCCAGCAGCACGACTGCACCGACCACCCATCGGAAGCCCGTTCGACGCTGACGCATGGCGAACTTCCCCCGGACTGCGATTCACACGGGCGAGCCGAGCGGTCGAAACCACCGGGTGTTGTCATCACTCGCGGGCTCACGCCCGTCGGCTCGCCGGAATTCCTATGAGACATAACTCAGGAGCCGGGGCCTGCGCCCGAGCACCGTTGATACCGCGTGTCCCAACAACTGCCGGACTTCTCCGGTCACCTTGGGCAATTCACCCAACACCAATTCTTCAAGCACATCCAGGGCTGCGCGGCTGACCAGGCGCCGGTCGCGTTGGGCCGGTGCACACTCCGGACACACAATGCCGCCGGCAATGGCGCTAAACGTTCGCGCTCCTGCCGGCAAATCACGCGTCTGGCAGGCCGCACACCGATCGAGGACCGGTCGCAAGCCCAACTCGCCGAGCCAGCCCAGCTCGAAGGCCGAGACCAGCCCTGCCACGTCGCCGCCGGCCGAGAGCTTTCGCAACGTATCGAGCGAAAACTCATAGAGCGCCGGATGCGGGTCGTAATCCTGCGTCCCGTCGCCCAGCAACTCGGCCACGTAATAGCCCGCGTTCAGTGCCCGCAGGTCTTTCCGCAAGCCGCCGAACCGTTCTTCAACCCGGGCCTCGGTGAGGAGGTCCAGCCCGCCGGACGATTTGCGGAGCAGGACAATACTGCAGACGGTGAGGAGGTCAAGGGCGACCTCGAAGCTCGACTTCAGCCGTCGACCCCCCTTGGCCAGGACGCGCACCTTGCCCAGTTCACGGGTCCAGATGGTGGCGATCCGACTGGTCTCGCTCCAGTCGGTCGTGCGAACGACGATGCCGACGGCTTTCTCGGCAGCCATGGGGATTCCGGGCTTGGTAGAGACTGATATTATCCTCAATAGGACTCATCGGACCTATAGGACCTACGAGTCCCCTAAGTCCCATCAAAGGCCTGAGCAAGTGCAACGCTGCCCCCGCTGCCAGCGGACCAATCCCGCCGAGGCGGCCTATTGCCATCACGACGGCATTCCGCTCGACACGCTCCACATCCAGGCGCCGAGCCTGTTCCAGCGCGAATGGCGCTTCGTCGGCGGCCGAATTTGCCGAACGCTCGACGAACTCGTTAGTGGATGTCTCGGCGAATGGCTTGAAGCACGCAATGCCCTGGTCCGGCGCGACTTCGTCGCCTTCTTCGAAAGCAACAACCGTCCCGACCTTGCGCGCCTCGTTCCGCCGGTGGAACCCGATGCGGAAGTCGCGTTGCAGAACTTCCTCGAAAAACTCCCGAGCAAGATCAAGACCAGCCCATCGCTCGACGTGGCCCCGCGGCGATTGCACATACCCGACGTCGCGCGTGCCGAAGAGCGCAAGATCATTTTGACTGCGGTCAATCGCGGCGCCGGGCTGTTGCACGGCGACCTCGTGGTTGCCGAGGGCAGCCACTGGCTGAAGACGAACACGACGCGCATCAAGGCACGCAGGGAGCAAGCGATCGAGATTACTGTCGACACACGCGGCCTGCCCGCGCTCGGCAGCTACTTCGCCCGTCTTCAGCTTCGCACCAATGGCGGCACGATCGAGGTGCCGGTGCAGATCGACCAATCGATCCGCGGCGTTCCGTTCCAGGGCTTTCACGTTTCTGATCCACAAGACTTGGCGAAGCTGATGCTGGCCCGGCCCAAGCAAGCCGCGAAGTGGCTGGCCGACGGATCAGTGCGCAAATTGTTCCAACAGGAGCGTTGGGACTATCCGGTGCGCGGCCCGCTGGCGCCATCGCTCGGGGCCGTGCAGCAGTACTTCGAAGCGCTCAAGCTTTCCCAGGTGCCGCGCATCGCGCTCGACGCGGCAGGCTTCGACATCACCTGCGAGTGGCCGGAAATCGTGACGCGGGCGATCACGCTCAGCACCGGATCAAAAAAGTGGGTGTACGCATTCGTCGACAGTGGGGCTTTATGGTTGAAGCCGCGCGACTCCGCGGTGGCGGGCGGCCGGCAAGTGGATGTCGTTGTTGACATCGACTCCGAAATGATGGAACCGGGCCGGATCCACGAGGGCGTCCTTCAGCTGACGGTCAACGGCGGAATGGAACACACCGTCTTCATCCGCGTGGACGTCCGTCGACCGTACGAACCTTGGACGCGCAAGATTCTCAAACCATTCGCCTGAACGATGTTCCAAGTTTCAAGTTTCGAGTTTCAAGCTTCAAACAAACTTGGAACTTGGAACTTGAAACTTGGAACTGATTAGCTTGCAGTGCCCCCCATCGTGTGATACACCGGTTAAATCACCCCGATTTGACACCGAGACCTGTCCCCATGTCCGCCCCCCGGCTGGTCCTCGAACGAATGATGCACCGTCAGTCGATCGCCATACCCGGCGAATCGATGGCGAGCTATGCGCTCATCAAGGCGGTGCCCGCGGGTGAAGGGCGTGCCGATGTGCCACTAACACTGGCGTTGTGCATCGACATCTCCGGGTCGATGTACTGGGGCGATGGCACCGGCAAGTCGCGGCTCGATCGCGTCCGCGAGGCGGCCATCGCGGCCGTGGGCAAGATGAAGCCGAGCGACCGGCTCGCGCTCATTGCCTTCGGCAATGGCGCCGAGGTCGTGCTCCCGCCGACGCCCGCCAGCGAAGTCGACAAGATCAAGGAAACACTCGCCAAGATCGACATGTTCAGCGTCGATCCGGCCGGCACCACGATGGACGAAGGCATCGGCAAGGCCATTCAGACCTTGATGACGCCCGATGAAGTCGGCCGGCTCATGCAGGTCGTTGTTTTGACCGATGGCGAAACCTCCGGCGAAGCGACCTGCCGGGAACTTGCACGCCAGGCATGGGAAAAGAAGATCCGCTTCACGATCATGGGCGTGGGGACCGAGTGGAACAGCATCCTGATCAAGGACCTGGCCAAGGCGAGCGATGGCCGTTGGTATTACATCGACGCTGAGCAGACCGACGAGGCGATGCGCGTCTTCCTGGCCGAATTCGATCGGCTCGCCGACGCGGCTTACGTCAATGTCACCATGGAAATCAAGCCGGTCAAGGACGTCAAGATCAAGCGGGTTCGTCAAGTTGCTCCGCAGATTCGCGACGTTCCGTTGACGCCCATTGACGACCGCAATTTGACGGCGGCGCTCGGAGTGCTGGAGCGCTCGCATCCGACGAAATTCATTCTAGATTTGAGCCTGCCGCGGCGTCCGGATGGCAAGTACGTGGTTGCACAAGTGGAAGTCAAGTACGACCTCGGCGACGGACAGACGCAAACCACGGGGCCGGTGCCTCTGGAAATGACGTACACGGCTGCCGGTCATGGCTACGTGAACGCGGAGGTCGCTCGCCACATCGACGAGGTGCAGATCTTCGAGTTGAACGCGAACTTGCAACAGGCCATCGCCGGCGAACAGACGGACGAGGTTCGCCGAGTGGCCGAGCAGATCGCACGCAAAGGTGGGGTGCTCGGGCCGCGCGGCGCCAAGAAAACCATGCTCGCCCAACAGGTTCTCGCCGAACTGGATGGCGGCGGACGCGTCAGCAAGAAGACGATGTTGGCCGTCGACGATGTCGCCCGAAGCGCCGAGGATTCGTACGGACTGACGACGTCCTGAGTTTTTCTCCCTTCACCTCCGAAGCGGGGGCGAGAGGAGCAACAGAGGCTTACCCGATGATTTGCCCAAGCTGCGGCGCCGCCAACGAAGACGGCGTCTTGTTCTGCGAAAAGTGCAAGGCGGACCTGGAAACACCGGCCGCGGAAGAGCCCATTGCGCTCGAGCCCATCGCGCTGGAACCCGTAATGGATACGCCGACACCGGCGGTCCTGGAGCCGATCCACCTCGAGCCCGTGGCGCAAGAATCAACGATTGAGCCTGTGGCCGGCGACGAGACCGTCGAGCAACCGCGGAAGCCCAAAACCGCGACGCCGCCGCCGTTGCCCGCGACGCCAACGACGCCGATTCCCATCAATCCCAAATTGATCGTGGTTCGCGGTCAACGGATGGATGTGACTTATCCGCTCTATGCCGGCAAGAACTACCTCGGCCGCACCGACGACAAGCCGGTCGATATTGATCTGGAAGACCAGGAGGCGGCGGACCGCATCTGGACGTCGCGGCAGCACGCCGTTATTTCGCTGGAAGATGGCAAGCTGCTGATCGAAGATTTGAACAGTTTGAACGGCACGTTCGTCAATCGCACGCGGGTCCATCCCGGTCAGGTGCGCGAACTGGTCGAGAACGACGTGGTTCAGGTCGGCACCGTCCACATGAAGGTCGTCTTGAACTAACCCGCTTGCGGCGTAGCGCGCCACGCCCGCAACATCAACACGACATAGACCAATCCGGCGACCCATTGCGCCGTCGCCACGTAAAGATACACTCGGTGCCACAAGTAGAAGGTTTTGTACTCCATGGTCGAGTCAATGTAAGGCTCGATACGTGGATGCAGGAACGCCAAGGCGACCAATCCGCTCGCCATCAATCCCCACATCAGCCATTGTCCCCATCGAATCCCTCGCGACGCGCGGCTCGACAGTTGATCCCATGCGAAAATCGCCACAGCGAACGCGCCAACTACGTTCATCCAATCAGTGACGTGCCGGGTCACCATACCTTGGCCGAATGCGCCGTGCACGTCCGTTCCCGTCGGCACGACGACGGCGGCATAAAAGAAGAACCCTCCCTGCCAGATCATGAGGGCTTGGATCACCAGAAAACGGCGGACTGTAGACATTGCAGATCAGGCGGGGTCGGCACGTTCACTTGATCTAACGGCAAATCTCGACGACGGGTAGATGACCATTCACCCTACTGCGGTGAGCAGATGCTGCGGAGACCGACGCGCAGCGAGGTCGACGTAGCGGCTGCCGAATTCGGCGTCGACCTCGCTGCGCGTCGGTCTCCGCCGATACGACTTTCTCGCCGGGACCTCAGCCGACGGAGACCGGGGAGCGGGCGAGGTCCCTCACGAGGTCGGCCACTTGACCCGCATCGGCAGGGCGGTCCGCGGGATCGGCGGCCAGGCAATGTAGAGCGAGTTCAACCCACGCTGGCTCGGACTCTGATTCGTTCAGGCGGCGAACTGCCTCGTCTTGATGCGCCGCGGCGGCCTGGCGCGTGACCCACGCTGCGTCCGATCCGAGATAAGGCGGCAGGCCGGTGAGAATTTCGCACAGGATCGCGCCAAGGCCGAATACATCCGCCCGAGGATCGGTCGCCCGGCTGCCGCGTGCTTGCTCGGGAGACATGTACGCCGGCGTACCGAATACCCAATAGCCGGCAGTGTCGCTCGTGGCCAACGCGCGATCGCGAATGGCCGCCACGCCCCAGTCCATGACCAGGACCTGATCGAATGGCCCAACCATGACGTTGGCCGGCTTGAGATCGCGATGAACGATCCCCTTCGCGTGCACGAACGCCATGGCCTGGCAGATTTGCTCGAACGCGTCGAGCCATTTCGGTAGTCCGTCGCGCAGGTGCCGCCGATCCGCTAGATGGGCGGCGAGCGTGCGACCCTGAATCAACGGCATCGCGAAATACCCGCGGCCATCAGTGAGCACGCCAGCCTCGAACACGGGCATGATGCCGGGATGATGCAGTTGTCCGCAGAGACGCGCTTCTTGTGCGAAGCGTTGGCCAGCCTCGGAGTCGGGTTGAATGTCCGGGGCCAGCAGTTTGACCGCGACTTCACGATCGAGGTCGACGTCATAGGCCCGCAGGATCACGCCCATCCCGCCGCGTGCGATTTCGCCGAGCACGCGAAAGCGCCCAAGACAATGCGGAATTGCCGCCGGCTCGGACCGAGTCGGCACGGTTTCGCCGCAAGGGGTAATCCGATAGTTGATTGTCGCGTCCGCTGGGTCGGAGAGCGCATCCTTGTGCCCTGGAAAGGCCATCCTTGAATCTCCGGACCAGCGGACAGGATCCATCCCGCCTGGGCAGCGAAAGGCCCCGGGATGTTACCCGGATTCTTCAGAAGTGGAAGCCGCATTCTCCAGAGAATTGCGATCGATTATTGCCGCGGCCAAAATGTTTCGGCCTCGCCTCACTCATCCGGCACATTCATCCGGCGCGGCGTAAAACGTATCCTGCGGGGTCCACTTCCTGACGAAGCACTTGCAATTCGGCATCGGTCGGCGGCGCCGTTTGACCGACGGACTCAGACTCTTCGAACTGAAATCCCGTTGCCGCATGGACTTGCTCGATCGATACCCCTGGATGCAGGCTCAGGAGGCGCATCCGCCGTGTCGTCGGATGAAAATCGAGAACGGCCAACTCGGTGATGACGCGGTGTGGGCCTGTCCCCTTCGGTAAACCGGCCGCCTCGCGGGCACCTGGCCCGGTCAAATAACCCGGCGACGTCAGGAAGTCGAGCTTCTCGACGAACTTCTTCCGATCATGGCGCATGATCATGAGCGTGCGCCAGCAGAAGGAAGCGAGATCGCATGCTCCGCCGGAACCCGGCAGCCGGACCTTCGGTTTCTGATGCGTGCCGCCGATCTGCGTCGAATTCAGGTTGCCATAGGGGTCGATCTGCGCGCCGCTCAGGAAGGTGTAGTCCATCATGCCGCGCTGGCAGAATTGCATCACCTCGGCCATGCTCGTGGCCATCACGGCCTTGTGAATCGTCCGCGAGTCGCCAACGCTGATCGGCATCGTCGGCAACTGCGGCGCGACGCCGCCGGCCTCGAAACAGATCACCAAATTCGGCGCATGCGTTTTTTGCGCGAGCATTGCGGCCGCGCACGGCACGCCCGTGCCGACGGCGACAGTGCGGCCATCTTCGAGAGCGTGCGACGCGCATGCGATCATTAATTCGACGGGTGTGTAGGTCATTGAGTACCCGAGCGATCACGTAATGTAGGCATCGGCCGCCGCACGAGCATAAGTAGTTTCGAGGTCGACGTGAACGGAGTCGGTTGCCGACAAGAACAAGGGCATGGTTGGCAATGGCTGTCCGGGAGTCAGCGGTCGTCGCCAGACTTCAAGACGGGTACCGCGATCCGGCACCGCGCCGCCGTCCCGAATGGAGATCGTCATGGGTGCCGGCAATGGCGGTTGCTCAGCATCAAGCTCCACGGCCAAAGCGTCGGCGAACGAAAAGCCAAATGGCTGAGGATGGACATCGACGATCATCAGACTCGCACGGGCATTCAAATACCCGAGATAGCGGCCCGTGTAGTTTGTCCGCGCGCCCGGACGATCCTTGTTCCGGGGCGAAATGATTTCCACGGCAGCGACGAGAGCGCCTTGCCGCGTCACCATGATGGCGAGTTCCGGGTCCAGAGCAAAAGTGGTAATGAAAGAGTCGGGTTGCTCCAATGACGTGCTTGGTGAAGTTCTTGCAACTCCATTCCCATTTGCTGAATGATGCACGGAGACATCGGGCTTGCCTTCGTCTTTCCCGACTTTCAGATATGGCGACGATCCCAAGTAGGCGCGATAGCCGGCGGGCAGTTGCGCTTTGATGCAGCGCGCCAGTTCCACAAGCCAATAGTCGTGAACGCCTTCCCATCCGCCTAAGTCGGACCAATCGTGCAATGGCATTGGAAACTCCTTGCACCGTCATCGTAGCCGATGCGCTGCCTTACCGCCCCGTGAACATCACATTCCCTGACCCGACCAGCATCTCCAACTCCTCCACGGGAATTTCCGCCGGGTTCACGCGGAAGTCGTCGCCGAGGCGGAACTGCGCCTTGCGTCCCTCCGGATCCTTGACCTGCATGTACACCACGCACGGTCCTCTCTTGCGCTTCAGAATGGAGCCGATGCGCTCGACTGTCTCCGGTCCATGCTGGCCGACGGCCAGGTTGAGGATCATCCCCTTCGTCAATTCCGTGCGGGCCTGGTCCAGGGTCATGAGCCGGCGCAGGACGGTCATCTTGCCGCCGTTGCGTTGATCGTCTTCGACGCCGGCCTCGAACAGGAAGATGCGGTCGTCGACGATGTCGTTTTGATATTTCGCATAGTCGTCCGGCCACATGACGCATTCGACCTGGCCCGTGAAATCCTCGACTTTGCAGCGCACGAAACGGCCGCCCTTCTTGGTGGTCATCGCCCGCGTCATCGAGATCATGCCGCCGAAGCGGACTTCGTTGCCGTGACGTGAGTCGTTGACCATCGCGCACGTATGCGAAGCGAACCGCTTGAGGGCCGCGTCGAACTCTGCCAGCGGATGGCTGGAGAAATAGAAGTCGAGCGCCTCTTTCTCCGCCTTGAGCTGATCCGTGTTTGACCATCGATTCACGTTCGGCAACGGAGTCGCCTCACGCGCGGCGCCATGACCGTTTGACTCGCCCCCTTCCATTAGGTCGAAGATGCTGCGTTGGCCGCGTTTGCGGTCTTCTTGCTGACCTTCCGCGGCTTGGATGGCGCCAGGCAGCGCTGCAAGTAATTGCGCACGATGGGCAAACGGTTGGGCGAAAGCGTCCATCGCGCCGGCCTTGATGAGCCGTTCCATTGCGGCCTTCTGCACGAGCTTGGTGTCCACTCGTTCGCAGAAATCGAACAAGTCGCGGAACGGCCCCTTCTCCTGACGCGCCCGCAGAATCTCCTCGGCCGCGCCGTGCCCGAGCCCTTTGATGGCGACGAGGCCGAAGACGATTTGACCCTCTTGAACCGTGAACGTCGGCTCGCCGCGATTGATGTCCGGCGGCAATACCTGGACACCGTACTTGCGTGCATCGGAAATATGATCGACGAGCATGTCGCGTTTGTTGCCGTCGTCCATCTCGCTGGTCAAAAGGGCCGCCATGAACTCGGCCGTGAAGTGCCGTTTCAGGTAAGCCGTGTGGTACGAAATGTGTGCGTAGGCGGCGCTGTGAGATTTGTTGAAGCCGTATCCGCCAAACTTCACGATCAGCTCAAAGATCTCCTGCGCTTTGTCCTCCCCCAGTCCCCGCTCACCAGCCCCCTTGACGAACTCCGCCCGGCGGGCGTCGATGATGTCGCCCTTCTTCTTGCTGATGGCTTTGATGCACGCATACGCGCTCGACAACTCGATGCCGCCAAGGCGGTTCAGGATGCGCATGATCGCCTCCTGATAGACCATCACGCCATAAGTTTCGCCGAGCACCTCCTCCATCACCGGGTGCGGATACGACGGCTTGCGACGACCGTGTTTGCACTCGATGTACTCGTCGACCATGCCGCCTTCGAGCGGCCCAGGGCGATAGAGGGCCGTGCAAGCAACGATGTCGCGGATGTGGTCGGGCTTCATCCGCTTGAGCAATTCGCGGATACCCTCGGACTCGAACTGGAAGACGCCCTTGGCATCGCCGCGCGTGAGGAGCTTGAATGTCTCCACGTCGTCGAGCGGCAGCTTGTTCAGGTCGTAGTCGATCGATTCGAGGAATTCGAGCCGCTTCAAGTCGTCCGGCGGCAATTTGGCGCGCGCTTCCTTCGTGCCCCGCGTCTTCTTGATGAGTTGGATCGTCGCGTCAACCAGCGACAGCGTGCGCAGGCCGAGGAAGTCCATCTTCAACATGCCAACTTTTTCGAGATCGCCCATCACCCATTGCGTTGTGATGGCTTGACGAGCCTCGCCGTTCTCGTCCTTGCGCTTGACGATCTGCACCGGCACATAATCCGTGATCGGCCCATTGGCGATGACCACGCCGGCGGCATGGGTGCCGGCGTTGCGGTTGGTGCCTTCGAGCTTGATCGCGATGTCGATCCATTCGCGGGTGACGGGATCGTTCTCGTACTCCTTGCGGAATTCGGGCGAGGCCGCGATCGTTTCCTCAATCGAGGTGCCGGGCTTGGGCGACACCCACTTGGTCATGTAATTGACACGGTCAAGCGGCACGTCGAGCACACGGCCGACGTCTTTGATCGCCGCCTTAGCTGCCAACGTCCCAAACGTGGCGATCTGGGCCACGCTCGCTTCGCCGTACTTCTGCTTCACGTAGTCGATCACCAGCTCGCGTCGATCTTGGCAGAAGTCGATGTCGATATCGGGCGCCTCTGAACGATTTGGGTCAAGGAAACGCTCGAAGAGCAAGTCGTAAGCGAGCGGATCGACGTGGCTCAGATAGAGCACATAACTCACGACCGCTCCGCAACCGGACCCGCGCGCGCTGCACGGGATGCCATTCTCGCGCGCGAAGCGGACGAAGTCCCAGACGATCAAGAAATAGCCCGCGAAGCCCATCCGGCAGATGATGCCGAGTTCGTGCTCGAGCCGGGCCTCGACTTCGGGCCGGGGTTTGGCGCCATAGCGTTCCTTCAAGCCGATCGCGCACAATTCACGCAGATAGGTCTCGGGCTTCTTGCGATTCGGCGGCGTGAAGACGGGGAAGTGCCGCTTCTTGAAATCGAGTTGGATGTCGACGCCGTCCGCGATCTCCTGGCTCCGCTGAACAGCATCGGGAAATTGTGGGAACAGCTTGTACATGTCTTCCGGCGTGCGGACGTAGTACGGGCTCTGAATCTTGCCCTCGGGATAGTTGCGCCGGCCCGGCTCGCGCTTTTTGCCGGTGTTGATGCAGAAGAGTACGTCGTGAGCGTCGCCATCGGCCTGACAGAGGTAATGGGCGTCGGCGGTCGCGACGAGCGGGATGCCGAGCCGTTTCGCAATCCGCGCGGCCTCGGGCGTGCATTGATCCTGGAGGTCGAGGCCGTTGTTCTGAATCTCGATGTAAAAGTCGCTCTTGAAGACCTTGGCAAACCACTCGGCCAATGCCTGGGCCTTCTTCGGCTGGTCCTTGAGCAGCCAGTCATTGAACTCGCCGGCGAGGCAACCGCTCAGGCAAATGAGACCTTCGCTATGTGCTTCCAGCACTTCGCGGTCGATGCGCGGGTTGTAATAGAAGCCTTCGAGAAACGCGATCGACGCCAGCTTGACGAGGTTCTTGAAACCGGCCGTGTTCTTGGCGAGCAGAGTCAGATGTGAATAAGCGTCACCTTGTCGGGCCGCCTTCTTGTCGAGTCGGCTGCCGGGCGCGAGATAGGCCTCGTAGCCAACAACCGGGTTGATGCCGGCGTCCTTGCACTCGCGGTAGAATTCGACCGCCCCGTACAGGTTCCCGTGGTCGGTGATAGCGCACGCCGTCATCCCGAGCGCTTTGGTCTGCGCAACCAACTCCGGGATCCGGTTGGCGCCGTCGAGAAGGCTGTAATGTGTATGGCAATGAAGATGCGCGAACGATTTGGCCGACATCCAGTTCTCCGCTTGCGGCGTAGCGGGCGAGCGCTACACTGCGAGCGGCATTTTACCAATCGGCCTGGTGATTGGGATCGGCGACGCACCGCATGTAGCGGGCGAGGAACATTTGCGTGGCCTGGATCGATTGCCATTCGGCAAAGCCGAGGCGGACTTCGGAGCCGTCCTCATTGGCCTGAATATTTTCGGCCGCGACAGCGAGGCCACGATGGAGGAAGTCAAAAATCTCGGCGAGACGTGCGGACTGTGCCCCCGTCAGCTTCTGCGGCAGCGGCGGCATATCCGTTTCGGTGCGCGCCCACTCGAAGGCTGTGCGGTCGTGGGCATGAGTCGCCTCAACAGCGTTAATGTCGAAGTCCAGGTCGTCACCGGGCGCGCTGCCAGGGACTGTGCCGCCATCCAGCGTGCCTGCCGACTTCGTCGCCGGGCGCTCGGCCGTTCGCCGGGCGGCAATTTCTTCGAGCGTGCCGAAGAGCAACATGGACCGGCCGACGCTGACCTGATCGCCGGGTCGCAATCGCCGAATCTGCACCGGTGAGCCGTTCACCCTCGTGCCATTGGTGCTTTCGAGGTCGGTCAAAATAACGTCGCCGTCTTCCTGCTGCACCTTCGCGTGAAAGCGGCTGACGCGCTCGTCGTTGAGGCGCAGGAGGTTCCCTTCCTCCCGGCCAATTGTCACTGGAATCGGCAATTCCCGGAAAATCCGGCCCTTGTCGACTCCTTCGATGACCTGGAACGTCAGATTCTTCATCGAAAGCCCCTGCGGACCGCGACCGTGCATCGGCACGGGAACAGCCTATGTTGGCTTATAGCATACGCAGCAGCCAAATCGGTGCGACTGCCGCAATTTTTACAGGCCGGGAAATCCATTTGTGATTGTCGTCGCCCAGCGTTCGAAAGTCAATTTCGCATTGCAAAACTCGACGCCCGGAAGTCCGCGGAACCAGGTCAGCTGCCGCTTGGCGAACTGGCGGGTTCGGAGCTGGACCTCGGCAATCGTTGCCTCCAGAGTCCGGTTGCCATCAAGGTAGTCGCCAATCTCACGATAGCCCAGCGCCTGAGAAGCCTCGCGGCTCAACGGTCGCGGTAACGCGCGAAGCCGGCGAACCTCGTCGATCCAACCGGCGGCGAACATCGCCTCGACACGTCGATCGATGCGGGCATACAACTCTTCACGCGGCACATCCACAACGAGGCAGGATCCCGGTCGGAAGCGTGGATTATCACTGTCCCACCATTCCTGCTGCTGCCATGCGCTGATTGGCTTGCCGGTCAAATGCCAAACCTCCAAGGCCCGGACGACGCGTCGGACGTCGTTGGGATGCAAGCGGTGGGCCGTCGGAGGGTCGACACTTGCCAACCGATCATGCAAGGCCTGATTGCCAAGCGTAGTCGCCTCGCCCTCCAGCCGGTGTCGCAGTTCCCGGTCGGCTGGCGGCGACGGGAACAGGCCACAGAGCAGCGCCTTCAAATAGAACGGCGTGCCGCCGACAAAGAGGGCCGTCTTGCCGCGTCGTTCGATGTCCGCGACCACGGCTTCCGACCGTTCGAGCCACCAGGCGACGCTGGCCGATTCCCACGGATCGAGCACATCGATCAAATGATGCGGCACCCGCGCGCGATCCGCGGCCGACGGTTTCGCGGTGCCGATGTCCATCTGTCGATAGACCGTCATCGAGTCGGCCGCGATGATCTCTCCATTCATGCGCTCGGCCAATTCGAGCGCAAGTGCCGACTTTCCGGATGCAGTTGGTCCGGTGAGCACGAGCGCGTTGGCGAACGGTGAAGTGATCACGGCACGTTGCGGAAATCGTACACGAGAAACGTTCGCGTCCGGCCGATCGGCTCTTGCCCATCAAAGAATTCGAGTACGGCCGGCATCGATGACGTCAGGCCCGGATAGCCGTAGCGCAGCGACATGCCGACAGCGACGACCTTGCCGCGCACGTGCTTCCAGACGTCGGCCGACGTCGCCGTGGGATAAACGAGCGGATCGTGAAGAGCCAGCAGCCGGTTTGGGTCTTTGCCGATCACGGGGTCCATGCCATAGTACCACACCTTTGCCGTGGGCAGTTCGTGCTCGGCCGTCCATTGGTCGAGATCCTTGAGCCCCTGGCCCCAATCGTAATTGGCGTCGGCGAGCAGTGGATACGCTTCGTCCGGCCCGCCCCAAAGGACGTTGACGTACCGTATGCCATCGGGCCATGTCCGAATCGCGGGGAATGCGAACACCGCAGCGAAAACGACCAGGAACACGCCTTTCTTCGATTCGGATAGGCCCTCGATCGCACGACCCAAACCACTGGCGAGCGCGACAAGCACGATCGCCACGAGCGGGAAGACGAGCCGGATACCGATTTGCACTCGGCAGTTGAGACTGAAGAGCAGGAACAACAAAGCGGCCAACCCTATCGGCGTGGCCAGCGATCGCGGCCGGCCAAACAGGAGCCCGGCGGCGAGAACGAGCGTCGCTAGCGACAGCTTGATCGTCAACAGGAGCGGAAAGTGATACCAGATCGACCGCGGATACCAGACGCCGAGCGTATTCGATGGATGACCGCGCATGTTATGCTTGATCTGATAAGCGAATGCTTCGCCGGCGTTCGGAAACACCTTCAGATTGTGAGCGAGCCAGCGGATGGCCGGCGTCCCAAACTGATCGTCCGGCAAATTGTCGGCCAACTTCACGAACGACCCCTGCGTCGTCCAGTCGCAGCCGCAGTAAGTCCACACGACGACGGTTCCGACGAGCAGGACTTTCGCGCAATCCCAGCGGAATTGCGATGATGCTCGCCAAAGATGGCGAATACGGCCAACTCCTGGAGGCGGCTTGAACGCCCCGGCCACATACAGGCGTGGAATCTCGAACGCGAGCATGACGAGCGGGACGAACGTGAGAGCCGAAGCCTTCGCGGCCGTGGCGACGCCATAGAGGATACCGGGGATCAGCCAGCGCCGTACCCGGCTCGCGTCACGGCCGTGATAGTAGTGGTAAGCGAATGCGAGTACGAGCCCGGTTACGGAGATGTCGGTCGTCGCCAGGCACGTGTGCCCCAGTATGCTCGGTTCGGTGGCGATCAGGACGACAGCGAACCGGCCCGCCCACGGCCCTCCGAACGTCCGAGCGACGAGCATCCCATAGATGAGCAGGATCCACCAGAAGAGCAAGTTCATGGCGCGGGCGTAGGGCAGAATCTGATGAAAGTCGCGGTCGACATCGAACGGCTCGCCGCGATGTCTCTCCCACAAGTAGATTGGCAGATATTCAACGTCCACCGGCAACGGCATCGTGCCGGCCCGCATCAGTTGCTGGTTGCTGCCGTTGCGGAACGATTCCAGGCCCCACCGCAGGTAGTACGGCTCGTCGAACCCGGCACTTAGGTCGCGCGCGGCCGACAGGCACCAGACCGACGACAACACACCCCAGAGCAGTAGCCAGGCCACGTCCAGCCGACGCATCAACCAATCCTCCGGGACGACCAGGCCGCACAACCGTACCCTGCCAAAATACGGTAATTACCCCATGCCGCCCGGCCGGGCCAGTCCAGATTCCAATATGACCGAGACCCCGATCGAGATAATCCGCACCGACCTGCCACGCGGCGGCTACAAGGCCGTTCTTTTCGACTTTGACGGAACGCTATCGCTATTGCGCGAGGGTTGGCCGGAAATCATGGTCGGGATGATGGTCGAAGCCTTGCTTCCCACGAAGCCGAAGGAATCACAGGCCGAGCTGACCAAGCTCGTCGAAGAGTTCGTGATGGCCCTCAACGGCCAGCCGGCGATCTTTCAGATGGTGCGGCTCGTCAAAGAGCTGCAATCGCGAGGCGGAACGGCCGAGCTGCCGGCGGATTATTTGCGTGTATACGACTCGCGTCTTTTGCGTGTGGTCAATGAGCGGGTGCGCGAGATTCGGGAACGGCTTGTCGTGCCAGCCCGTTGGGCCGTGCCCGGAAGTCATGAACTCTTGAAGAACTTGCGCGAACGCGGCCTCAAGCTCTATCTGGCCAGCGGGACGCACATTCGTCATGTCCGCTCGGAGGCCGATCTGTTAGAAGTGAGCCCGTTCTTCGGCCGCGAAATCAACGCTCCGGACGGCGGCGACCCGGCCTTTTCGAAGCGTGGCGTAATCGAGCGCATCCTCTCGGAAAATGGCATTCGCGGCACCGAACTGTTGAGCTTCGGCGACGGTGTGGTCGAAACGGAGGAGGTTCGTCGAGTCGGCGGCACCGCAGTCGCGGTCGCTAGCGACTGGGAACAGGGCGGCGTCAATCATTGGAAGCGAGACCGTCTGGTGCCCGCGGGGGCGGACGTCGTGATTCCGGACTATGCAAATCACGAACAACTCGTCGAACGCCTGTTTCGGTAAACGCAAGAACAATCCTGACAGAGTTCTATCGCCGTTCGCGTCCAATGGGTAAAATGGATCAGCTACGTTTGCGCCCCACAAACCGCCGCCCGGCGGGAGGCCCGTCATGACTGGATTGTTCTCGTCCCTCATCGATTACATGGAGGAGGAAGAGTGGAAGTACGAGATTCTCGAAGGCGAGACGATCATCCGGTTCCATTTCAAGGGGCGCTCCGGCCGGCTGCTTTGCTATGGCGAAGTCGATGAGGAGAAGTGCTGGCTGATCTTCTACTCGTACCTGCCCGTCAACGCTCCGCCCGAAAAGTTGACCGAGGTTGCCGAGTTCGTCGCCCGGGCCAATCGCGGCATGCGCATCGGCAACTTTGAGTTGGACTACGACGACGGCGAAATCCGGTACAAGACTTCCATCGACGTGGAAGGCGGCGAACTATCGGACAAGATGATCGACAACTTGTTGCGCGCCAACTTGACGACAACGGACCGCTACTTCACGGGCCTCATGGAACTGATCTACGGCGAGAAGACGCCGTCGGAGATCATTAAAAAAATCGAAACGCCACCCGGCGGGATGGACGCCGTCGACGCCGATGAAGGCGGCATCGACGACGATGAGGATGAGGAGATGCCGTTCGCGCCGGACGAAGACGATGATGAAGAGGACGGCGGCAAACGCTTTTAGCCGCTTGCGGCGTAGCGCGTTGCCACTACGCCGCAAGCGGCGGTTGAGGCCGGGCCTCAAATCGCTCGTGGCCCGTGTTTATTTTTGAACCGACCGGAAGTTTGATCTAGAGTTCGACTGTTATTCCGCCGTTGCTGCCCGCGACGGCGGAGGTACCCGGACGTTCCCATGCGCGGGGCACAGACCACGGGGCCGGACGTATTGGAGGCCGGCAACATGCTGACCATGATTCGCCTCAAGGGGATCAGTGGCGAGGTCAAGGGAAAAGCCTGGGAATCCAGCAATGTTTTGCGGGCGGGCCGACTGGGCACGCTCGAAATCGTCCTGGATGACGCATCGGTCAGCCGGCGCCATGCCGAGGTCCGCGCGGCGGAGACGGGCTGGTGGGTGCGCGATCTCGAGAGCACCAACGGTACGTATGTTAACGGCGTCCGCCTCGGAAACGGCGAGCGGCAGCTGCATACGCGCGACATCGTGCAATTCGGCAAAGTGGCCATGATGGTCGAACTGCCCGAGGCGGACCAAACGCCGCCGACGCCAAGAATCGTGAACGCCCCGGCAAATCCCGCGCAGGAACAAATCGTTGTTGAAGCGGAGGCCAGTTCCTCGTGGCAAGAGGGCTTCGAGCGGTTGCTCGTCGACCGCAATCATTCGCCACGGCCGGGCGACCAGCTCATGGCCTTGCTCCGTGCTGGCCATCACCTCGTCAGCATTGAGAGCGAACAAGAACTGCTGCATTCGATCCTAAACGACGCGGTGCACGTGCTCGACGCCCAGCGCGGCGCCATCGTTCTCGCCGAGGGTCCGGATAACGAACTGAAACTCAAGGCTCTTGCGACCGGCCGGGGCGAAAATACGTCCCGATTCCATTTCTCGAAAGCCCTTGCCAAGCGCTGCTTCAGTCAGGGCAAATCGATCCTCTGTTCAAGCGTCGAAGAAGACGAAGAACTGTCCGGCGCCGTCAGCATCGCCGACGGAGCGATGGCGTCCGTCCTCTGCGTATTGCTGCGAACGCCGCGCAAGCACCTGGGCGTCATTCACCTCGATCGCTCGTATTGGCAAAAGACATTCAGCGAAGATGACCTGCACCTCGCCGACGCGTTGGCGGCCCACGTGTCCGCAGGCATCGAGTGTGCGCAGCTCCTGCGCCGGCAG
This sequence comes from Gemmataceae bacterium, assembly GCA_036266155.1. GTDB lineage: Bacteria > Planctomycetota > Planctomycetia > Gemmatales > Gemmataceae > SIAJ01. The sequence continues at coordinate 12,935 of DATANR010000273.1, read as the reverse complement.
CGTGAACTGTTCCTGCAGACGATCTCGGCGCTGGCGTCCGCGATTGAAATGCGAGACGCCTACACCGGCGGCCACACCGCACGCGTGACGGCCTACTCGCTCTTGATCGGTGAAGCGCTCGGCTTGTGTCCGAAGGACATGGACGACTTGCGTACTGGCGGCCCGCTGCACGACATCGGCAAGATCGGCATCGACGACGCGATCCTGCGCAAGCCGGACAAGCTCACCGACGTCGAATTCGACATCATGAAGACGCACACAACCTTGGGCGACGACATCCTGAAGTCGATTCCCGAGTTGCGTGAGATCCGCCCGATCGTCCGGTCACATCACGAGCGCTGGGATGGCCGCGGCTACCCGGACAAGCTAGCCGGCGAAGCGATCCCGCTGTTGGCCCGCGTCCTCGCCGTGGCCGACTCGTTCGACGCGATGACAACGAAGCGGCCGTACAACACGAATCACGTCAAGACGCCGGAACAGGCGTTCGCCGAAGTGGAACGCTGTTGTGGCACCCAATTCGATCCGACGTGCGCCCAGGCTTTCTTGGCAGTCGACAAGGACAAGATCATCGAGATCATGCGTGCGAGCCGAACGACGGGGACGTTTTTTGTGAACACGGGCCGAGATTAAAGTTAGTCCTTGGCCTGCAAGCATCACCTCAAGCAGACCTAAGCTGACTCCTTACCCATTCCCTGAACTGCCGCAAGACGGTGAGGTAATCGATTTGGGCGTCAGGAGTCAGGAATCTTGCTATTGCAGAAACCGAAATCGACGGGAATGTTGGGCTCGCCGCCACTTTCTCATAGGCCTCATTATCGCGCAGCCGATGGATGTGCAGTAGACTTCCGTCGAATCGCCAAACCTCGGGAACTCCATAGGCCGCAAAAACGCTCATCCGATTCAGCGCACTTCGCGTAACTTCAACTTCGACGATCAAATCCGGCGGCGGGTCACGCGACGGCTCCCACGCGGCGACAGGCACACGCATGCGGGCCTCGGTCGCAATCCAAAAACACGCGTCCGGCTCGAATCCGCGATCGAGTTCCTCACTGCGAAACGTGGTATTGCCGCCCGGCTGAATGGCGACGCCGAGTTCTTCCGCAATAATCTCCAGAAATCGTGCCAGTCGAGTCTTGAGCCATTCGTGAAGATTCGACGTGGACATGAGTTCGAGGCTCCCCCGATCGTACGTGGTCCGCAATCCCGGGTTCGCGTTAAGCGTCTCCGTGAACGCAACGTACGTTTCCCAGGGAACATCGCGCAGCACGACTCGCCCTCCCTCGGGCGGCTTCTCCGGCACAAACGGCCGCTGTGCTGCTAGCACGCTCATTCCATGATACCCTTGCAATACCGGTTGTTAATGAAATGATACTCCTCCGCCGGAAGTCGCGGAACTGGAATCGCCGCCAGCCATTTTTCCGCAACCGAGTTGACATCAACCAACATCCCCCCTTCTATTACTGCATCCGCGCATGTCGCGCGCACATTCAAGGAGCCTTCCTCAATTGCAACCGCCCCGCTGGTGGTCGCCCCGCATTGGTGCACTTCTCCTTCTGACCCTGCCGACGATTGCATGGGCCGACGATCCGCCGCCGCTTCGCTGGGGTGGCGACAAGGCAGGCGGCGCGCCCTTCATCTACGAAGAGGCCGGCGGCGACGTCGGCTTTGAACTGGAGTTGGCAAAGTTCCTCGGCCAAAAACTCGGGCGCAAACCCGAGTTCGTGCAGTGCGACTGGAACACGATTCCTGAAGTGCTGGAACGCGGCAACATTGACATCGCACTTAACGGCCTGGAGTTCATTCCCGACCGGGAACAGAAGCTCCCCTCCACGATTCCGTACTTCGTGTACTCCCTCCGGCTCATTGTGAAAAACGGGAACGACAGCATCCGCTCATGGGAGGATCTGCGCAATCCGAAGGGCGCGAAGTACAAGGTTGGGGTGCTCGCCGGATCGTTTTCCGAGCGTTACATCCGTGAAGCGTTCGGGAAAGACATCGAGCTTCTTCCGACCAAGGAAGTTGATGAAACGTTTGAGCTGGTCGAGGCCGGCGATCGTTTGGACGCCACGATTCAGGATTCGCCGACGGCCATCTATTACGTCCAAGACGGGCGACGTCCGAAGCTCAAGGTGGTCGCGGCGCCGATCGATGCGGGCTACTACGTGATCCTGACGCGGCCAAACGACGGCGAACTGCGCCTCCAGCTCAACGCCGCACTCAAGGAGGCATTGATCTCAGGCGAACTGGAGCGAATCTACCGCAAGTACAACCTTTGGGATTCTTCGCAGGAGCGGCTTGGCTACCTCCACCTGCGGCCCTGGCCCCCGGGCGCTGTCGTCGATTCGCCCGCAGTCGAGGGGCCGAAGAGTGGGATCACGCTGAGGAGCATTGCGGACAAGATCGCGCTCGCCGCGTGGATGACCGTAAAGCTCGCATGCTGTTCAATGCCGCTGGCGATCCTCATCGGCATCGTCGTGGCCGTCGCGCGGATGTACGGCCCGTGGCCGATCAAGGCGGTGCTCACGGCCTACGTCGAAGTACTGCGCGGCACGCCGCTGTTGCTGCAGATGTATGTTTGGTTTTTCCTGGTGCCGTCTGTGGTCCGTTACCTTGGCGGCGACGAACTAGCCCAATGGTTTTCGGCCGCGCCGTTCTACGTCGGCGTTTTCGGCCTCGCCATCAACTACTCGGCCGCGGAGGCGGAAAACTATCGAGCGGGTCTGCAAGCCATCCCCAAGGGCCAAATGGAGGCGGCCCTCGCGCTCGGCATGTCGCCGCTGACCGCGATCCGGCGGATCGTCTTGCCGCAAGCTGTCCGCATTGTCATTCCGCCGGTGACGAACGACTTCATCGCTCTGTTCAAGGACACGAGCATCTGCTCGATGATCCTGATCACCGAACTGACTGGCCTCTATTACCAGTACAAGTACGATCGCGATCTGGTGCTGCAACTCGCCCTGACGATCGGGCTCATCTACCTCTTCATTAGCTTTCCCCTGTCAATCGTTGCGGCACGGCTCGAACGGCATCTGGCCGGGGGGAGGGACAAGTCATGATTGCGGTCACCAACTTGCAAAAGTCGCGCGGAAAACAACGCGTTCTCGACGGCGTCAGTTTGACGATCAATCGCGGCGAGGTGGCGGCGGTCGTCGGTCCATCGGGTGGCGGCAAGAGCACGCTGCTTCGCTGCCTCAATGGGCTGGAGAGGTTCGAGGCCGGCAATGTGGCGATGGATGGCATGACTCTGGAGGCAGGCACAAAGACGCCGAAGGCGACGCTGCTCGCCCTGCGTCGCAAGGTCGGCATGGTCTTCCAGCAGTTCAACCTTTTCCCGCACATGACGGCTCTGGAAAACGTTATGGCCGGCCCGCGGTATGTTCTGGGACAATTGCGGCTGGAGGCCGAGCGGACGGCCCTGCCGCTTCTGCAGAAGGTCGGGCTTGCCGACAAGGCGGGCTCGCGGCCCGATCGGTTGTCCGGCGGGCAACAACAACGTGTTGCGATTGCTCGCGCTCTTGCGGTTAAGCCTGCGGTGATCTTGTTCGATGAGCCGACCAGCGCCCTCGACCCCGAGATGGCGGCCGAGGTGATGGCGGTCATCCTCGACCTGGCGAAAGAGGGGCAGACGATGGTCGTCGTGACCCATTCGCCGGAGTTCACGAAGCGAGCGCACACGGTTCACGTGTTGGAACGTGGACGGCTCGTGTCGTCGGGACCGCCACGCTAGCCGCTTGCGGCGTAGCGCTACGCCGCAAGCGGCGAAGAGGAAATCATGGCAAAAACGATCCACGTCGGCCATAGCCCCGATCCTGATGACGCGTTCATGTTTCACGCCCTGGCCAACGACAAGATCGATACAGGCGATCTGAAGTTCACTCACGAACTGCAAGACATCGAGACGCTCAACCGCCGGGCCATGCGCGGCGAACTGGAAGTCTCGGCCGTCAGCATCCATGCCTATGCGCATCTGCTCGACAAGTACGCCCTCCTGCCGACCGGGTGCAGCATGGGCGACAAATATGGGCCGATGGTCGTTGCCCGTCGGGCGATGAGCATTGACGAGTTGAAGAAGGTGAAGATCGCCATCCCCGGCGCGATGACGACGGCCTTCCTGACGTTGCGACTGCTTTTACCCGGCGGTTTCGAATACGACGTGATCCCGTTTGACGAGATCATCGGCGTCGTCGCGTCTGGCAAGTACGAAGCCGGGCTCATCATCCACGAGGGGCAACTCACGTTCCAGAATCAGGGACTGCACCTCGTGGTCGATCTCGGCGTCTGGTGGCAGGAAAAGACGGGCCTGCCGTTGCCATTGGGCGGCAACGTCGTTCGCCGCGACCTTGGCCCGGAGTTGATGCACCGGATCAGCGAATACCTCAAGCAGAGCATTCGCTACTCGCTCGACCATCGTCAGGAAGCGCTGCAACACGCCCTGCAATACGCGCGCGACATGGACGTCGCGCTCGCGGACAAATTCGTCGGCATGTACGTGAACGACTGGACGCTTGACTACGGCCCCCGCGGCCGCGAGGCCGTCCGGCGCCTCCTTGAAGAAGCGCACAAGGCGGGAATCATTCCGAAGCCGGTGGCGGTGGACTTCGTCTCTTGAGAGATCAGAAGTCAGAAGTCAGATGTCAGTGCAATAAACTGATCTCTGACCTCTGACCTCTGACCTCTGACCTCTGACCTCTGGAATGATCTCCCTCTACCAAATCACGACGCCACCCTCGGTGTGTGGTTATCTGCCGGACGAGGTCTGGTCGCTGCAACACGTCTTCATTGCCGAGGCGACGGCAGCCGAGTACGAGGGCTACTTGAAGCGTGGTTGGCGGCGATTTGGCCGAGCATTCTTTCATCCGGTTTGCAAGTCTTGTCACAAATGCCAGTCGATCCGCGTGCCGGTCGCAACCTTTCGGCCCGATCGCAGTCAGCGACGCGCTCGTACGGCCAACGCGGACGTCGAACTGAGAATCGGCGAACCCGAGGTGACCGCGGCCAAGCTCGACCTCTACGACCGCTTCCACGAGTTCCAGGCGGATGAAAAGGGTTGGCCGGTGCATGGCCCCAAGAGCCCGCGCGATTACGCGGACTCGTTCGTCGACAATCCGTTCCCCGTTGAAGAGTGGTGCTATTACATCAACGAGCGGCTCGTCGGCGTCGGCTATGTCGATGTGCTGCCAAGATCGCTGTCGGCCATCTACTTCTTCTACGACCCGGATGAACGCAGCCGATCGCTGGGAACTTACAACGTTCTGCGCATCATCGAATCGGCCGCCGACCGTGGAATTCCGCACGTCTATCTGGGTTATTTCGTCGCCGGCTCGCGGTCGCTCGAGTACAAGGCGCGTTTTCAACCCAATGAAGTGCTCGCCCCCGATGGCCAGTGGAAAGCCCACGGACGTACGTCCGTGGGCTTTTGAAGCACTCTTCCTACAATCTCCACTTGTCCGGCTCAACTTCGCGCGAACACTCGTCCGGGCCGGACGTAGCAATTAGCAAGTCCCGTTGCGCCCGCCATTTGGGCCGTTGGAGTTTCCTGGCATGGCCGAAACCGCCGTCGCCGATCAACCGACTACCGCCCGGCCCGCCGTCGGCGATGTCATCGTCGAGACTCGGAACCTCACCAAAGAGTACCGGGACTTCTGGGGCCGCAAGAAGAAGACCGCGCTCAACGCGCTCGACTTGCAGATCAAGAAGGGCGAGATCTTCGGCCTGCTCGGGCCGAACGGGTCGGGAAAAACGACGACGATCAAGCTCCTGCTTGGGCTGTTGTTCCCGACGAAGGGCGAGGCCACCGTCTTCGGCATGCCCGCGGCCGACGTGCGGAAGAACGAGCGAATCGGCTACCTTCCAGAAGAGTCCTACCTCTATCGGTTCCTCAATGCGGAAGAGACGCTCGACTTCTACGGACGACTGTTCGACATGCCGGCCGAGGTCCGCAAGAAACGGGCGGCTGACCTGATTCGCCTCGTCGGCCTGGAGCAGGATCGACGGCGAACTTTGCGCGAATACTCGAAGGGCATGCGGCAACGAATCGGCTTGGCCCAGGCGCTGATCAACGACCCCGAGTTCATCATTCTCGACGAGCCGACCTCCGGCCTCGACCCGAACGGCACCATCTGGATGAAGGACCTGATTCGACAGCTGCGCGATCAGGGCAAGACGGTGCTCATGTGCTCGCACCGTCTCGACGACGTTCAGGCTGTCTGCGACCGCATCGCCATCCTTTACAACGGCGACCTGCAGGAAATGGGCAACGTCACGGCACTGGTTGAGGATGCGGAGCGCGTCGAGATGCGGGCCGTGAACTTGCGGCTCACCGGCGATCTGGAACGTGAATTGGCGGCCGTCATCGAGCGGCATGGCGGCAAACTTGAGGACTTTGGCCATCCAACAACGACGCTCGAAGACCTGTTCAAGAAGGTGGTCGAGGAAAGCAAGGCTCGACCGGGCCGACGCTACCAGGGTCCGGCTGATGGAAATGCGTAAGAGTGATCGATCGGCGAGCGGAGCGGCGTAAGCCGCCCGATGGTGTCTACTTAGAGTACGTAATTATCGGGCGGCTTACGCCGCTCCGCTCGCCTTTAGACCAGTGAGGAACCGACACCGTGCTGGCTTCATTCGCCCCCGTTCTGGGGGTTATGAAATTCGAGTCGACGCCGCTCGGCTTCGACAACTGGCGGCGCTTGGCCTGGCTCGCGATCGAGTGGGTCGAGGACGCGGGCGGCTTCGCCATGGTCGGGCTAGTGATTTGGATCATTATCGGCCTCATCTATCCGGTCAACGACACGCTCCCGGACGGCAAGAAGCGCAATCGTTTGGTCGGGCCGGGAATGCTCCTGTCCGCGGCTGCAGCGCTCACCGCCTACCTGGTCGCGTTGGGGTTGACCTACGTCGTTGCGGGTGAGCAGCCGGGCGTGAAGACCATTCAAGTCCTCGGTCGCGAAGGATCGGTGATGGTGGTCTTTCTCGAGGCGGCCTTGACCGTGGCCGGCTTGATCGCGCTGATCGGTTTCGGCGGGCCGTTCGTCAGCGATTGTTTTCGACTGCGCTGGCGGCGAATTTACGCGATCGCCAAGTTGAGCTTCAAGGAAGCGGTCCGTCGGCGAATCGTCTGGGTCTTCCTGGTTATCCTGATCTTGTATCTGTTCCCCGCGCGATGGTTCTTCCAGGAAAAGCCAGAGGATGAACTGAAGAGCATCATCGGCGTCACCACCCGCGGCATGAACGTCTTGCTCGTCAGTGTGGGATTGTTGCTGGCGGCTTTCAGTATTCCGTCGGACATCAAGAACCTGACGATTCACACGATCGTCACCAAGCCGGTCGAGCGGTTCGAGATCATCCTGGGTCGGTTCCTCGGTTATCTCGGCTTGATCACCGGGGCGCTGGTCATCATGACCGGTTTCGGACTGATGCTCATCAATGCCGGCAATGTGTCCGAGGAGGCGGCAGGCGAAAGCATGCGCTCGCGGGTGGCTCGCTACGGCGATCTCGACTTCAAATCGCTGAAAGCCTCGGACTTCAAAGGCATGGACGTCGGCAAAGAGAACGGCTATCGCCGCTACATCGTCGGCCGCAGCAGCCAACGGGCCGTCTGGAGTTTTTCGTCGATCCCCGATCGGTTCGGGACGGAGAACTCCGTTCCGCTGGAGTTCGCGTTCGACGTCTATCGCACGACCAAGGGAACCGAAGGCATCGGCGTTCAGGTGACGTTCGAAGTCGTCAGCCACACCTGGGATCCGGATAAACGCATCGATGATCCGGCCAATCCCGGTGCGCAGATTCGCATGGAAGACGCGTTCAATCGCGACTTGCAAGCTCAGAAACTGCAAAACGTCAACGTGACGCCGGAAGACGCCAAGAACTGGGCCAAGGTCGATGCGCTGGCCGAGCAATACGGGCGGTACGTCTTCAACAACTGGCAGGTGTTCGACTATCACACGTCGTCGTTGCCCATTCCCGGCGGCATCTTCCGCAATGCGAACAAGGGAACGCCGACGCGTGATAGCGCGATCAAGGTCGACGCCAAGCAGGCGCCGCCGCGTGTGCAAGTTCGTGTGCGTTGTGAATCGCCGAGTCAGTTCATCGGGGCGGCGCGCTACGACTTGTATTTCCTGGAGTCGGAAGGCAGCTTTAGCTTCAACTACTTCAAGGGCGCTGCTGGCCTGTGGTTCCGGCTCGTAATTGCCTTGGTCTTGTCCATCGCCTGCTCGACCTACCTGGCAGGTGTCCTCAGCTTCCTGACGGCGTTGATGCTGTTCATCGCCGGGTTCTTCCTCGACTTCATTCAAGAATTGGCGAGTGGAACCAACGTCGGCGGCGGTCCGCTTGAGTCGCTGGCTCGGCTCATCAAGAACGACACGGCGACTGCGGAACTGGATCCCAACCCGGTCGTGCGCGTGCTGCAAGGCGGCGATGCCGCATACCGCTGGCTGTTGCGGCGCGTCATGAACGTGATTCCGGATGTGGATCGATACGGGCTTAGCGACTACGTAGCCCAGGGTTTCAGTATTGGACCGGATTTCTTGTTGATTAACTTCATTACGCTCGCGGCATACACGCTGCCGTGGTTCGTGGCGGCGTACTATCTGATGAAAGCTCGGGAAATCGCGGCGTAATTGTTGCGTGAAGAGGCTCGATCGTCATGGCCAACGTCTATCAACAAGCGGCGAAGCGGCGCAAGCTCGCGTACCTTGCCGCGATCGTGGTACTGCTCGTTTGTAGCCTCGGCGTGCGCGGCTCGTTCTTTCGGATTGACCGAAAGGAAGTCGAACAAGTTAAGGGCGATCCGCTGCTGGCGCTGACCCTCGACGGCCGGGCCAAGATTCACGAGCTGACGGAATTGCAGCAGGGCGAGAAGGAACTTGGCGGCGCCGCCGTGCAGCTTTTGCTGACTGGCTCGCGCGGCCTGGCTGTTTGTGCCTTGTGGAACACGGCCATCGACAAACAGAAACGTCAGGAATGGAACGAGTTGGATATCGCCGTCGATTCCATTACCAAATTGCAGCCGCACTTCACCGCTCCGTGGCTCTTTCAAAGCTGGAACCTGACGTACAACGTGTCGGTCGAGATGGACCGGCTCAACGACATGTACTTCTATATCGCCCGCGGCATTTCTGTGATTGCCGAGGGCGAGGCACTCAACCGCAACAACCCGGATTTGCGTTACAACATCGGTTTCTACTATCAGAACAAGTTCGGCGTCTCCGATCGCGTGACCACGCTGCGCTGCCTCTATCAACTCTCGTGTATCCCCGAGGAGGAACGTGACCCGGAACGGCTCCTCAATCCGGATCGCACGGTGAACCAGGAGAAGTTCGAGCAGTTCTGCCGCGACCATCGCGAACTAGTGCGCCGGCTCAAGGAGGCCCGCATCCCGCTCGACGGTAGCGACGAAAAAGCTCAGACTCTCGCGAGCTCGCCGAGCGAAGTCATCGCGTTCTTGCGTGCCAATCGCCGGCTGCCGAGCCGCTACAAGGCGGGCTCCACGGACCTGGAAGAGCGACGCCTAAAGCAGTTTCCCGTGTTCCCGGACTTGCGTGGCCAGCCGATCACCACTCGGGAATTGAGTTATGATGCTCGATTCGGCGACGGCGAACAGGACGCCTTCTTCGCCGCCCGAGCCTGGTATTCGCTCGCCAATTGCTCGCTGCCGCCGCCGAACCCCGTGCCAAACAACGACGGGAGTTTCAATCCCGATCCGCTTAAGTACCGCATCCCGAAACGACCGGCGACGATCATCTTCCGCCAGGGGCCGATGCGTGCACAATCGTATCTGGCGGAACGCTTGACCAAGGAAGGCTGGTTCGATCCGCGGGACCCCTGGATCGTTGACGATCTGCTCGACGAGGATCGCGCCTGGATGCCACGCACGGGTCCGGATGGTAAGCGCGTGTCGGTGGAAATCCTTCCCTGGGAGGGCAGCACCGCTCAGGAGGCGTGGAAGGAAGCCGCGGAACGTTGGCGCATCCACGGCAATAACAATGGCCTGCGCATGGATCCGACGCGGCTGCTGACCTACTTGTCCAAGGCTGAAGAATATGCCCACACCAAGCCGGGCCTATTTGTCGGTTCAATGCCGCCGCCCATGACGCCGGAAGAGGCCAAGGACGCGCACCTGACCGACCTGTATGAGGCGTTCAAAGTGATGTGGGCCTGGTATTCGAATCGCACGAACACCAACTACGAGACCTTCGAACTCGAATCGGACGCGATGCAAAGCGACGACGCGATGCTCGCCAAGAAACGCTTTCGCCAGGCCGACAAGGCCTATCGTGCGCCGAATTACGCGGAGGCCGTTCGCCTCTACGACGAGGGCTTTGCCGCGTGGCAACGGGTGATGCTGGCACGGCAGGATTGCCGGGCACGCAAGGCGGCCGACCCGTCGTTCAACCAGCAATGCCGTGACTTCCGCGATCTGGACTCGCCGCAGGAATCGATCTATGAGACCAACTTGAAATACGTGCGGCTCGCGCAAGATGTGCGGCAACGTCAGCTTCGCGATTCAACCATGTGGCTCAACGACTTGCTTTATCATGCTGGCGGCTCGACCAGCGGGAACCCGTTCCAATTCGCGTGCGACCTAAACGTACTGGCATTGGATGTCGAACGGAATCAGGAAAGACCGGCGGATCCCGTTCGCATTGAATCGCGTGTTCCGCAGTTCAAGGCAATCACTCCGCTCGCGTTGCCCGGCCCCATGGACGGCAACGCACCCGATGGTACGCCATGGATATCGGATGACGTCAAGCGGCGCATTCGCGAGCGGCTCGGATTGGCGAAACCGGCGGTTCCGCCGGCAAACGCTTCGCTCATTCCCACCGGCCCCGGCGGCGATGCGGCTCGGCCGCCGGGCCGGTGACGATTCGCGATACAATCTCGGGGCAGCCCAATTGGGCTGCCCCGCTTGCATTTTCGGAGCGCTCTCATGGCCGAACCCGCGGTTCTCGCTTTGCTCGCCCACCCGGACGACATCGAGTTTCTCTGTGCCGGCACGCTCATTCGGCTCGCCAAAGAACATGGCTGGCGGATCCACCTGGCCACCATGACCGCCGGCGACTGCGGCTCGGCCGAGCATGGCCCAACCGAGATCGCGGCCATCCGCAAGGCGGAAGCCAAGGCCTCGGCCGACCTGCTCGGGGCAAGCTATCACTGCGTCGGCGCATTGGATTTACGGGTTTACTTGAACGACGACCTGGTCGATCGCGTGGTGCGCTTGATGGCGGAAGTCCAGCCGACCGTCGTCTTCACGCATAGCCCGGACGATTACCACATGGATCACGAGCTGACGAGCCGCGTGGTCCGGGCGGCATCGTTCGCGGCGCCGATCCCGAACTTTCTTGACGGCCGCTGGGGCGATCTGACGCCGCTCGAGCACATCCCGCACCTTTACTACTGCGACCCGATCGAAGGCAAGGACTTGTTCGGCCGGCCAATCCGGCCAACGTTCTGGATCGACATCGCTGGGCAAATGGACGAGAAGGAGCAGATGCTCGTCTGCCATGCGAGCCAGCGTGACTGGCTCATCAAGCATCATGGGATGGACGACTATGTGCGGGCGATGCGCGACTGGGCTGCCGCCCAGGGTCGCACCGCCGGGCTGCAATTCGCGGAAGGGTTCCGGCAACATTTGGGGCACAGCTACCCGCAAGACAACATCATCTGCGATGTCCTGGGGGGCGTCGTCGCCCGCTAGTGTTGCGCCCCTGTTACCAAACATCTCTCGCTGTCGGCACGTCTTCTCGGATAGGATGCTCTGCGTCACCCTTCTTTGTCGGGGTCACTGCCATGAAGCTGCTGCGTGTCGCTATTCTGGCCGCGTGTGTTGTCTCGTGCCCGGTTGATCGGTCGTCGGCCGCGCCCGCCGAGCGTAAGGACCCAAAGCCGCAGGTCGAAGTCGTCTTCTGCCTCGACACGACGGGCAGCATGGGCGGGCTCATCGAAGGGGCCAAACAGAAGATCTGGTCGATCGTCAATCAGATCGCCAGCGGCCGGCCGGCGCCGGACGTCAAAGTTGGCCTGGTGGCCTATCGCGACAAGGGCGACGCCTACATCACGAAAGTCTTCGATCTGACGCTCGACCTCGACGACGTCCACAAGAATCTCAAGAGCTTCAAGGCCGAGGGCGGCGGCGATACGCCGGAGTCCGTGAACCAAGGCCTCAACGAGGCGGTCACCAGGATCAAGTGGTCGAAGGACAAGGACACCTTGCGGATCGTCTTCCTCGTCGGCGATGCACCGCCGCACATGGACTATCCGGACGACGTCAAGTACCCGGAGACCTGCAAGCTCGCCAGTAGCCAGGGGATCATCATCAACACCGTCCTCTGCGGGAACGACGGCGAGGCGAAGAAGCACTGGATGGAAATCTGTGCCAAGGCCGGCGGCTCGTTCGCCCAGATCGCCCAGGACGGCGGCGTCAAGCCAGTCGACACGCCCTACGACAAGGAACTCGCCGATTTGAACGGCAAGCTCCTCCAAACCAACGTCTGCTATGGCGAGGCGAAGGACCGGAAAGCGGGAGTCGAGAAGAACCTGGCCGCGGGAGCGTTGCCCGGCGCCGGCGGCGTCGCCGCGGATAGCGCCGGCTTCCGGGCCAAGGCATCGCGGCTCGCGGCCAACGACCTCCTCGATGATTTGAAAGAGGGCAAGCTCAAGCTGAACGAGGTGAAGGAAGAGCAACTGCCCGACGACATGAAGAAGATGAAGCCGGAAGAACGCAAGGCGCACGTCGAGAAGCTCCAGAAAGACCGTGAGGAACTCAAGAAGAAGGCCCTCGACCTCGACAAGAAGCGGCTTGAGTTCATCGCCAAGAAGCAGGCCGAGGAAAAGGAAAAGGGCAAGGTGGACGGATTCGACAGCCAGATTCTGGATACGCTGCGTAAGCAGGCCGAGAAGGTGAACATCAAGTACTAATCCGGGCGAGCGGAGCCGAG